>JBEKFD010000153.1:0-12079 GCA_050013495.1 Occallatibacter sp. | reverse complement strand
GTCGCATCGCTTTTTCCCCAGTTTCCAGGCCATTTGCCGCGCCCTCAGGGAAATTCTAGTGCAACAAACACCGCATTTCATCAGGTTTTATGAGGGTCTTGTTGGTCTTTCAGGATCGACTACTTGAGCAGTAGCGCCAGGACGGGGATTACGAGTGCTGTCACGAACCGCCAGCCAATAGCGATGGTGATTGCGACTCGCATCGGACTTGATTCTGGGACGATTTTTCATCCAATCGTCCCCCACCTCCCTTGCGTTGGCACGGCCCGCAGGTCGTTCATGGCGACTTGCGGACAGAGGCCCAATTTTCCGGGGCAATCCTGTGCCGCTGCCGCCTCCACTCGCGCAATTGAGGTGGTTCCAGTCTAACTCCAAATCTGAAATCAATCTCTGGCTTACCGAAGTGTCCGTGGCCAAACACTCGAAACTTTCGACGAGCAGTCAAATATTGGACGGAGTTGTGCCGAAAGGAAGTCGACACAGGGCATCGCAGTTAGATATTTGAGAACCACGCCTCATCGACGGTATGAACCTGAACTGTTTTTGTTGAAACGCCGATTCCTAGCTCTCTTAACTTCTCGGCAAGCTCCGTTCCATCGAGCAGGTCAATCGGAGGCGCTCCATCTCGAGTCGCTTCTTTGACCGCCGCAGGCGAAAATGTTCCGGTCGTTATGAATAGACCCTTGTCTGCGCGGCCCATCATTGCTCCGCGAAAGTCTCTCATTTCGCCAGCGCTCACAGATCCTTTATATCTCTTGCATTGGAAGAGGACATGGAAACTCATGAGGCCGTTGATCCGAGCTATTCCGCGACCGTCAATTCCTCCATCTCCGCTTCGCCCGGTGACCTCAACTTGGGTGAAGCCTGACTCCCTCAAGAGTCGCTGAACCAATCGCTCAAATGCTGCCGGAGCTAGATTCTGTGTCAAGACCACGTGAAGCCTTTGCTTCCATTCCGGCTCCTCGGAAACCTCGGAAGCTGAGACCGAGCCAGGAGCAATTTCGACGCCGATTGCATCTTTCTCCTTCTTATCAGACGCTCGGACGAATTGGACCACTTTGTGTGGGTCTACCTTGCTTGGCTGTTTGGAATTCTGGTTTAGCGACCAAATCCCCCTGGATGAGTTTTCCAGCAGGCCAAACTTCTTCAGGTACGTACGCGCCCAGGCCAGACGGTAGGCGACTTCGGTCTGATTGCTCTTTTCAGGATCATGCAGGTGTGAAATGACCTCATCTGAGAACTTCTCAAGTTCGACGACTTTATCGTAGATCTCTTCGATCGAACCGGACCCTCCGAGCGCCTGAAGCGCCTGGAGGAGCGGGTTCATCAGCTGATCAAAAGTGGGTAACTTAGCAGGCACTGATGGGGCTCCACTTTCTCGGCGAGCTCTCCGCACTACTGCAGCAGCGTCGGCTCGTCGTCCTTTAACTCCTCAGGCGGGATGATTACAGCGGCGGCTACCTTGTCTTCGGGCTCCAGGTTGAGCAGGCGAACACCCTGCGTGGCGCGGCCGGCGGCGCGGATGGTCTTGGTGTCGATGCGGATGATCTTGCCCCACTGGCTGATGACCATGAGTTCGCTGGTCTCGTTGACCAGCAGAATGGACGTTGTTTTGCCCACCTTCGTGGTGGCCTTGAGGTTGGTGACGCCCTGGGCGCCGCGCGCGGTGAGGCGATACTCGTCGACATCGGTACGCTTGCCGAAGCCGTTCTCGGTAACGGTGAGGATGAGCTGCTGGGTCACGCAGAGCTTGTCGTCAAGGCCTTTGATGGCCTTCCATGCAACTTCGAGCGCTTTCTCGGCGGCGGAGACGGCGGCGGAATCGACTGTCTTGTTGCGGAGGTCTTCCCTGGCCCTGGTGAGGCCTTCTTCGGCCTCGGTGTAAACCTTGCGCAGCGTGGCGAGCTTGTCAGTGAGGCCGAGCCGCTCGGCGCACTCATCGCGTTCCTGTTCGCGCAGGGCGTCGGAGTTCGTAATGGCTGCGCCGATCACGTAATCGCCCTTCTTGAGCGAGATGCCGCGGTTGCCGGCGGCGTTGCGGCCCATGGGGCGCAAGCCCACGCCGCTGCGATCGGGGTCGTACGCCTCAACGAAGCGGATGGCCATGCCGTCGCGCGTGGCCAGGAAGATAGTCTGCTTGCCGTTGGTGAGCCCGGCGGAGATCAGTTCATCGTCCTTGTCGATATCGATGGCGATGATGCCGCGTGCCATTACGTTGGAGAAGTCTTTAAGCGGCGTCTTCTTCACCGTTCCCTGGCGCGTGGCGAAGAAGATGTACTTGCCTTCTTCTTCGAGGTCGCGCACGGGCAGAATGGCGCGCACGTTCTCGCCCGGTTGCAGGTCAAGCAGGCTCTGCATGGATTTGCCCTTGCCCGCCGCGCCCACGTCGGGGATTTCGTAGACCTTGACCCAGTAGACGCGGCCGGTGTTGGTAAAGCAGAGCAGGAACGCGTGCGTCGAGTTGACGATCAGCTGCGAGACAAAATCCTCCTCGCGCGTCTTCATGCCGGTGCGCCCGGTGCCGCCGCGGCGCTGCTGTCGATAAATGCTGATGGGCGTGCGCTTCAGGTAGCCCTGGTGGCTCACCGTCACGGCGACCTGCTCGTCGGCGATCAGGTCTTCAAGCTGCAGCTCCGCGCTCTCGTCCACAATCTGCGTGCGCCGCGCATCGCCGTATTTGTCGCGAACCTCTTCGAGTTCCTTCACGATTACCGCGCGCAGCTTTGTTTCGCTGGCTAAAATCGACTCGTATTCCGCGATGCGCGCGCGCACTTGCTTCAACTCATTCAGCAACTCATCAATGGAAAGCTGCGTGAGGCGGTATAACTGCAATTCGAGAATTGCGTCGATCTGCCGGAGCGTCAGGCCCTTCTCTTCATGCATCAACCGCTCGCGGTCCAGCATGACCTGAATCTCGGCCCCCTTGCCCCATGCATACAAATTCTCGCGAGCCTCAACACGCGAGCCCGATGCACGAATGATGCGGATCACCGTGTCAAGATTGTCGAGCGCGATCTTCAGGCCTTCAAGGATGTGCTCGCGGGCACGGTCCTTCTTGAGCAGAAACACGGTCCTGCGCTGCACCACATCGACGCGATGGTCGATAAATGCCCGAATGGCCTGGTCGAGGCTCAGCTCCCGCGGCTGGCCGTTCAGCACCGCAAGGAAGATCATCGAGAAGCTCTCTTGCATCTGCGTGTGCTTGTAGAGCTGGTTGAGCACAATCTCCGGCTGCGCGCCGCGCTTGAGCTCGATGACGATACGCATGCCGTCGCGGTCGCTCTCGTCGCGCACGTCGCTGATGTCGTCGACGATTTTTTCGTTCACCAGCTCGGCAATGCGCTCAATGAGCTTGGATTTGTTTACCTGGTAAGGAATCTCAGTGACAATGATCGCCTGCTTTTCCTTGGTCAGGTTCTCGGTAGCCACCTTGGCGCGCATCATGAAGCGGCCGCGGCCTGTCTTGTAGGCCTGTGGAATGCCGGACTTCCCGTAGAGGAATCCGCCGGTGGGGAAGTCGGGACCCTGCACGTGCTTCAACACTTCCGCCAAACCCGCATGCGGATTCTGCACCAGCTCGATAGCCGCGTTCACGACTTCGGTCAAATTGTGCGGCGGAATGTTGGTGGCCATGCCGACTGCAATGCCGCTCGACCCGTTGACGATCAAGTTTGGGATGCGCGTAGGCAACACAACCGGCTCAAAGGTGGACTCGTCGTAGTTGGGCGTAAAGTCCACCGTCTCCATTTCGATGTCGGACAGCAGCTCGCCGGCAATGCGCGACATGCGGCACTCGGTGTACCGCATGGCCGCAGGCGGATCGCCATCCACCGAGCCGAAGTTGCCCTGCCCGTCCACCAGCGTGTAACGCAGAGTGAAGGGCTGCGCCATGCGCACCAGCGTGTCGTAGATAGCCGAGTCGCCGTGGGGATGGTAGACGCCCATGGCCTGGCCCACAACCTTGGCGCACTTCGCATACTTCTTGTTGTACTCGAGCCCCATTTCGCTGAGCGTATAGAGCACGCGGCGATGCACCGGCTTCAGGCCGTCAAGGGCGCTGGGCAGCGCGCGGCCAATAATCACCGACATCGAGTAATCGAGATACGACCGGCGCATCTCCTCCTCGATGTTGATGGGGATGAGGTTGGTGCCGCCGTTGGGCGGCGTGCCGCCATCGAGAGGGAGGAGGGGATTCTTGTCGTCGGCCATAGGGTCTTTTCAAAGCTCGCGGAAAGGCGGCAGAAAGGGTCCGGAGAAAGCGGGGCCGGGCTCCGTGGGCTATGTTGTTATTTTACCCGTTCGAGATGACTTTCAGCAAGGCGAATTGGGGCAAATAAGTCGTTGTTTTTCTTTACTTTATAGTAAAGATCCGGCATTGTAAAAAAGGACGCCGGGGGCTCAGGCCGCGCGCCGGGTTTTGGACTTCGCTTTGGCTTTTGTCCCGGCCTTCTTTTTGGCCCGTTTTTCGCCCTGATCCTCGCCCAATCCAGACAGAAGCACCGGCGGGCGGTCGGGCAATTCCACTACCAGCTTCAGCTTGCCGCCCACTCCCTCCACGTAGCTTCGCAGCGTGGAAATGTAAAGGTCGGTGCGCCTTTCTATGCGCGAAACGCCCTCCTGGCCGATCTTAAGTTTCTTGGAGAGGCGCGCCTGGGTGAGCCGGCGTGCGCGACGGATTTCGCGCAGGGTCAGTTCTTCGGCAATCAGTTCCGCGGTGCGCTGTTCGACCGACTTCCGGAAGTCTTCCGATTCACGGGACAGCATCTCTTCAAGAGAGACGGTTGAATAGGTCATCACTGTTTCTCTTTCATCGGTTCGATCACCCGTTGGTGCTGATCGAAGCGGCGATCGGCAACCTCGATCAGATGCCTGTAGAACTTGTCTTTCGAAACCCCAGCCTTGTCACCGCCAACCAGCAGAATGGCACGGCGCTTTGAGTCGAACGCAAAAGCAACCCGCCATACTCCGTTATCGGCGCAGAAACGAAGCTCCTTCATATTCGCGTGCTTCGATCCTTTGAGCGTATCTGCCTGCGGCCTGCCAAGTTGAGGGCCGAGTCTCCTGAGCAATCCGAACAATGAGTAGATTTCACGGCGGACAGCATCCGAGACTTCAAGAACTTCGGGCGCATAGTCCGGATGAAACGCAGCCTCCCACTTGTTCTCGGTGCCGGGAGTAAACATGGTTCCTCCTTTGTTACAGGCCCTGCTCCCGGTCAGGCCTCCATTCTAAGAACACATTACCCATTATGTCTTGAAATGCCTAATGTCGTCAAATGCCTTTTTAAGAGATGCAAAGAGATCTTTCCACTTTCTTACAGCAGCCCCGGCAAGCTCAGCACGCAGAACACCGCTTGCAGCAGCACAATCGCCCCAGCCGCCGTCAGGGCCAGCCGTCCGTGCGGGCCTTCATAGGCGTCAGCCCAAACGCCGCCCACAAACGTCAGCAGAAACGGCAGCGCCCATAGCCACGGAGCGCCCGGCACGCCCTTGGCGACAAGGATCATCAAAATCAAGCCGCAGAACAATGGCGCTGTATTGCCAAAGTAACGCGACTTTCTGAGCG
This sequence comes from Occallatibacter sp., assembly GCA_050013495.1. Taxonomy (GTDB): domain Bacteria; phylum Acidobacteriota; class Terriglobia; order Terriglobales; family Acidobacteriaceae; genus Telmatobacter. The sequence continues at coordinate 6,514 of JBEKFD010000153.1, read as the reverse complement.
CCAAGTAGAGCACCAGCGCAGCCGCCGAGGCGAGCGTAATCCCAGCGTTGCCAAGCGCCGAGAAAAACCGCCGTGCCGGGTCTATTGAAATCCACAGAGCGCCCGCGTTGGAGCGGAAGACGTAACTGAATGCGTCCGGCGAAAACCCGTAGCAGGCGAACACCACCAGCAGCGCACCCACTACGGCAATGAGCACCATGGGCAGCACCTGGCTCCTGCGCCCCTCAGCCACCCACGCCATAGCCACCAGCCCCAGCACCGCCACCACCGGCAATGCCGCAATGTGCGCCGCAGCGGCCAGCCCAAAGGCTGCCATGAGCAACACAATGCGCGGCCTCCATTTCCCACCCCAGCGACGAAGACCTGTCGCCGGGGGCCCCGGTTTGCGCCGCGGCCCTTGCATGGCATGGGCCACGCCGATGCAGGTGTACACGCCGCCATAGACCCCCAAGGCCGCGAGTATCTCCGCGTTCGGCGCCACGCATGCCCGCAGCACAGCTGGAGAAAAGCAGTAGAGCGCCAGCGCCGTGTATCCGCCCAGGTTCCCATAGAGCCGTCGCGTCACCCACCACAGGCCCCCGCCCAGCATGCAACCCGCCAGCAGAAACGGCAGCCTCAGCAGCAGCAACACATGCGTGAGTTGGTGGCGCAGCTCCCAGGTACTCACTTCGCCGCTTGCCTGAAACAGCTTGTCCTCCGGCTTGCGGAACACGTCCATCCCCCGTTCGGCAAGCAGGTTCAGCGTGAGCGGAAGCCCGGCGAGCCGATAACCCAGAATGCCATCGTGAATATTCCCGCAGGTGGTGTAATAGCCGGCCAGCGCCGAAGGCCGCTCCCAGGTCTCGCGCCCGCACCGCGCGTATTGGTAGTCGCGGTCGGTCAGCGTCTGGTGCCCGGTCAGCCACAGCCCCTGGATGAGGAAAAGGGTGAGTAACCCCGCCGCAACGCGCTGCGGAAGATTGAAATGGAAGCGGCGAATCCTGCCAAACCGATGAGTCATCACGTTCAAGCGAGTCGAATCCAGTCTAAATCGCTCGCCTCCAATCCCATTCCCGCATCCCACAGCGCCGCCAACTTGCTAACTGGCTATGTCCCGCGCCAGCGGGACGCTAACTTGCTGACCTGAGATCCGCCTAAGTCAGCCGCTTTACTCCCGCCCGATCAGAAAGCTACACTGGCCCGGCCATGCTCACCCGCCGCCAGTTCGCCTTCAACACCGCCTCCGCCGCTCTCGCCCTCGTTGCCAATAACTCTCTGGCCCAGCCAGCCTACGTCTACCGCAATCCCATCCTTGGCGGAGACCATCCCGACGCCAGCCCCATCCGCGTGGACGACGACTTTTACATGACCCATTCCAGCTTCGATTACGCCCCCGGCCTGCTCATCTGGCACTCACGCGACCTCATCAACTGGCGTCCGATGGCCGCAGCGCTCGGCCGCTATTACGGCAACGTCTACGCGCCTTATCTCTGCGAGTATCAAAGCCGCTTTTACATCTACTTCCCTGCCGACGGACGGTTGCGCGTGGTCCACGCCGATAACCCCAAAGGTCCATGGTCGGAGCCGATCGAGCTGGGCATCAACGCCATCGATCCCGCCCACATTGCGGAGAATGGCCGCCGCTTCCTCTACATGGCCGGCGGGCAGATGGCTGAACTCAACGCCGACGGGCTTTCGGTCAAAACGCCACCACGAACGATGTTCGAGCCATGGCCGATTCCGGCAACGACGCGCATGGAATGCGTTTGCCTGGAAGCTCCAAAACTGCTTGAGCATAACGGCTGGTTTTACCTCAACGTGGCGGAAGGAGGCACAGCAGGACCGGCTACCAGCCACTCAGTCATAAGCGCCCGCAGCCGCCACGCCGAGGGCCCCTGGGAGTTTTCGCCTTACAATCCCATCGTCCACACGCATTCGCGCGACGACCGCTGGCTCTCCCTCGGCCATGGCCGCCTGGTCGACACGCCGCAGGGCAAGTGGTCCATCACCTCTCACGCATATGAGAACGGCTACCGCACCCTGGGCCGCCAGCTTCTGCTTCTGCCCGTCGAATGGACCGCCGACGGCTGGTTCCGCATCCCCGAAGGCGTCACCGCCGATGCAGCCATCCCCATGCCCATTCCCGGCACCGCGCAGCAACCGCTCCTCGACCCATCGGACGGCTTTACGACAGCCGAACTTGGCCTGCAATGGGGTTTCTGGCACCAGTTCGACCCGTCCCGCTTCTCCACCGGCAACGGAGCCTTGACGCTCCAGGCGCGCGGCAATTCCCTTGCCGACAGCTCCGCCCTCACTACCCCGGTCGGAGGCCACTCTTACACGGTCGAGATCGACTGCGAAATCTCGGCCGGCTGCGCTTCAGGGCTGCTGCTCTTCTACGATCCCGGCCACGCCACCGGCATCCTTCTCGACTCCGAGGGCATTGGCGCACGCATCGCCAACGGCTACATTCCCGGCCGCCAGCACCAGGGCGCAACCCGCGCCACACTGCGCATCGTCAATGACCGCCAGGAGATTGACTTCTACTACCGCCTGCCCGGCGAAAGCTGGCATCAGACCCAGGAATCCGCCGAGATTTCCGGCATGAACCACAACGTGCTGAATGGCTTCCTCGACGTCCGCCCCGCCGTTTTCGCCGCCGGCAAGGGCCAGGCCACCTTCCGCAACTTCCGCTACTGGCCTGACGCGCAGGCACCGGCATAAAGCTTGCCCGCAATCCTGGCACGCTGCCCCAACACGCAAGAAAGCCGCCCCGAAAGGCGGCTTTCCAGGTCAGATCTGCGGCTGATACCTAGTTGAAGATGGCTCCCACCGACTCATTAAAGGTTGTTGGCGTGATGATGCAAGTGTTCGGTCCGTTTGCAGTGGGCGGGTTGGGGTCGGGAGTGCAGTTCTGCGACCATCCGCCGAAGGTACCCGTACTGCCGGCAGGCTGAGTCGCTGTGAGCTTCAGAGGGGTTCCAATGGGGTATGTCCCCACGCAGACTGACCCGCCGGTGCCGCCACCCAGGGTCCAGCCGGGGCCGCAATGGATCACGTTTGGCGTGCCCGTGGCGGAGGGAGCCGTCACTTCCCAATTGGAGGTGTTCAACCCTTCGTTATAAATGGTTACCGTCGACAGGAGAGCCGATGCCTCCGAGCCCGGAAAGCATGAACCTGGTTGCGGGGGCGCCGGGAGAAGGTAGGGGCACGAGAACGTTGACGTGGCTGTTTGTATGGTCCCGTCGGCAGCGGTTGCTTCGGCAATGATGACGGCGGTTCCGCTGCCGAAGGCTGTGACAACCCCGCCCGGAGCGCCAGGATTCACGGTTGTGCTGTCGGAGCTGACAGGGAAAACATTGGGCTCTGCTGACAGCCAGGTGACCGAATTGGTCAGGTCCCGAACGTAAGGAGCGGACGCGAACGTTCCGATGGCCAGGAAATTGCCTGTGTCCTGCAAATTGCCTACGGTAATAATGTTGGGAATAATGGTGAGCGAGAGCAGGGGCTCCGGCGGGGCTGTGGATGTAACCGTGACGCTGGCTGTTGCCGTCACGATGCTGGCATCGGGGTTCGTCCACAGCGCCGTGATGGTGCTGGAGCCGGCACTCACTCCCGTGACAACGCCAGCCGCGTTGACGGTGGCGACGCTTGGAATACTGGAACTCCAGGTGAGGCTGGCAGAACCTGTCACATCCTCGTCAAGGCCAGTGGTTCCCGAGGTACCCAGGGCGATAAACTGGCCTGTCTGCCCTGACGCGGAGACGGACTGGCTGCTAGGGGTGATGGAAAGCTTGGTGAGCGGTTCCGACGCACCGCCAAGAACCGTGAGGGTCGCTTGCGCGGTAACCACGGTGCTGCCGGGGTTGGTCCCGATGGCTGTGATGGTAGTGGTGCCCTGACTCACGGCCGTGGCAAGCCCGGCTGGAGTGATTGTGGCAACCTGAGCGCTGCTTGAGCCCCAGGTAACCTTGCTGGTGAGATCCTCCGTCGCCCCCGAAGAAGTGGTTCCAATCGCGATGAACTGGCTTGTCTGGGTGGGCGATGCAACCGATTGCGTGCCGGGAATAATGGCAAGCGAGACAAGTGACCCACCGGCTGTGCCTCCGCCCGTGGCCGTCACAGTCAGCGTCGCTGTGGCAGCGATTGACCCGGTCATGCTGGCTGTAATCGTGGTTGAGCCCGCACCCACCGCGGTAGCCAGTCCGGAAGAACTCACGGTGGCCACGGCAGGAGCGCTGGATGCCCAGGTAACCTGGTCTGTCACATTGGTGGAACTCGTCGGATGGCTCCCGTGGCCAATCGTCCCAGTGGCTGTAAATTGCACAGTCTGGCCCACTACCAGGCTCTGCGAAGCAGGCGATACCTGGATGGAACCCACCTGGGTGTTGGTGCAACCGGTGAATGGCAGGACCATACAGAAGAGTCCCAGCACCTTAAAGCAATTGCGAGCGGACATCCTTAGCCTCCTAACAGCCCTGGAACCTCGCCGAATGTGTCTGCGGCGAAGTCGCGTAATCACTTCAGACTCTGTATATCGGTTCAATCATCGTCGAACCCAAGTCCCGGCAACAGCGTCTTTCTTCCTAAGCGCTTCTTACGGAATCAAATCGGTTAATGTAACTCTGCATTCAGGGTCACAGACAGATGGCTGCTAACTCCGCCTCTGAATTCATTGAATGGATCGCGTCGTTCCACTTGCGGTCGTGAGTCAGATCGCAACCGGGTTTGACGGTCGAGCACCAATTGCCGCAAGATCGGCATTCCGCCCTTTGCAGAAGCAAGCAGGGTGCCAATCTGCTGCGTGAACTAACTTCTTTAGAATCCGCATGGAGGCAGCACGCACATTACTTTGGTGTAAACTTCCGTATACGACGCGAAGCCACAGCGGTTTACAACCGTGGAACTTCGCGCCGCGAAACCCGGTGTATCGTGAGAGATGACTCACGGAAGAGGTTTCGCCCTGGTGAACGTCCCCGAAGTCTTTGAAGCACTCAAGCGTGTCAGGTGGAGCTCGAATCACTGGTGGCAGTTCCACAACCTCTTTGCGGTCTTCGGCGGGTCGCTGGCAGAGGCCTCGCGGCGCTGGGTCAAACGGCGCAACGCGCGCCTGGCGCAACATTGGCCTTCGGTCGACGGCCGGGTGCAGCGCACCAACGTCGTGAAAGGAACCAAATTCTACGGCTCCTCCCGGCGCCCAACTGCCTCATTTACTTACTCTTACTCCGTGACAGAAGGCAGCGAAACCAACTACTACACCGGCGATTTCTCGCGCCCGTTTCCGGATGAAGACCGCGCCTGGGAATGGCTCTGGACGCTGAAGGATAAGAAGATCCGCGTACACGTCCATCCGGACAAACCGGAAGTCTCCGCCGTGCTTGCCGGCGATCTGGACGCGCACTTCCCTCTCCCCGTCCGCACCCCCGAAGATCTGGTCTTCGCCCGCCCGGAGATTTATACGCAGTAAATCGCCGGCACATTCAATTGCCGCAATTGGCAAAGTGCTATTCTCCTAGCCAAGGGCATTCAGCATGAGCACTTTTTTCACTCTTGGGCACTCCAACCACTCCGTGGAAACGTGGCTCGCCCTGGTCCGCCAGCACGGGCTACAAGTGGTAGTGGACACACGGAGTTCTCCCTACTCAAAATACGTCCCTCAGTTTGACCAAGAGCTCATTCGGCGCTCTCTGGAGGCGGCGGGGGTGCGCTATCTCTTTCTCGGCGCGGAATTGGGTGGCCGCCCGGCGAATCCCGCCTATTACGACCACACGGGCCGGGTTGTCTACGGGCGGCTCCGCGAAGACACACAGTTCCAAGCCGCGATCGGCCGCCTCGAAGCCGGCTTCTCGCGCTACCGTGTGGCGTTGCTTTGCGGCGAGGAAGACCCAGCCCATTGCCATCGCCGCCTGCTCATCGGCCGCGTCCTCACTGAACTCGGCCACACCATGCTGCACATTCGAGGCGACGGTCGTGTTGAGTCCGACGAAGCGGTCGCCGCCGAATCGAAAAAGCCGCTGATCGGCTGTCAGCCCGCTCTCTTCGCGGAACTCGACGAGGACAAATGGAGATCTACAGCATCGGTTTTACCCAAAAGAGCGCCAGCCAGTTCTTCGGCTCACTGAAGGCTCACGGCATCGAGCGCCTTCTGGATGTAAGGCTGAACAACACCTCGCAGCTCGCCGCATTCGCCAAGCAGGCTGACCTGGCCTACTTCCTCGGTGAGATTTGCGGCGCAGTCTATGAGCACGAACCCTTGCTCGCGCCCACGCAGGACATCCTCGACGCTTACAAGAAGAAGAAGGGTAGTTGGGACCTTTATGAAGAGGCCTTTGTTGCCCTGATGCAATCAAGAAGGATCGAGACAGCAATCAAGAAGGAGGGTTTCGAGCAGAGGACTGTGCTGCTTTGCAGCGAGCCCACTGCCGAGCACTGCCACAGGCGGCTGGTTCTGGAGTATTTGCAACAACTTGGGGAGGACGTAGAAATCCATCATCTCTGATCGCCCCCTGAAGGTGAGTCCAACGTCATGGGCCTC
>JBEKFD010000152.1:0-21787 GCA_050013495.1 Occallatibacter sp. | reverse complement strand
TGCGCCTGTGAACTAATTGGCACTTGGTTGTTCGCAAAAGGCAGCCCAGTGAAGGGGTTGACGAAAGTCACCGGCTGTCCCAGCGGATTCAACAGGCCGGACAAATCGCCCGTCCGTTCCGCCCCTGTTGGAACAAGGCCGGTTTCATTCTGCGCGGTCTCGTTGCGCGTCCATTGGTAGGCAGCGAAAAAGTTGGGCCCGCGCGGAAGCAGGCGAGGAATCTTTACGAGTCCACCAACGGTGAAAGCGCCGGTGATGAGGTTGTAGAAGGGCTTCGGTGATTCCAGGCCGCTAAGAGAGTAAGTGCGCGCATTGAGCGCCGAGTTACCGATGATGGCCATGAAGCCACCGTTGTAGAGGCTCTTGCCGTTGGGCCGTCTGTTCCCGAATGCGCGGTCAAGCGAGTATTGGCTGGTGGCCGCGTTGTTCACGCTGCCATTGACGAGAAAGCCGTCATTGGCCTGCTGGCTTTGCTCATCGGGCGCCTTGGGAATCTCCGCAGCCCCGTTTGCAGTCGCAGACCCGTCCGTCTTCCTGACTTCAGGAGTAACAAGCGTCGGCTGAATGACAGGCGGAACCTGCGCCAGCTTAGTGCGCGCCATCAACTCGTCCATCGGCAGCACAGTTAGTTCAAATTTTGCAGAAGCCATGTTCGGAGTTACTTCAACATCGGCCTCGATCTTCGCGAAGCATTGCATCTCAACTACGATCTTCCAGCGTCCATCGGAAAGGTCGTCGAAGTTATAGACTCCCCCTTGGTCGGAGGTGGTGGTGAACTTCTTCGCTCCTTGCGTCGCCGTGATCGTAGCACCCGGAACAGGCAGGCCGCCGTAGGTGACCTGCCCGTGATATTCAGACGCGGCGGCCAGGCACGAGGAGGCAAGAATCGCCAGTGCATACAAGACCGAGATATAGCCTGGGCGGCGCCGCGGCATCCATTTACTCCGACTTGGTATCAATTCTCCGAAGGTTGTTCAATTTCATCGATGACAAGAGCCTCTACCGTGCCTTTCGTCGATTCCAGTTTCAGACCAAGCTGTTCCTGAAGTGCCGTGAAAATGGATGGGCCGGGCGGCGCCGCGTTATCTGCCGACGAGTTCACCATTGCTGCCGACCGATCCTCCGGCGACCACGCAAGTGCAAGGTCATACCTTCCCTCAAGGCCAGTCCTATCGATCACAAACCGGCCAAGCTCCCTTTCCGTCAACCCGGTCAACGTCTGCGCCAGTTTTTCCATGGTTACACCCTTGGCAGTCAGCTTTCCGTTGCCAGAATTGATGCTTGTGCCGTTTGCGTCTTTCGCCTTTTCCAGTTTCGGGCCGTTCTTCGCCACGACAAGGGCATAGACGGGAAGTTCCTTGTTCTCCCAATGAACCGCCAACTTGAAACGGTCCGCCAACAATTGCTGAATCAACTGTCGGGTGAGGCGGGATTCCTGGTCGTGATTGAGTGACTTCATTTGTTCGGCAGTTGAGTCATCTACTTTTGCTGCAATATCAAATCGTTCCGAGTTCAGCCAGCCCGGTCCACCCTGAATCTGCGCCCCGGGAATTCCGTACGCATCGTATTGCATAAGTGTTTTCACGCTGATATTTGTAGCGGTAAACCGGCCGTTATCGGAACTCGAATGGGATCGCGAAGTACCGGAATTGTTGACCCTGATCGAAGCAACTTCGAACGCGGGCAATTCGAGGGTCGCTGCCGCAGATTTTTGCGCGGCTGTGCCCGCCTGACAAGCCCCCTTCGCGGTCATCATTGCAAAGCCGGCCACGCAGAGCCACAGCATTCCACAGACTTGCATCTTGGTTGCAGCGCGGCCCGTCATCGCCAGTTACCAACCTCCCAGCTCAATTGGATCGGCTACTCGTAGAGACTCCTGAAATTGCAGATTCGCTCACTGCTAATTTGCAGAGGGCTTCTCCACATGGTCGATCACCACTACGTCGTCGGGAGCCTTCGCAGGACCCATCTTCAGGCCGATCTGCTCAGTGATTGCGGTGTAAAGGCTCGGCGGGGCTTTGGGGTCGTCAGTGGGCGGCGGCACGCTTACGCCGGCTCCGCGGAACTGCGCGAATTGCGAGTCGTCCGGCGTCCACTTCAATGTGAAGTCGTAGCGGTCGGTGAGGCCGGTCTGATCTACCACCGGGCGGTCCATCACCCCCGACTGCATCCAACTGGCGAAATCCTTCATCGTCATGTTGCGCACGATCAGGTCGCCCAATCCCCTGAATTGGAAGCCTTGCGGATCATTGGGTGCGGTTGCGCTCTTGGTCATTTTGGGTCCACCGCCTGCAACACTGATCACATAGACGGAAAGCTCTCTTTGATCGTGATGGAAGGTCAGCTTGAAGCGTTCTGTGAGCAGTTTTTGCACCATGATCCCCATCTGCTTCAGGCTCGGCCGTCCCTCGGCGTCCGGCTTGGCTTCAATGTCGAAAAGATCCACGCCAAACCAATCGGGGCCGCCGACGATCTGCTTGGCGTGCAGTCCATAAGCAAATGCGATGAGATCGTTCACGTTGGTATTGAATGTGACAAAATGGCCGCCCCGAAAGCCGAAGCCCTTGCCTTTTGCGTCTGGTGCGCTGGGCTTGATGGTGGCTACATCGAAGCTGGGATTGGCATCCGCGGCCATGGGCGGAACAGGCGGAGGTGGTGTGGGAATGGACCATTCCGTCTCCGGTGTGGCGCGCGCAAAGTTGAGGGCCAGCGGGTTGGGGCCCTGCGTCCAATTGCCCTGGATCGACTTGCCGTCCGCGCTCAACTTGCCGTCGTAGGTACCGCCAATCAGCTTCAGCGACATCTTCACGCTGCCGCCGTCGACCGTGATTTTGTCGACTGGAAGCGCCTGGCCGCCCTGGTCAATGCTATAGAAATCGGCCTTGTAACCGCCGGCATCGGCCTTGCTGATCTTGAGCACGATGCGCAGGTCCTGACCTGCGTGGAGTGTGCCTTGCCAGGTCGCGGATAAGTCCTGAGCCGGGTTTGGGGCCGAAGCCGGCGCAGCGCCCTGCGCTCTAGCGCTCTGGATGCAGACGAGGCTGAAGATCGCTGCCACACTCGTCGCGGTGATGACAGCCAGGTTAAAAAGCACTTTCCTGCCGAAACTGGGTTTGCGCACAAGACTTTCAGGCGACATGAAGACATCCTTCTCTCCCGCGGGAGTTTGAAACTTTTGAGACATCGGTTGCATTGATTTCGTGGTCTTTTTGAGGATATATCCGTAAGACGCTGGTTCGTCGCGTTTGGCTCGGCGGTTTTACTTTTTCTCCCTTGACGGTCTCTGCGAGGACAATCTGAAACTAGTTGGGCGAGGGCCTCTCGGCACTCTCGATGACGAGCACCTCCACGCGCGCTTTTCGAGGTTCCAGCTTTAGCCCAAGTTGCTCTTGGAGGGCGGTAAGGATGGACATCTTGTTTTCGCTCGCCTGCCCCTTCAACGTAACCCCGGGAGGGAGAGCCGACGCAACCGAAACCCCGCTGAGAACGAAATCGTAACTGCCCTGAAGGCCGGTTTCGTTGAGGACGATGCGAGCGCCAACCTCGTCTACCTGCGACAACCACTCCGACATCATATCCATCGTGCAGGAGGTCGCAGTGATACGGCTTTCGCCCGTCGTTCCGATACCCGGAGGGCGCGATCCTGGCGGGAGTTGCGTTCCGGGCGAAGCAATTGGAGGTGTCTGAACTTTTTTGAGCTTGGGCCCTCCCTTCGCAACCACGAGGGCAAAGATTGGAAGCTCACGCTTCTGAATGCTGGTCTTCAACTGGAATCGGTCTGCCAGCAAGGACTGAAGCATCAGTTGGGTCCGTTCAATCGCCTGTTCGCGATCCAACCGATCAATCGCCTCGACTTCATTCTCTGCGGCTTTGGCAATCACATCATAGAATTCAGTACTCATCCAGGGCCGACCTCCCAAGAGCTGATCGTCCGACTTGATGCGGTACGCCCACTTGATCAGATCCTTGAGTGAGTAGCGCTGGGCGGAGAAATTCGCCGGCGAGAACCGCATCTGTCGGAGGCGGAAGGCGCCATTGTTTGGCTTGATGGTTGCGACTTCGAACGAGGGTGGTAGGCCGCTTGTCGGACGCAGCAATTGAGCTCCTGACCCCTCCGCATGCAACGCGCCGAACGCCAACAAGCCGACCATCCCAAGGATCGCTTTGCGCATGGGTAGGATCGCCCTTCAATTGCAGAATCCTGATCTCCGCCTGTTGGGAGTTCCAGGTCTTCGAACCAAATGAGGATATATCTCTAAGACGCCCATACGTTACGTTTAGTTCGCTGGTTCTGTCGTTTTTGAAGGGAACCGGCAGAATGGGCCATAACCGCAAAGTTGCGGGCTGGACAATTCGCATGACCGGTTAAATTGACGGAATGCCTGCTAAACCGGGATCGGTTTAACGCTTTGGTGAGCTTCAAACCGCAAGGCGGACCCCGGCGCGGTATGCCGTTCGAGGCCGGCACACCGCACCTGTTAATCGGCTGATTGGAACGGACACCGTAAGGCAGAAGAAACGATTCGATCCTCTTAGATGCCGGGGTTTGCGAGCCCGCCCATTACGGCGTTGGGGAAAAACGGCAAAGTGCGAATGCGGTTGCCGCTGGCCTTGAAGTAGGCATTTGCCATCGCTGGCGCAATGCACATGACGCCAAGTTCGCCCACGCCTCCGAGCGTCGCCTCAAAGGTCGACTGCGTCGGGTTGGGAATCAGTGTTACCTGCACCGTCGGCATCTCGTCCATGCGGATCACGCGGTTGTGGTCGAAGTTCGAGAACTGGGCTGCACCGTTGACGAAGCTTTGCCGGCCGTAGAGTGCTGCGTTGAAGCCATGCACCATGCCGCCTGCCAGTTGCGTCTGGATCTGGCCGGGATTCACAGCCAGGTAGCAGTCCAGCGCAATATAAACGGTGTTGACTGTGAAGAGCTTTGGCTGCCCGTCGTAATCGAGGTTGGAATTCAGGGAAAGGTCGACAACCATGGCAACATAGCTGTTGGCATAGGTGGTGACGGCCATCCCGTAGAAGTGGCCGGACGGCGGACCAGCAGTCCAATTGCATAGATTTGCTACTGCTTCAAGCACCCCCGTCCAGCGGGCGTTGTTGAGCAGTCCGAGCCTGAACTGATACTCGTCCTGCCCCGCAAGCGTGGCCAGCTCACAAATGGCCGACTCCACCGCAAAGGTGTTGACCGACATTCCAACCGATCGCCAGAAGCCGACCGGAATGGGTGATGGGTGCGATACCCACTGGGTTGACAGGGCTCCCAGGTTATAGGGCAGTGCGGTCGTTCCTTCGGTAGCCTGGCTGTCGCCCACCGCTCCCACCGGATAGCCTCGCTGACCGAGAATCGACTCGGAAACATTGGTGCATGCCCACCCAGCGATGCTGCCGCTTGCGGTCAGGCCGGCATTCACCTGCACCAGCGACAAGGGCCGGTACTGGTCGCGCAGGAAATTCTGTTCCCGAGGCCATAGCAGTTGCACCGGTTGGCCCACGGCCATCGCCACCTGAATCGCCTGGCTAACAAAGTCGGTTTCGATTCTGCGCCCCAGTCCTCCGCCCAACCATGTGGTATGAACATGGATCTTGTTCAAAGGCAGCCCGGTCAATTGATTCACAAGAGCGAGCACGCTCGAAGCTACCTGCGTTGATACATACACGTCGCAGGAGACGCCGGCGATGTAATTGACCGTGCAACTCAGCGGCTCCAACTGATTATGGGCGACATAGGGCAGGGAGTATTGCTCGGAAAACATTTTGGCCGCGCCCGCAATGGCGGCGTTGGCTGCGACCAGATTGCCTTCCACTGTGTAAAGCGTGGGCGCCGTATTCGGCCCGCTGGGCGAGTAGGGGGTATTGGTGGTTAGCGCGCTTGTTGACTCTGCCTGGAAATTCGCATCGTTCAGGGTGTTCGCGTTGGCTGGTGGGGTCCAGTTCGCCTGAACGTTCAACGCCGCCTGCCAGGTATCCCACGTGTTGGGGCCCACCACGGCAAACGCATTCACCGTTCCTGTGGTTTCCGAGCCGCGTCCGGTTCCCGCAACCACTTGGGTAGGCACCAAGGCGATCATGCCGGCAGGCGTGGCAGGTGTACCGTTCAAGACGCCGCCAAACATGGGTGCGTGCTGGATGACAGCATAAACCATGTTCGGCAGGCGGATATCAAGACCGTAGATCGCGCTGCCATTGACCTTCAAAGGGATATCTACGCGGTTGACAGTGGTGCCTATGTAGCGAAACTGGCTATCGGGAATGAGCGGAGGGTTCTGCGGCACCGGCAACAGAGCGGCTGCGTTCGCCACCAATCCGTAACTGACGTTGGTGTTAGTCGGGGTATAAGTGATAACTCCATTCAGAACGGTATAGTTCGGCCGGCTTTGGTCGCCGATGATATTCATCGCCGCCTGCACCAGCATTTCGCGCGCAGCCGCTCCTGCCTGGCGAAGCGACCAGTAGTTAGTCCAGGTTACCGTGCTTCCATAAGTCCCGATGGAGTTGCCGACCGCGGGCGCTCCCGTCGCGGGCACTCCCTGCACGGTCTGAATGGCGTTGTAGTTCACCATCAGGTCTTCCGACAGGATCTGCGCAATGCCGGAAAACGAGCCCTGGCCCATCTCAGAAGAGCCGATGGTCAGCGTGATGAGGCCGGCGCTGCTGATGTTCAGCCATGTGTTTACCTGCGTCTTGGCCGGCGGTCCGGCAATCCCGGCCTGTTGCGCTTCGGCCCGGCGGGAGCCTTGCTCGATACTGAAGCCCAGTGTGAGACCCGCGCCGCCAATGACGAGGAATTCACGGCGGTTGAATTTGCGCGGCCCTTTTTCGATCTTGGCGGATGATTCGATTTCTGGCATAGTTTTGGACCCCCTTCGATCTTGACCCATTCGCTCTAGAGAGTATCCACCGCTTGCAGGATTCGCGGATACGTGCCGCAGATGCAGACGTTGTGCATTTGCTTGGCGAGGTTAGCGCCATGATTGCCTGCCGCCAACGCAGCGGCACACGACATGATTTGCCCGGACTGGCAATAGCCGCATTGGGGAACTTGGAAATTGACCCATGCCAGTTGAGCCGGATGGCTGGAAGTGGGAGAGAGACCTTCGATGGTGACGATGGCCGCATTGCCAACCGTATCCACAGGGGTAACGCACGCAGTCGTGGCCACCCCGTTGATCATGACGGTGCATGCTCCGCAGATATGCACGCCGCATCCGTACTTGGTTCCCGTAAGGCCGAGCAGATCTCGTAACACCCACAGCAGCGGCATCGCCGGGTTGTTTACCGTCACCGTGTGGTTCGTGCCATTTACATTGAGCGTGAAATTCTGAGCCATGGGGACCTCCGATTGAGGGATAAATCGTAGCATAGAACTTGAACACTTGTGTCAATTTTTCGAAGTAACCTCTCGTGAGTTACTCCCCCCCCACCCGAATTACTTTGGTTTGTCAACTTAGAAGCCCTATCTCTCTTCAATTTTTTTTATTTCTTGCTTTGTCGGCTTCGCTCGTACTACGATGTTGCTCTCGTTCATGACCTGGGGGATATAGAAACTGGGGGTTGGAAGTATGCGAGGTCATCTCTTCTCCGTTCGAATTGCTCTACTGTTGTGTCTTCTGACGGCCTCGGCCGCAGAAGGCCAGGTAGTGTTCAATAACTTCCCCGTCAGCGGCCAGATTAGTGCCTTTCAAGTAAACAGCGGCTACTCCGCTTCTAACTCCTTCACACTCCCCTCCAGTTCCACCATCGGCGAATTCAACTTCGGAGCCTGGGTAACGACGGGCGACTCGGTGAACGGGGTGGCCTGGTCGATCGGTATATCGCCTTTCGATACAAGTCTTGCCTCGGGCGTAGCCGGAGCTACCAGCACTTACGATCTTTCCAACGTCGACGGATTCGACGTAAACATAGTGAGTTTCGCAATCCCCAGTCTTACTCTCCCTGCCGGAACTTACTATCTGACCCTCTCAGGCGCCACCAGCGCAGGCGGCAACCCTGTTTACTGGGATATAAATGACGGCGCGGGCATTGACGCGTGGGATAGTACCTACGGCCACGTCTCGGCTCCAAATGTATGCTTCCAGACGGTTGGCATCTCGGGCACGTGCGCGTCGTCGTTCCAGATTCTGAGCACCGGTACAGCCCTCACCGCATTGCCTGCTTCTCTTACCTTCTCGAACCAGTTGATTGATACCACCAGCAGCGCGCAGGGCGTCACCATCACCAATAACGGCGCGGGCACTGCAACCATCAATGGCATTGCGATAACCGGCGTCAATCCGGGCAGCTTTGCGCAAACCAATAACTGCCCTATAAGCCCGGCGACCCTGGCATCGAGCGGCGCATGCACCATCAACGTCACCTTAACTCCAACGGTGGCAAGCGCGTTGTCGGCGAGCGTCACCATCACCGGCACCAACCCGGTTAGCGTGCCCCTGAGCGGCACGGGAACGCAGATTCCGTCCAATGTAACGCTTCTGCCAAATTCCCTTACCTTCGCCGGCCAAACGGTGAACACCCCCAGCGGAACGCAGACGATAGCGCTGACCAACAACGGACCTAGCCCGCTGACTATAAGCAGCGTCGCCATTACCGGCGCCAATTCGGGTGATTTTGCGCAGGCGAATAACTGCCCCATCAGTCCCGCGACGCTTGCGGCCAACAATTCCTGCTTGATTAACGTGATGTTCACGCCGCAGGCTTCGGGCGCGAGATCGGCCGCCGTCTCCATCACCGACAACGGCAACGGCAGCCCGCAATCGGCCGGCCTGAGCGGAACCGGAGTAGCGCCGCCGCCGAGCTGGCCGAATGGTTATACATACCAGGCCACATTTACCGTTGCCGCCGGCAAGGTGCCCAGTGCGCAGACCAGCTTCCCCGCATTGATTTCCGGGACTTACTCGGACTTTGCGACCACTGCCAACGGCGGCAGAGTAATCAATACCTGCACGCAGGTGGTGGGCAATAACTCGACAGCCGTTCCCTGCGACCTGATCTTCACTTCAGATGCGGCAGGCACGCAACTGCTGAGCTGGGAATTCGAGACCTGGACAGCTGCCACAGGCGCCGTGAACATATGGGTCAACGTGCCTAACTTAACGAACGGGACGATCATTTATGCATGGTACGGTCATCCGTCCGTGACCACGCTTCAGACCACACCCTCGGCCACATGGACGAATTACATGGCCGTCTACCATATGAAGGAAAACCCCGCCGGGGCTGGGCCGCAACTGAACGACTCCACCGGGAGCGGCAACAATGCCACCATGAACGGGCCTGTGGTGGCCAGCCAGCAGCAACCGGGCGAGATTGACGGCAGCATCAACTTCGAGGGAAATACATGGGCCGGCCTGGCCAGTTCATCGAGCTTCAGTTTTGAACGAACCGATTCGTTCTCAATTTCCGCCTGGTACAAGATCCCGACGAATACTTCGGGCGTGCTGTTATCCAAGATCCCGCAACCTATGAATGCAGGCTGGGAACTGGCGCAGTTCGCAGGAGGCTCGTCTCCCCAGATCGCGCTCGGCCTTTTCGGCACCAACGTCAGCACCGGTGCGCTCGTCGAGACCCCTGCTGTGAGCATGGGAGCCTGGCATTACGTGGTGGCCACCTATTCCGGGACCGGTACAGTGGCGGGCATGAACATCTACATCGATGGCGTCAAGCAGTCGCTGATCACGTTGGAAAACAATCTGGCCACCCGATCCTGGAATCAAACGATACGATGGATGAGCTTCGCGTCTCGACGAAGGGCGTTGTCTACCCCGCCGCCTGGGTCACCGCGAGTTACAACAACGAAAGCAGTCCGGGAACTTTCTTTGGCGTGGCAACGGGCTTGACCAATCCGGGTACGGGGCCGGTCGCCTCGCTTACTCCATCGCTGGCATTCCCCAACACGCTCACTGGCACGACCTCCGCGGCGTTGGCGGCAACGCTGTCCAACACCGGCACCGCCTCGCTGAACAGCATCGCAGTAAGCATCGTGGGCGCTAACCCTGGCGACTTCGCGCTGACAACCGGCGCCAATGCCTGCGGCGCTACCCTGGCCGCCGGCTCCAGTTGCTCCATCTACGTCACCTTTACGCCGGCCTCCGCGGCCAGTTTCTCGGCGACGCTGTCTGTCGCCGATAGTGCCACTGGATCGCCACAAACTTCGAATTTGACTGGCACGGGCATTGCCCCTGTCGCCTCGCTCACTCCGGCACTGGTCTTCCCGAATACGCTGACGGGGACAACCTCGGCAGCGATGGCAGCAACTCTTTCCAACACCGGCACCGCCCCGCTCAACAGCATCGCCGTGAGCATCGTGGGTGCCAACCCAAGTGACTTCGCGTTGACAACTGGCGCCAATGCCTGCGGCGCTACTCTCGCCGCCGGCTCCAGTTGCTCGATCTACGTCACGTTCACGCCGGCCTCGGCAACCAGCTTCTCGGCAACGCTATCTGTGGCCGACAGCGCCTCCGGATCGCCGCAAACCGCAACCTTGACCGGAACCGGAGTCGCGCCTGTCGCCTCGCTTACTCCGTCGCTGGCCTTCCCCAACACAGCTACGGGCACAACCTCCGCAGCTATGGCAGCCACGCTGTCGAATACCGGCAGCGCCCCTCTCAACAACATCGTCGCCAGCATCACCGGGACCAACCCAAGCGACTTTGCCTTGACGACGGGTGCAAACGCTTGCGGCGCTACTCTCGCCGCAGGCTCCAGATGCTCTATCTATGTCACGTTTACGCCGGCCTCGGCCGCCAGCTTCGCGGCCACGCTTTCAGTGGCCGACAGCGTCTCCGGATCTCCGCAGACTGCAAGCTTAACCGGAACCGGGATTGCGGCTGTCGTCTCGCTTACCCCGTCGCTAGCCTTCCCCAACACTCTGACGGGCACAACCTCGGCAGCGATGGCGGCAACGCTTTCCAACACCGGCGGCGCACCGCTGAACAACATCGCAGTGAGCATCGTGGGAGCCAACCCCAGCGACTTCGCCCTGACGACGGGTGCAAACGCCTGCGGCGCTACGCTGGCTGCAGGCTCTAGTTGCTCGATCTACGTAACCTTCACGCCTGCTTCGGCAACCAGCTTCTCGGCGACGCTCTCAGTGGCCGACAGCGCATCCGGATCTCCGCAGACTGCAAGCTTAACCGGAACCGGGATCGCGCCAGTCGCCTCGCTCACGCCCGCACTCTCGTTCCCGAACACGCTCACAAGTACCACCTCCGCGGCAATGGCAGCCACGCTGTCCAACACCGGCACCGCTCCGTTGAACAACATCGTCGCCAGCATCACGGGAGCCAACCCCAGCGACTTTGCCTTGACGACGGGCGCGAATGCTTGCGGCGCGACTCTCGCCGCCGGTTCCAGTTGCTCCATCTACGTCACATTCACACCGGCCTCGGCGGCAAGCTTCTCGGCAACGCTCTCTGTGGCCGACAGCGCCTCCGGATCGCCGCAGACCGCGAGCTTGACGGGGACCGGGATTGCGCCTATCGCCTCGCTTACGCCCGCGCTGTCGTTCCCGAACACGTTCACAGGCACTACCTCCGCGGCAATGGCAGCCACCCTGTCCAACACCGGCACCGCGCCGCTCAACAGCATCGCCACCAGCATTGTCGGAGCAAACCCAAGCGACTTCGCGCTGACAACAGGCGCCAATGCCTGCGGCGTTACTCTGGCAGCTGGATCCAGTTGCTCGATCTACGTCACCTTCACGCCAGCATCGGCAAACAGCTTCTCAGCGACGCTCTCCGTAGCTGACAGCGCCTCTGGATCGCCGCAGACTGCAAGCCTGACCGGAACCGGCGTCGCCCCCGCTATCCCGTGGCCGAATGGATATAACTACCAGGCCACCTTTACTGTAGCGTCCGGCCAGGTACCGAGCGCGCAAACCAACTTCCCTGCGTTGATCTCGGGCACCTTTGCTGACCTTGCGACTATCGCCAATGGCGGCAGGATTGCCAATACATGCACGCAAGTTGTGGGCACTAATTCAACCCCCGTGCCTTGCGACCTGATCTTCACGTCGGATGCGGCGGGAACCCAGTTGTTGAGCTGGGAGTTCGAGACCTGGACGCCTGCGACCGGGGCGGTGAACATCTGGGTCAACGTGCCGAACCTGGCCAACGGCACCATCATCTATGCGTGGTACGGGCAGCCGTCCGTGACCACGCTGCAGACCACGCCCTCATCCACGTGGACGAATTTCATGGCCGTCTACCATATGAAGGAAAACCCTGCCGGGGCTGCGCCGCAGCTGAACGATTCCACCGGGAGCGGCAACAACGCCACCATGAACGGACCGGTTGTGGCCGGCCAACAGCAAGCCGGCGAAATTGACGGCAGCATCAACTTTGCAGGAAACACCTGGGCTGGCCTGTCCAACTCGTCGGCCTTCAGCTTTGAGCGAACCGATTCGTTCTCGCTCTCGGGCTGGTACAAGATCGGGTCCAATACCATCGGGGCACTGCTGACCAAGGTCCCGCAGCCCGGCAGTGCAGGCTGGGAGCTGGTGCAGTTCCAGGGAGCTTCGAGCCCGCAAATCGCGCTCGGCCTGTTCGGCGCCAACTTCAGTACCGGCGCGCTTGCCGAAACACCGCAGATAAGCATGGGCGTGTGGCACTACGTGGTGGTTACCTACTCCGGGACCGGAAACGTTGCTGGGATGAGCATCTACGTCGATGGCGTGAAGCAGACGTTGACCACCATGGAGAACAACCTGGCCACATCCATTCTGAACAACGTCACGCCTTCCATCAATAGCAGGTCAACCGCAGCGCAGGAATCCAACGATGCCATGGACGAAATTCGCGTGTCGGCAAAGGGCGTGGTCATGACTCCTGCATGGGTCACGGCGACCTACAACAACGAGAGCAAGCCGGGAAGCTTTTTCACGGTGGTGACGGGATTGACCAATCCCTAGCGCGCATCGACATATACTGGCGCGCAGCGGTGCGAGTGATAATCCGCCCACGCGAAGGCATTCTGCTCGATGACGGAAGGTCGCCTAGGTCAGTCCGGCTTGCCTGTGTAGTGCTCATGATGATGAACGTCCGCGTGGTCTTCTAGAGACTCGAGATGCGTGATGACCTCGGCTGGTATGCCTAGCTCTTGCGGGAGACGCTCCTCCAGCATGGTCGCCAGGCCGTGAGCGTCACTGACCGATGTGAGGCGCGGGAATAGCAGATGTACCTCGATAATTTGCCTGTATCCAGTCGTCCGGAACCGAACACCATGATATTGAATGTCGAGTTCGGAGCAGATCGCATCCAGTCGCTGGCGAATCTTTTTCCCCGTACCAGGATCGGAGTAATCAAGCAACCCAACCGCCGATTGCCAGACCAGGCGCCCGCCTGACCAGAGGATATTGATCGCAACCACGATGGCTACCAGTGGATCGAATGGCTTCCAGTGTGTCATCAGGACCAACACCAGGCCGCCTACGACTCCAAAACTGGTCCAGCTATCGGTCAAAACGTGTTTGCCGTCAGCTTCGAGGATGAGGGAATTCGTCCTGCGACCCGTACGGATGAGATAGTAGCCGAGGCCGCCATTCAGGATCCCAGCTATCAGGATCAACAAGACCCCTGATCCCAGGTGTTGCAATTGGAGTCCGGAAATCCACTCATGAATTGACTCAATGAGAATCGCGATCGCTGCTACAACGATCAACGCTCCCTCGAATCCCGCCGAAAAAAACGTGATCCGTTCGTAACCGTAAAGAAAGTGATGAGAGGCTGGCCGGGCACTCAGCCTCAGGCTGAAACTGGCGAACCCAACAGCAATCACATGAATGACGGACTCCGCTGCATCCGAGAAGATGGCAACCGAATGAGTCATGAAATACGCTGTGGACTTACCCACCAGCATAGCCACGCCGAAGATCAAAGAGAGGCGCATAGCAAATTGCGCGTCACGCATCTGCCGTTCGTCTCTCCGCTGCGAATAGCCTTCTGCTATCTGATCGGACATTGATTCACCCCATGTTCGAGGGCTTCTCTCTTGACTTACTCTCCATATCGATTTCCAGAAAAGATGTGACGGTACTCACGTCGAGCAGGACGCCACGCGGTAAGATGGTGCGCGGCTTAATTGACCGCTGATCTTTTTCCCCAATCAAATCTTCTGCCCAGGATTCCTTTGACAATCAGGTGGTCAGTCGCAGCGGTCGGACCAAGACCGACGCCGAAGTTGATCTCCCATTTGGGAGAAACATTCAGATCGGTCACGGCAAATATCTGCTGCTGCTGATCATGCAAGGGGTCGAATGCGCCCAGGCGGCCGTAGTCAGCGTAGTATTCGAATCCGCCGCTAATCTTCGGCGTAAAGTCAAAGCTCACTTTGACGCCGGGAGAAAAGCTTAGGCCCTGGTTCACATCCGGTCCATGAAAGGTCCGTTCCAGGGCTGGATTGAAGGCGAAATACCAGCGGCCCGAAGTCTTATCGACAATCGGCCGAATCTCCCACGTCCAGGTGTCCGTTGAATAAACGGCCCGTTGATAGCCGATCTCCGTCGAGAGGCTGAGCCCTACCGGCAGGCGCCATCGGTCGGGCGCACGGACGCGAGGGCGGATGTGGTCCCCTACCCATTGAACGCCGTGACCGTCTTGTTCGCTTGTGAACACGTAGAAGCCGACCTCCGCCCAACTATTGATCCCCTCGGTAAGTTCGAGTGTTTCGTGCTCTTGATGGTTGGTTGGGTACACGCCATCGATGACCTTCGTCTGTCCCGTGACCGTATAGTTGGAGTGCAGTTCAACCATCAGTGTCTTGGGTGGAACTGTATCTGCTGCGTAGACCTGAATTTCGTAGTTGCCCTGCGCCGCCGCAACTTTCGGAGCAAGCAGGACGCACAGCGTGACCAGAAGGCGGGTATGAAACCGCAATTTGCCGCGATCCAGATTCAGAAGACTATGCATAGCGAAACACCATCGTGAATCCTCGGCCTATGTGATCCTGTCGATTACAACGAAACAACTTTTTGGCCGGACTATCCGCTGCGGCTGCGGCCCGGATCGACAATCGTAACAGCATAAAGTCCGCTCTCAATCCAGAGTTCTGCCCGAAGCGCCTGCATTTGTTCATCGCCACACCCTCATCCTTTGGAATACCACAGAATCCGGTGTGCGGCGAAGAGCGCGGCATGAATGCGGCTCAATTCGACGCCGATACACGACCCGTCAATGTGAGGTCGATATCCACCTCTTTGGCAACCTTGAGAATGAAAATACTTGGGTCCTTCAGACCCCATTGAACATAGGGAACCGTGAAGTGGGTCTTGGCGGTCAAGCCGGTTCCGTCAATATGAATCTGCATGGGCGCCGTCAGTTCATGGGCAGTGCCATGCAGAGTAAACGTGCCCTTCACCGAAATGGTTGAGTCGCCTGCCGCGGCGATGGTTCCCTGGTAGCTCTTCGGCTCGAATGTCACTTCGGAATAGTGCGCGACATCCAGCACATCTGAGTTCATTTTCTTGTCCCGGCTTGTTTCCCCGCTCGTGCCGCTGCCGGCGGCGACCACCACGGATCCGGAGATCTTCGTTGCAGCCGGATCAAAGTCAACCCTGCCGCTTTGCACATGGAAGGTGCCGTTCACATGGTGTCCGGTGCCCGCCAGCGAGAATGCCACTTGACTTGAATCGGGATTGATCGCAAAAGTCTGATACTGTGCGAATGCAGCAGGCACGAAAAAGATTGACAACGGAACGATGAGCGAAGTGGCCATGTTCTTCATGAGGTTTCTCCCTTATTGAGCGAGCGTTAGTGGTTTTGATTTGGCTGCCGGATGTTCTCGGACAACCAAAGACTGATGGAAGCGATATCCTTGTCGGACAGGTATTCGTGTCCTGGCATATCGGTTGCAGGAATTCCAAATTTGGCGATCTGCACAAGACGCGTCAAGCGCTCAGCAGGCGAGTCGGAGAATTCGAGAGAACGGAACGGTCCAGTTGTGAGGTTGGTCGGCAGATGCTTGAATCTCGCCTGCCATGCTTGCCGGGTTCGGCCTTCAGTGCTGTGACAGGAGGCGCAGTAACGGTCAAAAAGCTGCTCGCCATCCCTTGCATTGGCTTGCACAAAAGCCGAAGCAGAGGGTTGCCATTGCTTCTCCGCATTTTGATGCTCCACCGTGCCGGCGCTTTGCAGGGTTTCCAGGTAGGCCACCAGATCATCGCCGCGTTCATCGTGAAATAGAAAGCCAAACGAAGGCATGATCGAAGCTCCGCTAACTTCCGCAGGGTTATAGAAATGAGCTTTAAGCCACAAGGCCGATCGCCGTCCGCCCACCTCCGCCAGGTCCGGGCCCTGACGGCGATTGCCGATGAGCGGCGGTCTTTGCTCACGCAATTCCTGGATTGTTTCCGCCGGTCCCCACATCGAGACGTCCGAAGTGTTCGGGCGCACGTATTGTGAATGGCAACTGATGCACCCTTCGGATATGTATACCTGCCGGCCCCGCCCCACTTGAGAAAGTTGAGCCGATGGGCCATCCGGCGGAAGCAGGCGGTAAGCACCAAAGGCCGCTGCGGCAACCGCGGTCGTCAGTGCCAGTTCGCGCATGCGCCAGCGCAAGGCCTTGAACAAGCCAGGCACCAGGACGACTACCCCCGCGCCGAGGACAAACCCTATTGGAACATGGCCGAGGTTTTGCGCCATGCCGATTCCCATGGCGGAACCGCCCCAACCAGCGATCGCATAGATCCATCCAGCCTGCCGGCCACGCTCTGCCAGGGAAGAAACCGGAGCAAGGATCGATGGAAACGCGACCAGGGCGACAGAGTAAAGCGAGACGCCGACTGGATAAAACAGCGACGCCAGAAAAACGCGATTTGGATTGAGCAGAAGCAGGCAGGCAAAGCCCAGCGCCAGGAATGCCGCCGAGAGAACGAAGGCGAGGGTGCGTCTTCGCAGCAGCCATGCGCTCGCCAAAGCCCCCGCAAGATGAAGCAATCCATTTCCCCAAAGATGGGCCGCCCCTTGCCAGGTGCCCGCCTTCAAGGCCGGGCTGTTTTGAATGATGAAGAATGCCGCGGAATCGAGCCACACAAGAGCCGCGAAACATGCGAGTATGCGGACAAATGAGGAAGCACGCCGTGGCGAAATCTCGGCCCCTGTCACTTGTGCCGGAACGGGCAAGAAGGTGACCCAGATTCCCGCGAGGCAAAGCATGCCGGCTATCGAAGCTTGCACTTCCGAAGACGCCGCGAAGATGCCCGGCAAATTGCACGTGAGATAACCTATGCCTGTTCCCAGGCCAACCAGCATGAGCTGGTTTCGGTTCCCCGTCCACCGTCGCAGATGCGTGACAAGTGCTACGGTGAGCAGCCCAAGACCGGCGCCAATCATGAACGACACCGCGACGCAGGCCGCAAAACTGAGCGGCATAATCGACAGGAACGCAGCCGCGCTCGAAGCGAAGAGCCCCATGCGCAAACGCAGAGTTGGCGATGACCATAGGGTCAGCCGCGGTGTCAGTAGGCTGAAAAGAATTCCTCCGCAGGCCATGGCAGCCATCACAGCCTTCAGGTGCGCGCCCTCCACTCCCAGGCTCGCCAGCCGCTTTAGAAAAGCGAACTGCGCGAAGATGAGAAAGTAGACATAGGTGATCGCGATAAGGCAGGCGCCTTGCAATCCGAATTGGCGAGTCTTACCGAGCGACATTGGCCAACCACCGCCTGCGTAGACCGATCGCCTGAATCAAGACACAGGCGCCATCGGATACAGCGACAGTAATCCAACCCGATTCGAGCGAATGCGCCATTATCTGAGCGATCACAAGGATGGCCACGCTTGCGCGCGTAAAGGCCGTGAGAAGCCAAACCGTCTCAAGCGTGCGTTGACTACCTCTTAATACCATTACCAACGTCCCGTAAAGACATGCCAGTCCAACGGAGAACACGAAGGCGCCGATAAACGAAAGGTACGGGAGCGCATCCGGCGAAGCGTGCAGTCCCATCAAGCGCAGCGTGAACTCCGGATCGACGATCAGCAGCGCTCCGGTCAGCGAGTCGGAAACGCCGATGAGTGCCTGATACGCAAGAAGGATAGGACGATTCATGCTGTCTTCTCCTGTACGACTTGTGGAAGGGTTGGCGCAAGAACTGGCTCAATGAGCAATGTTGACGCATCGAGAAACCAGTCTAGAGAGGCAAGAAGCATGAGTACGCCGGTAAGCAGGCGAAGTGCATAGAGAATGTTGCGCCCCATTCCGGGAACGATTGTGAATGCCGGATCGAGTCCCTCGCGCCACCCCGCAACAGTCACAACCACGACGTATGCAATCACGCTCCCATGCCATAGATAGAATGAGCGTGCGCGATTGAATATCCATCCGCCTTCGCCGAGCAGCTCAACCATGACAAAAATAATGAGGCTCGACGTGAAGCCGGCCATGGCGACAAAGGAATGGCCGACCAGGCCGTCGGTGAATTTGAAATGGTCCAGAACTCCGGGAAGAAAGAAGACCCAGCCAGTCACGACCAGAGTCGCCCACCACCAAAGGAACGCCACCCGCCAGCGCCGCGTGTTGCTATGCCATTCAAAGGCGGCGTAATAGGACGGCGTCAGCGGCAGCCAAACCAGAAGGCTGGCCAGGCTCAGGTATTGAGCGGGTTGACGATGACTGATGTCGCCGCGGCTCAGCACAGCACAAAGCAGGCTTTCCGCTACAAGCAAAATCCAGCTTGCGGCAATCGCATTCTTGCGTCCCGGTTTACGATGAGTCAGGCCGAACGGCAGTATCAACAGGATTGCAACGACACCAAGCGAGGATTCCAACTGGCTCGTTCCGGTAGGTCCGCCCGTATCCGGATTCACGGGAGGATAGCTGTTGGGACTGGCTGCAACGTAGATGAGGAATGGAACCGCAAGCAGGACAGCGAGGCCAAGCAGCTTTGCCGCCATTCCTGCCGCGGTCCCACGCCCCGCTTCTCTGAGGTTCCCTATCAGGGCCGCAAGCAGGAGCAGCCAGAGTACGATCGGAGCCGCGCAGAACAGGATGCGTGCATACCCGATCCAGTCAAGAAACAACTTACCGCTCGAGTGGCCTGAAAGCCATGAAAGCGCGCCTGTGCCAAGCGCAACGGACCACACCCACAAAACAGGCCTGCACCACTTTGCGGCGGATCCGCGATCCGCTCTATAGACGGCAAACAGGAATCCGAGCAGTGGAATCGCGGTCCATCCGTAAAGCTCGAGATTCATGTGCACCATGATCCATCGCCCATAACTCCACTCGCCGAGCAGGTTGTTCAGGCGGGGAAAGAGCAGCAGCACCGCGATCATTACCCCGATCGCATTCGCAATCACAAGCCACAGCAAGCTGTGCCAGGCAGCACAGGCAGCAACCGGGGCAGGCGTGTGCGAAGCAGCACGGTTATCGAGAGTAAGCGGCTTCATAAATGGTTCCATCGTGCATTTCCAACAGTTGGTCGCAGCGCACCGCCAAGCTGCGATCGTGCGTGGCCATCATCAGGGTTACCCCTTCGCTGGCTACCAGGTCGAGCAACAAATCAAAGACCGTGCCGCTGGTCTGTTCGTCCAGTGAGCCGGTCGGCTCGTCGGCCAGAAGGATTTTCGGCCTGTTCATCAGCGCCCGGCAAAGCGCGGTCCGTTGACGCTCGCCGCCAGAGAGCTTTTGAATGCAATGCCCCAAGCGATGTGTCAGGTGAGTACGCTCCGTGAGCTCATGAAGGCGTGCGCGCGCTGTTCTACGATCGATTCCCGCGGCGACCGTTGGGATGAGGCAATTCTCCTCAAGCGTGAGATCGGGGATGAGATTGTGAAGTTGAAAGACGAAGCCCACTTCATGACGCAGCAGGTGCAGCAGGTTGGTGCGGCGATTGATCTCAACGCCATTGACGGAAACACGCCCGCGGTCAGGCGAATCAAGTCCACCGAACAGATGCAACAAAGTGCTCTTGCCACATCCCGAGGGGCCGCAAAGCGCAACCGTCTGACCCTCGATCGCTTCGAAGTTGACACCCTTCAGAACCGCGATCGTCCCCTCGTCATAGCTTTTCCACACATCCTCGGCGCGGAGCACCACGCGCCCCCGCCTGCCAGCTTGCGTCGCAAAAGGGCTCATTCGAAACGCAGCGCCTCCACCGCACGGATGCGCATGGCATACGCAGCCGGGTAAAGCGCGCCGGCAACTCCGGTGCCAAGCGCAAGCAGTATCACGATCGCCATCACCGAAGGGTGAACGCTCACATCCACATATCCGTGCAGCGCAGGCACCTGCTTGAGGACGATCAGAAAAAAGGTTCCGGTCAGCAGGCCGAACACCGCTCCCAGCATGGATACAACGGCGGATTCGCCGAAGATCATGGTCGCAATCTGCGGATGCGAAAAGCCGTTGACGCGAAGGATCGCAATCTCGCGAATGCGCGTGAATACAGACATGATCATCGTGTTCGCAACGCCCAGGCCGCCCAGCACCAGCCCGCAACCGCCCACTGCCCATGCTGTCGCTTTGAGAATCTTGAACTGTGAATAGGACCGCGTAAACTCGGCGTCTTCTAGAGCAACAAGGTTGGGGTACTTTATCTTCACCTGCGCTTTGAATCGATCCGCGTCCGCCTTGTCGCGCAGCTTGACAGTGATTACGGACGATGTGCCTTCCTTGTGAAAGAAACTCTGCGCCACGCCGAGGGGCATGAACACACCCCCATCCTCAAACCCGTTGGCCGTCTTGAGAATGCCGATCACGTGAAAGATTCCATGCCCGATGGGTACCCGATCGCCGGCCCTCGCTCCAAGAAACTCTGCCGCGCGTTCTCCCAGAGCCACGTCATCGGAGTGTTGCGCGAATGCGCCGCGGTCGCCTTGCGTCCATTCAGCATTGCGGATGCGCGCGTCGTCAGCGGTCACGCCGAAGCAGGTAATGATTGGGTGATCCGCACTGGAGACAATCCCAAACAGCACCGGGTCGGCGTGCGAAACCATTGGCCAGGTCGACATCTCATTGATCGCAGCGTTGGGAACACTGCTGAAAAAGAGGTCGGACACATTGCGTTCGAAGACGATAACCTGGCTATCGCTCGACAGGATGCCGGAGAACATCCCGATGGCCCCTTGCAGGATTGTCACCACCGTGAGCATGGCCGCTACGCTGAATGCGATGCCGGCCACGCTGATCAACGAACGCATGCGGTGCCGGCGAAGATTGGTCACAATCAGCTTGAGGAAAATCACTGCGCGCTTCTTTCCGCCAGCGCGCACGAATTCCGTGTCACCCGAGCCAACTCCAGTTGAAGCTCGCCACGCAGCCGCTCCAGGAATTCGAGATCGGGCTTTAGCGCGAGCAGGCTGTGCAGCACTTTGTCTCCCAAGTCGATAAAGCGGGTCAGACGTTGAACTGCAGCCCGAACTCCGATTGCCACGGCCATGTTTGGGCGGCTGAGAAGCGCGTCGCGGGCTGCAGTTTTCCCGCTTTGTCCTGCGCTCTGCAGCACATCTTTCAGGTCATCCACGATCTGATACGCGAGGCCCCAGAACAAGGAGATCCGTTCAATTAGCTGACGCTCGCGAGTCGAAGCGGTGCCCAGCATGGCTGGCAAGACCAACGTAAACCGTATCAGTGAAACCGTCTTTCCTCGCGCAATGCGTTCCGTCGTCTCCCGATTGTGGGGCAGCCTGTTGTAATGAAGATCGAGGCTTTGCCCGTTGAGGACACCGTCCACACCCAGGCAATGCTCAATGAAAGCAAGAGCCTTTCGCTGGCGGGCAGCTGTGGAACACGAAACAGCTCGCCAGGTGAGTGCATAGGCGCGATTGATCAGAGCAAGCGCGGTGAGGATAGC
>JBEKFD010000151.1:0-12128 GCA_050013495.1 Occallatibacter sp. | reverse complement strand
TCCGTCGCCCTGCCGGTAATACAGTTTATGAAACTCGGGGTACTCCAAGGCCATCTTTTCGACATGGTTTTCGACAAGATCCCCGAAGTGTTTGCGGACTATGACGGTCACTGTGCCAGGGTAGGTACTTGCTAGTACCATAGCGGCGCGACGAAGGCCACCGCTCTTGGCCCCGCCGCGCGCCCCACCGAATCCGATACGGGTAGGAACATTAGGTCCTTCGGCTTCGAGCAGGTTGAGGAGTTGCCGCTGTTTTGGCTGGAGAATTAAGTCGATCTCGGGCACATTATGCCCATGTGACGCGCTTTCCGGTCTTCAGAATGGCCTGTTTGCGCGAGTACATCTCGGGGCTGGTCTGTTTCCGGTCTACTTCCGTCGCAAAGTTGGGTTTGTTATTCAATCGCACCCATCCAGCTTGTGGTTGCTGGCCCACGGGAGGCTTCAGGGGCACTCCGTTGGCAGGCGGCGGCGCGGCTTTCTTCGCACCCAATCCAGCCTCCGCCATAGCGGAGCGTAGCGCCAGCGGCACAAGGTCCTTAAATGTGGACTCATGCAGCCGGAGAAATCCGTCTTTCTGCTTCGCATCGAAATACCGCGTCATATTCTGGTCGAAATTCGCCCTGGCTTTGATTTTCTCCCCTAAGTGAATCCCGTAGAGCCTACGCACCAGACCTTGTTTATCGGCCGGCACGGTAGCTGCAATTCGCTTCCAAGCCTCACCGAAGATCCTGCCGTGTTGCTGATTGGTTTCGCCTGTCCACTCCTGCCGGCGTAACTGCGTCTCCCGGTTATCGAGTTCAGAGGTCCGCGGGTCTTGAGCTGTGGGCGCCACCTTGGGAGCTGAAACTGGTTTCGATGCCATTCCCTTGATGGATTGAACGAAGCCCATCAGGTTTTTCACCAGTTCTTGAGCCTGCGGGTTCTCGCCTACTGCGTTCCATAATAGGCGGACATTCATTTCGATGTCTGCCGCGTTCATCGTCGCCAGGAAGATCTGCGACATGTAAGCGTCGTGGCCCTCTTGGTTGAACTCGGACCACTTCTGGATGGCATTCGGGACGATCTTGAGGAAAGCGTCCTTCGCTTCCGGCGTCTCTGTGATGAATTCGAGTACCTTCGGATCGCCGGACGTATAACTCTGGTCGAAGTCCTGCCAGCCCTTCAGCTCGCCCTGGATTTGTTCCAGCCCTTCAGGGCCGCCGTATGGTTCCAATTGCCCGCGAAGCTGCTCGAGTTCCTTGAATCCGCCTGGGAGTTCTCGCCGCAGGCGATCTTCCGCGAACAGCGACCGCTGGAGAGCCTTGGCAAGTGCCGGATTCTTTGCCTTCAGTTCTTCGATGGTCTGCTTGGCTTCAGCCGATAGCTTGCCGTTTTCGACAGCGTGGAACTCTTTGGTTTCCTGCGCGCGCTCATCAGCAATAGAATCAGTTGTTTCGGTTGATTCTGACCCTATTTCTTGCGTTTCTGTGCTCGCGGTATCTTCAGCTCCGCCCAAGTCAATCTCAGGTGCGCTTACTGCCGCAAAGTCGTCTGCCATGTTCCGTCTCCTATGCCGCTTCTGGTAATCCCGCTGTAGGCGCGGGTTTCTCTGGTGGTTTGGGTGGTGCTGTCGGCTGTTTCGCCATAGCCGGTGGTGCTGCAAGTGCCGCTTGCTGTGCCATCATCTGCTGCATCATCGCCCGATGCTGCAATGCGTGCAGGATAACGTTCTGAACGCCGGCTTGGTTACCGCGCTTGTCCTGATCCCTACGGGCCGCGCTTGACAGCCACTCCTGGCACTTCTCGAATTCCCACTGGTGGAAATCAAGCTCTTGGACGGGGATCGAAGGCTGAGGCTGGATATCAGGCATCGGGGGACCTGGCTGTCCGGCATGCCTCGCGGCAATACTGCCTGCCGCGTGCTGTTCCATCGCCTGTTGAGCCTGCATCGGATCGGGAGGGATCGGGGCCTGAGTAAGCAGAATCTCGATTTCCGTTAGCTGCTTGTTTCGAGCCTCGGCCGGTAACAGCGTCAATTCCTCGAAACCGTTCAACCGCTTCAGTTCTTCCACATTGTCAGGGTTATCAAGCAATTGCGCCACCATCGGAGACTGGCCTGCAAGAGTCAGGAGTCCCTGAAGCGTGGCTCTCTTCTGTGCTGTGCTCTCAGGGAAGCTAGAATCTTCATCGGGATAGCAGCCGAAGTTCCCTTTCTTGAGAGTGTCCATATCGACGCTGACAGTTTCATCTGATTCCGTTCCCGGAATGGTGATCGTGCCGGATTGGGATTCTTCGAGCGAAGCTGCCAGCGCCGACTGATAACGGATGCGGGCAAACATCCGCTGCATTCGTGACCAAATAATTGCAAGTTGCCCTTTGGCCTGCGCATTTGCCTGAGCGTAACCAGACGCGGTTTTGTTGTCCGACATCTGGCCGCCCTGCAATGAAGGAAGCGCAGCCAGTAAAAATTCGGGGAGCGTACCCCGCAAGAATTCGAGCAAATTGAAGAGAGTCTCAGGTATCTGGACTTCCTCTTCTTTGTAGAACGATTGCTCTAAAGCCTGGCCTGGGTGCGCTTTCCATGCTCGAATGGCATTCGGCGCGGCCCGCTGGCTGGTTACTGCGTCTACTTCCTCTTGCGTGCCGTCGATCCAGGTTGAGCCAGCGCCAGTGTCTACCTTTTCCCGAATCCAGTTGCAAAGATCGTTGAAATTGTCCTGTACGACGACCATAGCCTCCATAAACGGCGTGCGAGACTGACCGTCGCCCTGATAGGGGAACTGAATGTCGATATGGTCATCCATGCACTCTGCATAGGAGCCTATGTAGACGTCACCGACGAAGCAGACCCGTGCCCCTTCGGGGAAGAGTTCAGATAGCTTATCCTTGACCGTTCCACCACCCTCAAACGGTGCGTCGTATTCTGATCCGGTAAAGGCGGCTGGCCGGAGAAACGCATGCACCCCACTAGAAATGTGTGATAAGGCGTCCCCGATTTGGCTCTGGCTTTTCGCGCCATTGAGTACTCCTAATCTTGCGTACCGTTCGTACTGGCTCTCACCAACCGCCGCCGTGCCAGCCTTGATGTCATCCGCGAAGTCCGGGTACTCGTCACGCCAGTACTTTACGTCGTGATCCTCGTAGATGAAACAGTACAAAAAGCACTTATCGAACTCACGCGCCAGAATCGGAACCTTGGTTTCTAGAGTCCCATGGATCGTAACCCGCTGGAACTTCTTAGGGTGGGTACTATCCGGTGGATCGTACCCGAACCGCTGCGCGTCTTCGTCGGTGCGAGTCCAAGATACCGTGCGTCCGCTCATTGCCATCATGCGGACGATCTGCCCCATCGTGTCCTTGATATCGTTCATGCGATCGAACAGACGCGCGTAATCCTCTGCGGTCTTTGCCTTGTCGATATCCTCGGGGTTAGACGGGTCGATGGGCTGGAAGTCAACGCCAGGAAGTGTCTGAGTTAGTACGCTTTGGATGATGCGGAAGTACGGAAAGAAGATGTTGTAAGCGTCCATGTACTGCGGACACTGCTGAGATTGACCTGCGGAGTTGTTGACTGTCCCGCCGGGAACAAGCTGGATAAATCCACTATTCCCGCTATTCGACCATTGGAGATGCTGGAATCCTGCCTCGTAGAATCGGTTGCGCCGGTCTCTGCGAACCTCGCGGCGGCGCGAGAACTTCTCTTGGCCCTGGAATTCTTGGATTGTGTCGCGGAGTAGGTCTACTAACTGCTTTGGTAGCTGTTCGTTATGCTCACCATACGGCGACTGTTCCGGTTGTTCCGGCGCTTCAGTCTCCGGTGCTTCGAGTTGTGGGCTCAATTGTTCCTCGCAGCCATGTCCGCCACCGCATCCGCTACTCGCTTCGCGCTGTCCACCACTTCATTCGTGGCCTGCCGCCGCATGATCGCCCAGACCACTAGCCCCATCTCGGCGCAGCACAGTTTGTGGTCCGTCTCCGTGTTCTGGAGCCCACAATAGGGGCAGAGGATACCCCTCAATTCTCCCTTTTCACAGAGCTTGATTTGATCCTCAATATTGGAAATCTTCTCTTCTGGAGTCATACTTCGTGCTTGATGAACCGCTTGCCAAGCGCCCCGCGGGCTCTGATATGGGGGTTGCTGGACTTCGACTCCTTCTCTGCTTCTTGAAGCTTGGAAACTCCATGGCGTTTAGCCGCCGCCGTCAGTGCGCCTGGGTGCTTCACCGCGCTCTTGATCCAATTAGCCATTCTTCACCTTCGCCCTGATCTGCTTCCCTAAAGCGCCCTTCTTTTCAGGCAAACTGCCCTTGGGAGTTGCACTGTCCCATTCCGACACAGCAGTGGGACCACCCAGCGCCTTTTCCCCGGCTTTGGTGTGACCCCATCGCTGCTGACTACGGCTTACGAACGGCAATGTTTACCCCTACGAGAGACCGTCGTATGTGCGGTAAGTGGTGGTGATAATGGCGCTTGCGCCAGTTCCCACGGTGAAATCAGCGGAAGCCGCCTGCAACACGAGCGCCTTATTCAGGCACAGCGAAGAGGCCAACGATACCGGGCCGATCAATGTGGCAATCTGATTCGCCGCCAGGCCGGTAAACACGGTCGCCGCGATGTTGCTGGTGGAAGCCGCCGAACCGTTAAGTCCGTAATTCACCGTAACAGCACCGCCGCCAACGAACGCCGCAGAACCATAGATCAGGTCCACAACGCAGGAAACCAGCCCAAGCAGGCCGGAAGCGCCGATGGCCGGCACCAGGGAGATGCCGACAGTATGCAACGCCAGCAGCTGTGCCAGTGTCGCTTTCTGCGTGACACTCATAGAGCCGGAAGCGACTCCACCCGAGCGATTGTCACTGATCCCGACATTGGACGGCAGGGTATTGATAGCTGCATCGAGGATCGCTTGAGTGCCGCCAAGTGCAGTCCACTTTGCGTCTATGATCACGATACCGCCGCCATACGCAACTGCCGCGTTAATGGCCTCCTGCAATCCCACCGTGCCGGACGCGACCAGATCGCCCTGTCCGTGCAGGTTAGCGAACGTTGCGCCGAACGAGGTCTGACCGTATACCGGAGAGTTGCTGACCGATGACGGCGTGATCGTTTCGGCATTGGAGCCTACGCCTACCGTGACCGGGGCGTTTGTATTCAGAGGGTTAAAGCTGACACCATCGGGCGTCGAGGCGTACTGGAACTGCAACTGGACCGTTTGAGCGCCCGTCGCCGTGTTGCCGTTGTTGACGACCAGATAGGCCGGGGAAGCACCGTTGGAGACGATGCCGTAAGCATAATCGAGTGTGTTAAATTGTCCTGCAAATTTGCTGAGAGCCATCGTTTAGTATCCTTTTCCTATTCCTATCCCATGATGGGCCGGTGCTTCTTGTGGTTCTTGCGCTTCTTCGTCCAGGAACTTGCCCATATGTTCCTTCAGGGCATCAATGTTTTCGTGATCGTGCGGTCCTTCGACCTTGCCATCCTCCCCCACCTGGTGCGTGGTATGGCTGAATCCGTCGCTATGGACGTGCATGTGCTTTCCGCCCATCTGCGCGTGCATCGCTGCCAGGTGCTCATGAACTCCACCGGGCTCCGGCTCGGATGCCATCTGGTCCTTATCCATCGAGGGCGACATTTCGTCTACTTTCGAAGGCTTGCCCATACCGGCGCGCTTATCGGCACCGATTGCCCGCTGAGTGGAATTGTGGAAATTGCCTTTTTGGTCACGCGGCATCGTCGTCTTCTCCTATGAAGCTGCGAAGGGCCTGCATTCTGGCCGGCAGAGGTAGTTTATGTTCTTCTTTGGCTCGTTGAGCAATGACAGCGCGTAAGTCGTCAAGCTGCTTCTGATGATCGGCGCGAAGGGTTGCGATTAGCTCGCAGGATTTTGTGAATCTGTCGTCAATCTTGCAGTCGCACTGATTCAGTGGTTCTTGCCACGTTTCCGTGGACATCCACTCACAGAATCGCGACCACAAGCGCCACAGGGCCATCACAGCCCGAAGATTAGCACGAAATAGTACATAGCGCAACGGTTACTCCCGATCATGACGCCTGACGTTGATCGTGAGAGGCGAGTCTTTGTCGCCGGCCACTTCCAGGCGGTCCCCGTACTTCTTCGGCGCCAACTTGCAGGTCCTCCACTTGATGGCGTCGATAATGACCCGTGCGCGGTTCGGGTCCTTTTCGGCGCGCGCGATATCAACGACCGAGTCAGCGTCACAATCGAGCCCTATATCTCTGGCCCGCGTGTAGCGCGCAGCGAAACCATTGCGATCGTCGATCACCCACAGCCTTACCGCCGCCTCGCTCGGCATACCATCAGCGGAGCAGATAGACCTAAGTGATTGACCCTCGGACAATTTCCAGCAAATCTCATCCGCAACCTGCGATGTATAGACGGTTAGTCGGCCAGACGGCATTATATTACCCTCTTTGGTCTTCCAATCTTTCCACGCATCCCATTACCTCGGCAGTGCACCCAAGCCGCCCGCGCAGTCGGCAGCAGCTCCCCACAGGCTGAGCAGTGGGTTGGCTTGCGCCGAGCCGCAGAGGCCGCAGCAGTGCGGGCATGCGCCGACTCAGCGACTGCCGGTCCGCTAGGTTGACTTGCCATAACGAGATCTTACCACGACCTCAAAAATAAATCAAAAAAGTATTGACATCGCATCATGGAGCGTAACCGGATCGAGCATATGTTTGACCGTGCGGAGTCCAAGCGCGACTGGCCCGGCGAGTATTTCCAAACTATCGGCGATGCTAGAGCGGCATTGGCAGCGTGGGCTGACAAATACCCGGTTGAGGCCAAAACTGAAGCCGATGCCAAAGCCGCGAGAATCGCAGAGGACAAGGCGCGGCGGGATGCGGATTTTGCCAGCAGCTTTATCGGACGGCGGCTCGACTAAGAAATATACGGGAACGGTGCGGGTCTACGGTCTAGCCAAGTAGCATCTTTGCTGCTACAATCTTCGGCAGTATGAGAGCACCGAAATATAAAGGCAAAGACGGTAAAGCGCTGGACCGGCCGAAAGTCACGACGCTGCTCCACCCGATACTATTCGAGAAACTGAAATCTCTCGCGGACAAGCGCGGACAGTCACTAAGCGATACCGTTGCTGGTATCCTGGCAACGAAATTCGGGTGGACCGCATGAAGTACTGCACCGGCAAACTCCCGGCGCGGTTCGATTCGCGCACACTCCGGATGGGCAAGTATTTGATGCCTGCGCTTCCTCCACCGCCGCCGGCATACAGTGTGCTGCCGCGGGTCTACTCCGCGCTGAAGCAGTCGGACCCAACAGTGTTGTTCCCGATGGATGGAAACGACCAGTATGGCGACTGCACCTTTGCGGCGAAGGCGCATGCCGTCACAGCGTTTCGCGGGCTAATCGGACAGCGCGACATTCTGGCTGGGCCGTCCGTCGTTGCGGCATATTTGGCCTTCACGGGCGGTCAAGACACCGGCGCTGACGTGCTTTCCGTCATGACCGACTGGAGGCAAAATGCCTTTGACGGTGATAAGATTCTGGGCTTCGCCGCGCTCAACCCCAAGAACCACGTCAACGTCATGCAGTCTACGTATCTTTTCGGCGGCGTCTACCTCGGCTTTCAGGTTCAGGAGGGCGCAGACGAAGCCTTTGACGCGCGCCAGCCCTGGACACCCGGGCCGCTGACGGGAGATGGCCACGCGGTTTTTCTGACGGGCTACACTCCGCAGGGAGGCACGGTCCTGACGTGGGGCAATACCCAGGAGTTTACGTGGGCCTGGTGGGATGAGTGCGTCGATGAATCCTATGCGATACTCCCTCCGGAAGCCGCGCAGCCCGGCTGGTGCCCAGGTGTCAACGTCGCGCAACTCCAGGCCGACCTGGCGCTGGTGACGGCATGAGAACGATTTGGTTGTACACCAAACTGATTGGGCTCGCTGTCTATGGGATGGTGACAGGTAAGCAAGTTTTCCCTGAATCAAAAAAGGAAGGAAAGAAATGACGACGAAAACGTTTATCGCGCTCGTACTTGTGACGGCGCTATTTATGATGCTGATCGGCTGCTCGCAGAGCCAACTCACAATGACGCTGACGGCGGTTTCTGAAGCGGCTAACGCGGGTGCCATTCTGCTCACCGGCCTGGCGGCTTCCGGGCTCGTCCCTGGTCCGCTGGCGATGTTGGTTGCAGGCGCGCTCACTGGAGTCGCAAACGCCGCGCCGCAGATCCAAACGGAACTCGAAAGCGCTGACCCGCTGGCGACGCAAATTGCCAAATGCGTTGGGATACTGGAGCCGCTCATCATCGCGGATATCCCAGGCATCCCGGCAAACCTGCAAGGGATTATCAGCGGCATCAACGGCTTGATTCAGTCCCTTATCCAACAACTTCACGCGCTCCTTCCCGCGGCGCAGACCATCGGCACCGCGCCGAACGTGCAACCGGCTAAGCTCGTGCTGAGCTATCGTGACCGCCAGGCGATCAAAGGTGCCGTTACGCAGTCGGCCGCGACCGTCAAAATGCTGGCCCCGCTGAAGGCGGGGAAATAGCTATGCTGTTCACTGGCATCGGGCCGGCAGTGTGGGGCGCGCTGCAAGCCAGGGCGGAGGCCGCAGGTATCGCCATTACGTCCGACGTAGGGCAGACCAGCGCAAAGGGCGTCCGTGTGGAGTGGAGCTACGCTCCCGCGCAACAGACTCTGGCCGTCGTAATTTCGCGTAGTTTTTTTGACCCGTCACAGGCTACACTAGAGGCTGATTTCACGGCTATCGTCATCGCAGCAAAAGGAGGCCAATGACCGTACTTGAGGCCACTACGCAGGTCCTGGCAAACCAAGCCGCGCAGCAGGCGCAGTTGGACTCGATCACGCAGACGTTGCAACTGATCTTGAGCGCAGTTGCAGGACCCGCCACGCCAGCAGGGGTGGTAATCACTTTGACCGAAGGAGCACTAAAAAACATGGCAAAAAAAGCAGCCGGCGCATCTGTTGATTTCCAGATCCTGGACAACGGCACCGCTACCGCTACCCTTTCGTTCGTCGATTCGCTCGGCGAGCCCACCACTATTCAATCCGGCGCCACCGTTTCTACGACATGGAGTTCGAGCGACCCGGAAATCAGCACCACCGGCAGCGCGGACGGACTGAGCGCGGCTCTGGCGGCTGTCGTAGCGTCCGGACAGGCGCTATCGACTGGCGTTGTTATCACGGCCGTAACCACGGTCACCAACCCCGACGGCAGCACCGTTGGGCCGTTCACGGCGACCGGTGATCCTATCGACGTGATTGCTGGCGGCCCCGCTGGCGTCCAGATCGCCGAAGCGTAAGAGAGAGTTTCACGGGAAGCACTCCTTTCCGTGAGGATAGGCCCCGCTGCCGTCGCGGTTTGGACCCTGGGACAGCAGCGGGGTTTTCTTTTGTAACTGATTTGGTGTATAGTCCTACCAGATTACCTTTGTTAGTTTTCTCCGATTTTGCAGCCCCATCCGGCTTTTGAGTCCGGGTGGGGCTTTTTTGCGTTTGGATAGCGTTATCGATCCCACAACGGAAGTGTACAGCCCCACCCGCCGACTTGGTTTGCGCCGGCGTCCATGTGGGAGTGGGATGCGCCATGTTAAGAGAGCGAATAATCCGCTTTACAATCTTACGTAGATTGGATTATGCTGAGTTTAGATCAGCAACCACTGATCGAGATTGGAGCGAAAGAAAATGACGATTTTGGAAACCTACAAAGAAGCCTGCAATTACCCAGGGAAACTGGACGAGGCTGCGGTTGAGCATCATCTGCGCAGATATCTGGACGCGCTTGGAGTGACGCGCGAAGTGCGGATGCTGCGGCAAGGTTGGTCTTTAGATTCTCAACCCGAACTGGACAGGCACATAGGCTCCATATTGACAGACTTTGCGAGCCGCACTGGACGTCCAACCCTCGACGCCCTCGCCGCCCTCGCCGCCCGCGCCGCCCGCGACGCCCGCGCCGCCCTCGCCGCCCGCGACGCCAGCGACGCCCGCGACGCCCGCGCCGCCAGCGACGCCCTCGCCGCCCGCGACGCCCTCGCCGCCAGCGACGCCAGCGACGCCCGCGACGCCCTCGACGCCCGCGACGCCCGCGCCGCCAGCGACGGCGTCGACGCCCTCGCCGCCCTCGCCGCCAGCGCCGCCAGCGACGGCCGCGACGCCAGCGACGCCCGCGACGCCCGCGACGCCAGCGACGCCCTCGACGCCAGCGACGCCCGCGCCGCCAGCGACGCCCGCGCCGCCCGCGCCGCCAGCGACGCCCGCGCCGCCCGCGACGCCAGCGACGCCCGCGACGCCCTCGCAATGCAAAGATTCGCTGTGTGGTGTATATTCCGCCCTGCGTGGTGGTGGTGGCATACAGAGCTTTCTTGGATGGCAACAACTTACATTGGTGCGCTTCAGACTAAAAACAAAAAAGTTCAGGAATGGTCAGAGCCTGTGTATCAAGCGTTTCTAGTAGGCGCTTGGATCTTATTATGGACGGAGACTACGCTGTACTGGGCTCCTAAGCCGATTCTATGTTTAGAAGCTGGCCGCAGGCTACACAATGACACTCATGCCGCGCTGCAATCAACAGTGGAAAATATATATTTCTGGCACGGTGTCATGGTCCCGGCGTTTGTGGTTGTGAGGCCTGAATGGATCACAGTGGAGCACATCACGCGGGAAAAAAACGCCGAGGTGCGGCGCGTCATGGTCGAGCGCATGGGGTGGGAGAGGTACTGCTCTAAGGCAGGGATGCGCGTGATTCACGAGGACCGGCTGCAATCTCAATTCCCCGCTCTGCCTCAATCTGAGCTAGTCTCGGAGT
This sequence comes from Occallatibacter sp., assembly GCA_050013495.1. Taxonomy (GTDB): domain Bacteria; phylum Acidobacteriota; class Terriglobia; order Terriglobales; family Acidobacteriaceae; genus Telmatobacter. The sequence continues at coordinate 1,342 of JBEKFD010000151.1, read as the reverse complement.
CGGAACGGCTAGTAGTCTCTTACCGATCTGGCGAAGAGACTGCGCAACTTCTGGAGGCCACAGAGCTAAAAGACTTCGAGGACCGCCCGCTGCGGTTCGTGCGGGTCACTGATCCATCCACCGGCAGGCAGTACACTATCAGAGTGAGCCATGAGCACACCCGCTGTTATCAGGCAATCGGCGCATCTTTCGGGATGACCGAAAAGCAGTACAAAGAGTCGGTATATCAGCGCCATGGGGATGTGTGTCTGAAACCTCTTGGCAAGACGTCAGGGAAACAAATTCACAGTTAAGGAGCAAACAAATGAAGACGACGAAGATTCCCGCTACGGCAAAGCGTATCGCGCTGCGACCGTTGGCGCTTGGGGAGAAAACGGGCCATCACCACAGCCTCGCTGTGCTCGATGAGACTCAAGATATTGACAATGTGGTTGAGATGTACACCGCCGAGATTGACGGCCAAATCAAAACGTATCTGCGCGTGATTGAGGACGAGTGCGTCGTGCTCACGCACCAGGAGCACAAACCGCAATCTGTCCCGGCTGGGGAATACGAAGTTCGAATCCAGACCGAAGTAACGGATTGGGGCCGCGCGCAAGTAATCGACTAGAATTTCTCTGCCTGTTTCGGCTCGCTTCCCGACTCGCAGGCAGGAACGCTTCGATAGGTTGGTTACCTGTCGACCGCGCTGCAGGGCGTCACGCTGCAGCGCAATCCTCTCTAAAATCTCATCTATATAATTCCCTCAACTGGAAAGTGTCCAAGCGCCTAGAATCCCGAAGGCTTGAGCCCGCGCGCCACGTACCGCGCCAGGGCGAGAGGGATCTTGGCGATCATGGCGGAAGCTGCTTTACGAGCAGGAGACTTACTGGAGAGAGAGCCTGCTACGTCAGAATCAGCGAACCACTTCCGGCCTGAGTGCCCCGGCTGCTTCACGCCGCTACCATATCTCGGGTCTGTCAATTTGTTGCACGGCTTCCCCGTTTTTTTAAAAGTGTCGTTGCCCGGTACCTTCGTGCCATTGGACGCCACAGCCACCGACTGAAACGACCGCCCCGGCTTTCCAGTGTTCTCAAACTCGTGAAAGTTCATCGGGACTTTATCACCGCGCGTCTTCCCCGCCTTCACTCCCCCACCGAATTGCGGCACTCCTGCTACTACTCGGTTCCCCACCATTGCCACGTCACCCCAGAGGTAGAACGATCCGTAATGCGCCTTCGCCGGTCCTACCCAGGGTTGAGCGCCTTTGACGTTTTCAACCACCATTGGAATGTAGCGGCCCGCGGCTTCCGAGGCTTCGCGCTGGATGCAAAAACAGGATTCAAAAAGCGCGTTTAATTCC
>JBEKFD010000150.1:0-27452 GCA_050013495.1 Occallatibacter sp. | reverse complement strand
ATGTCCGCCAAGAAAGACGGCATGGCCAACATCGGCGGCTTTCTCTGCACCAACAACGACATCCTCGCCCGCCAGGAAAAAGACCTGCTCATTCTCACCGAAGGCTATCCAACTTATGGCGGCCTGGCCGGACGCGACCTCGAAGCCATCGCCGTCGGCCTGCAGGAGTCGCTCGACGAAGACTATCTCCGCTATCGCATCGCATCAACGGCATATCTAGGCAATCACATCGCCGAGCAAGGCGTGCCCATCGTCCAGCCCCCCGGCGGCCACGCCATCTATCTCGACGCCAAGGCCTTCCTGTCTCACATTCCCGTCGACCAATTTCCGGGCGTAGCGCTGGCAGCGGAGTTATATCTCGAAGGCGGCATAAGGTCGGTCGAAATCGGCAGCCTCATGTTCGCCGCCGCCGCAAAGATGGAGTTAGTGCGCCTAGCCATCCCCCGCCGCGTCTACACCCAAAGCCACATCGACTACACAGTAGAAATCATCCTTGAAGTCTTCGCCCGCCGCGAAAAAATAAAGGGCCTCCGCCTGACCTACGAAGCCCCATTCCTCCGCCACTTCACAGCGCATCTCGAACCCGTCGATTGAAAGGGGAAAAATGGAAGAGCCTGCATACAAAGTTAGGATCGATGAAGAATATGAGCAGTGGTTCCGACGCCAGGTACAAATCGGCATCGATGAAGCCGACCGTGGCGAATTGATTCCGGCGGAAGAAGTCGAAGCTGAATTTGCCGCTCTCCGTGCAGCCGCACAGAGGAAGTTGCCCAGGTTGGCGGAATGAACCTTGTCGGGACGCAGCCCGCCAGTCATCCTCGGCTCCCGTAGGGAGCCCACGATAATAGCCCAGCATGAAATGCTGGGTAGGCTGCCCAATGAACATCAGCGTCCCGGAGGGTCGCTGCGAATCGACTAGCCCAAGGATAGAAAAGAAGCCAAACGTGTCACGATCGGGGAACAGCGAACTATCGGCAGCGGGTCAGCCTAGGATCTCTTCAAATGCAACGAGGATCATTTCCTTGGTGTCCCGGGTCGGAGTCGGCCTGCATCTAACCTTAGTGCCTGTATTGAACGCCCACCTAGTGTCCTCCGGATCGCAATTAATCTCGACGATCTGGTAGACGTCGCCTTCAATGTGGATTGCCTCCACTGGACACCAAACCGCCACGAGCTCATCTGGCAAGTCCACGTAGATTTTCACGGTGCCCCACCTCGCCTACGGCCTGGTTGTCGCCATTGAATCCTGGGGAATAGGATCGTTTCTACGCCCTTCCCGCAAACTCCCCCGTCTCCGTATACACCTTCACCCGCTCGCCCTCCTGGATGTACAACGGCGCCTTGATCTCAAGGCCCGTTTCCAGCCGCGCCAGCTTGGTCACCTTGCCGCTGGTGTCGCCTTGCGCGCCCGCCTCGGTATACGTCACTTCCAGCTCCACCTTGTCCGGCAGCTCCAGTCCAATCGGGTTCCCGTTGAACTTGTTCAGCTTCACAATCGCGCCCTCCACCAGGTAATCCAGAGCGTTCGCAATCATGCCGCCTGACAAGCGCAACGTGTCAAAGGTCTCCTGGTCCAGAAAGTACGAGCCCTCGCTGTCCGAGTAGAGATAGCTCGCCTCAACCGTTTCCAGGTCCGGCTCCTTGAACTTCTCCTGCGCCTTGAATGTCTTGTCGAACACCGCCTGCGTCAGCAGGTTGCGCATCTTCAGCCGCACCAGCGTCTGCCCGCCCCGCGCCGTCGGCGTGGATACCTCCGCGTCCAGGCAGTAGTAGGGAGCGTTTTCAAACTCAAAATACATCTTGCGCTTCACAGTAATCGCTTCAAGCAATGCGGCCATGGCTTCCTCAATAAACGAAATAGGAAGCCGGCCATCCATCGCGGATACACCCGGCTCCCCGACCATTATAAGAGCGCAGTGCGGGTCTGAGTCGCCGGCAAGCAGCAAGATCAAGCCCGCGCCGCGTCTGCCCTCTCCTTCCATCGCTGTGCATTCACACCCATAACCACCAGCCACAACATCAGCGACAGTTCGCCAAGACCGCCGAGCAGCGGGACCAGGTGCGACACCGCCATCGGCACCGGCAGCGAGAGAAAACTCGCCAGCGTGCTGCAAACATAAGCCAGACCGGCCAGCGCCATCAGCACGCCGATGATGCGTGGCAGGAAGGTCGACCGGAAAATGAGGAAACCGATCAGCAGGCAATAGAATCCGAAAAACACGATTGCGATGTTGAACCCGTGCCCATGCAATCGGAGCAGCAACTGCGCCATCGCCTGCATTTCTTCCCCCTTGAACGCGTTGTAGGATTGCGTGTCCTTCAGCACGCTCAGCGCTCCAAGATCGAACACGCAGACCGACGCCTGGATCGCGCATCCCACCAGCGCGAAGAACGCCGCGATCAAAGACAAAGTCCTGTTCACCGGCTTGAACAAGTCATACAGCAGAGCCGCCACCACCACATAAGCACCCACTCCGAGCAAATCCGCGGCGAGCGCCATGCGAAACAAGCGCTCGTGCGCCAAAACGTTGTGGGCCGTAGCCGCCCCGTCCCCCGACACAACCAGCCGGCTGCGAACCGAGTACGCGAATCCTGTCCCTCCGTTCAGCAGATAGAAGACGCCGGCCATCCGCGCCTTGAACCGCGGCGACGATTCTCGAATCCGTTCCATCATTCAAAGCCTCCAGGGGGCGCCTCTACGGTCGTCCAGGATACAGGCCGAGTTGCTGCAGGATCAGCAGCCCGCTATACTCCGTCCATTCTTCCTCGATCTTTCCATTCACCACGCGGAAGATGCTGATGCCGCGGCCATCCACTTTTTTCCCAGTCGCGTTCAGCCCGTTGCCGCTGCCGGTGTTTGTTCCCCGCCCTCTCCACAGCACGGTTACAAATTCGCCATTCGCGATTTCGTTTTCGACCGAAATATCCAAGTCAGGAAAGGCAGCGCGCCAGCCATGATCGCTGGCCTGCGACGCCTCGAACCCAATGTCCGCTGTCGTCCCATGATTCACGTAGTCCTTGGCGTAGATCTGCGCCGCCACCTCGAACTTGCCCTGCGAAAGAACCTCCGTAAAAACCCTGCGGACGACCGCTCTATTCTTTTCTGCGGTGCGTTCGGCCCTCCCAAGAGGCGCCATCGCGGCAAGCATTGCCAATGCTGTTGTTGCAAGTATCCGATTCATGTCAAATGCCTCCTTGGAAATTTCTCATCTGTCTGCGAGCGGGTCTTCGTCCCACAAGAACACTTCTTCCACGTTCTTCCCAAATGCGCGCGCCAACTTGAACGCCAGCGGCAGCGCCGGATCGTACTTGCCGCTCTCGACGGCAATCACGGCCTGGCGCGAGACCCCGACAATCTCCGCCAATTGCGCCTGCGTCCAGTCCCGCTCCGCGCGCAGCACACGCAGCCTGTTTTTCATCGATAGTGCCTAGCCGAAATCGCATACCCGATGCCGTAAAACACCGCCATCAGAATCCAGGCGATTCCGGCATTGAGCGGCCCCGCGCAGTGCGCCTTCTCGAGGCCCTCATAAACGAAGACCGCCAGCGCCGAGAGCAGGAATGCGATTGCGGCCGCCTCCAGATGCACGTGCCGCAGAAAGTCATCGAGTTGCCTGATCCTGCGCACAATCACCGCAAGCAGCACCAGGTTCATTGGAATAGGCAGCAGGGCAAAGGCAATCCGGGCATGCGGCGCATAGCCCGGCTGCGCCCAAAGCCACCAGGCGCACAGATCTATGGTGGAAGCGACAGCCAGGACCACCCAGAAAATGAGTGCAGATCTTCGAATTGAAATGGGGCCGCTCATCGAATGGTATTGTATTACATTTTGTCAAGAGAAAAATACTTTCAACCATTTCGACTACTGGGGTCAGTCCAAAGTTCTTTCAAAAGGCGCTGTCATTTTTAGCGTAGTTAGGCGCGTTTGTTGCGACCAACGGAGTCGAAGGCGGGTGCCCTCTGGACGCGGCTACACTTCGGAAATTATGCAGAGAACTTCAGACACAGAACACTGGAGCACACAGCAGCTCGGCCTCAACTTGCCAGTTCCACCCCCAGCTAGCGATACTGCCTACAGTCCAAAACATCCGGGCTTCATCCTTTTAACCAGCGAGAACCGCCTTGGCACGTGAGCTTTATACTGCACGTCTTGAAAAGAAAGTCTGCATCTCCCAGGTGGCCCAGTGCTACCACTTCGAATTCGTCGTCGAAGGCATGGAGAGTTTCCCTTTTGCCCCTGGCCAGTTCATCTCTGCTGTCGCCAGTGACCCCAACGGCAAGCAGCAGACCCGCGCCTACTCCATCGCATCTGCCTCAAGAGCCAATCGCTTCGACCTGTGTGTGAACCGCGTCGAAAACGGCTTCTTTTCCAACTACCTCGCCGACCTCACCGATCTGCCCGTCGGCGGCGCCATCCAGATTCACGGACCGCACGGTCACTTCATCCTTCAGGAGCCCATCACCGACTCCATCCTTCTTGCCACCGGCACCGGCATCGCCCCCATGCGCGGCTTCACGCAGTGGCTGTTTCCCCCCGAAAACGGACCTGACGCCGGCGCCGACCGCAGCGACGGGAAAGACATCTGGCTCATCTACGGCACCCGCCACGAAACCGACGTCTACTACCAGGAAGAGTTCGAAGCCCTAGCCCGGCGCAAACCCAACTTCCATTACCTGCCCACGCTCTCCCGCGCCCTGCCAGAGTGGACCGGACTGCGCGGCTATGTGCAGGAGCACGCCGCAAAAATCGTCGAGGAGCGCGCTTACCGTCTCGGCCTCCCGCTGCCCCAGCCCCCCGTCGACCCTGCGATTCCCAAGGCCGACCTCTGTTTCGACATTTACTGTTACATCTGCGGCCTCAACTTCATGGTCTCGGCCGCACGCGAACGCCTCGCCGCCTACGGCTGGCACCGCAAGCAGATTGTCTTCGAGCGCTACGACTGAGGGGTCGACGAAACGCGCCGGGGATAAAAGGGTCATTAGCGATTGCGCATCTTCCTTGTCTCTCTGGTGCTTTCCTTCGGAATTCAGTAATAAGTCTTACCGTCTCCTCGAGACATGGGGTCGATTTCTGCAGCGGCGAGCTTGACCTTCAGCCGATCGTACGCATCGGTGTTTCCGTGTTCCCACTTACGGGAAACACTCCAGCAACAGTAATCCGCCACCTGCAGCCAAGCGTTGCTTTCTCGTCGGTGATTCAGAACATGAAACGGGATATTGGGCTGTTCGCGTTGGCACGAACTCTTAATCGCCGCTTGAACCGAACTTGCTTGCTTCTTCTGAGCCATCGGAAGGGTATCTGTATAAATCAGAATCTGAGATGTTCCTGGGCGTACTCGGCCCCTGAGAATAAACCTCAGAACCATTGTCAGAAATTTGGGGTAGAAGTGCTGTGGATCGTGGATCGAAGGATTGACCTTGGCTTTTTCCACGACGATCGCAGCAAAGGACCATGGGGCGTGGCTCAAGAGCGCTGAAATCATGCGTTCCCGCAGCCAAGGGGAATCCTCACAAGCATGAAACGAATTCAGAGACTCGCCATGCCCCGCCTTTATCTGCTCGAAGCGAAGTGCGCTAAGGCCCGCAGCCAGTGCGGCTGGATGATAAGTCCATGCGGCAGCGAAGACGTAGTAGCGTGAGCCCTTCTGGGAAAAGTCAAAATTCCCTGACTCGTCCGTATGAATGTGCAGTGTCGGCAACTTGCGCCCAAAATGCGACCACCCCGATTGGCAGCCAACCGGGGTGGGACGTTTACGCTTGAAATCCAAATACTGCTTATAACATAAGCATTTTCCGGTTTGTTGTCAACCGATTTGTTGTCAACCGCCTCGCGGCTCATGCCTATCAATAACTGGAAGCACCACTACAGATTGAACAACTCCCGAAGCCGCTTCGTCTGCGCCCGGCTCACCGGAATCTCCGTCTGCCGCTTGTCCGTCATGCGCAACTGGTAGCTCGACTTGAACCACGGCACCACCTCGCGGATGTGATTGATATTCACCACAAACCCACGATGCGCTCGCCAGAAAACTGCCGGGTCAAGCAGCTCCAGCAGCTCCTCGAGCGTGCGGCATTTGGATTGGCCTTCAAAGCTCTGCGTGACCACGCGAATCACGCCTTCATCGATTGCCGCATAGCAGATCTCCGCTTGATCGATCAGCAGAAGCCGGCTCTGCGCCTGCACAATGAGCTTGGCAGGCTGCCCCGCGCGCGAAGCCGCCTGCGGCCGGTTGAGCAGGCGCAAAAGCGCGTCGAGCTGCGACTCGATCGGCGAATCAGCCGTCGGGCGGATGCCGGCCCCGTTCGATCCGTCCGACGCCATACGCCCCCGCACCCGCTCCACCGCCTGCTCCACCCGCGCGCGATCGAACGGCTTCAGCAGATAGTCAACGGCGTTCACGTCGAAGGCGCGAACGGCATATTGGTCGTAGGCTGTGGCAAACACAATCTGCGGCAGCGGCTCGGGTTCGTCGCCTGCACTCGCCCTTTTCTTCTGCCGGTCCATCAGCCTCTGGATCACCGCAAAGCCATCCAGCCCCGGCATCTGCACATCCAGAAACACCAGGTCCGGCCGGTGCTCCTCGATCAGGTCCACGGCCTCGATGCCGTTGGTCCCCTGCGCCACAACATCCACGCCGCCTACCGAGTCCAGCAGGTAGCGAAGCTCGTCACGGGCCAGTTGTTCGTCGTCGACAATGAGCGCAGAGATGGGCATGCTGATCGAAGCTAGATTGTAAGAAGGGATGTCGCCCGGGTCAAACGGGTGTCGTTCGGAGGGAGGCGGGGGTTTCAACCCCCGCAATAGAAGGCTGAAAACCGCGCGGGCTTTAGCCCCGGAAAATCCTATGCCATGCCGTCGGAATCACTCCCCCAGCACCCGCAGCCGCGCCGGCATGTGATCCGCGGCCAGCTCGTGCCCGCATGTCGTACAGAACTGGTCTGTCCCGCGCACCGTGCGGAAGCAGTTCCCGCAGCTCGCCGTAAGCCGGTAATCGCATTGCGGGCAAAAGTGGAAGTCGCTCTGCACATGCGTGGAGCAGGCCGGGCAACGTGAAACCATGGGCGCCCTCAGCAGGAAGTAAAGTACCGCGCCAATGCCGCCCGGCATCACAAAGCAGATCGCAATCCAGAACCGCGAGCTCATCGCCCGCCGCGGCGCGTCCTTGCTTACGTAGCCCACCATCAGGAAGTAGAGCGCCGCCAGCAATCCCCAGGAGAGGTTGAAGTAGATACGCAGCCCCAGCGGCATCTTATGCTTGCCATCGGGCAGCACAAACCAGAAGTAGTACTCCACCAGCAAAAAGGCCGCCCCGGCAGCCACAATGGACCAGACCGGAATCAGCCGCTCATCTTCGTTGACGGTAATGGATTGTGGTTCGCGCATAAGCAATCCCAGTCTCAAAGCGTTGTGGGGAGGTTTAAGTAGAGCTTAGCCCCATATTGGATGGACGTGAAATGGAATCGCTAAGTTGCGGTCGATTAACCAAAGAACAGGTTTTGTTCAGGGGATGCGGGGATCAGGACCGGTTGCGCACCCACCCGGCCACCAGCGCGCACGCTACCAGCGCCGGGCAGAGGATGCAAACCCACAGGGCAAACTGGCTGGTGATGTCGCTCCAGTGCTCGCCCTCGATCAGCCTGTCCACTGAACCCCACACCAGCGGGCCCAGGACAAGAACCATCAGCAGAATCGCCGCCAGCGCCACGGCGCGAATCCGCCTGCGCCCGGCTTTCTGCTCCTGCATCAGCCCGTGTGAGGCACTCACCACCCGCCGCGTCCGGCAAGCCACCAGGCAATCCCGGCTGGCCTGGTGCCCGGCCAGCGCAGAAAGCAAATCGCGATCCGCGGCCACGCCGGCCTGCCCGCGTCCCTGTCCGCCGGGTCCTCGTTGGTCCGCCCCACCGCAGGTGGTCACACAGCCTCCTGGCGGCGCAGGGTTGCGCGTTCAATCTTCGGCTTGATTGCAGCCAATCCACGGTAAAGCCTTGACTTCACGGTGGAAAGCGGCGCACGCGTCACCTTGGCGATCTCTTCCAGGCTTAATTCCTCGTGGAAGCGCAGCACCAGCACTTCCCGATGCAGCGTGTCCAGTTGCATCAGCGCAGCCGCAATCCGTTCCCGGTCTTCGAGATTAGAGAAGCTGTCAAACGGAGTCGGCTCGCCGTCGGCCACTTCAAAGCTCATTGGCCGGTCGTCGTCGCCGCCCACGTCAAACAGCTCGTCCAGGCTACTCATGGTGCGTTTGCGCCGCTGGTCTATTACCAAATTACGAGCAATGGTAAACAGCCAAGTATCGAAGCGCGCTTGCCCGTTGAACTGCCCGCCGCGCACCAGCACCCGCATCCAGACCTCCTGGAACAGGTCCTCGGCCATCTCCCGATTGCTGGTCAAATACAGCAGATAGCGCAGCAGCCGGTGCTGGTAGCGGACAATCAGCTCGTCCAGCAGGCCGGCATCCTGGCGCTTCAGCCCCTGGGCAACGGCCAGGCTCTCTTGCCGTACCTGCTCGTCAACAGCTGTGGAGGAACCCTGAACAAGGAAAGGGTGAACAGACGCGGCAGTGCTCATCGTGCTTACTTAGACGCAACAAGCAACCGCCAAGTCGCTGAAAAATTGATTTACCGCAAAATTCAGGGACAATGCGCTGACAGGCAGAGCCGATTGTTAGAGACATCTTATTACTTCTATGAAAAATCTTTCACGGGATGTCCAATTTTATACAGCTTTCCGAGATAAAGTTGGCACTTTATCCGACGAGCCAGTTGCCGGCTCTCCCCGGACAATCCCAAAAGATATGCGGCCAAGGCCAAGGAGAATGAGATGAAAGAAAAGATCCTGATTGTGGAAGACGAACCAATCATTGCTCTCGACCTGCAACAAGAGCTTGAGCAATTCGGATGGAGCGTGACTGGAATCGCCGAGTCTGCCGACGAGGCGCTGATGGAAGCGGAGCAATCCCAACCCGATCTGGCTTTGATGGACCTGCAAATTCTGGGCGCATTAGATGGAATTCAAACTGCGAAGCTGCTGCGCGATGCATACCGGATTCCTTCCATCTTCCTCACCGCTCTTAGCGACGATGCCACCATCGCCAGGGCCACGCGGGCAATGCCGTATGGCTATCTGGCCAAGCCCTTTCGGACTCGCGAACTCAAAGCTACCGTGCTGGTGGCGCTGCACAAGGCCAGGGCGGATGGAAGGCTGTTCAGGGAGCATGGCAACTTGACATCGAGCGTGGAGGGCATGCACGAAGCGTTGCTCGCGGTTTCGCGCGACGGCCGGATTCAATTCATGAATGCGGCCGCCGAGCGTCTTGTCGGAGTCCCGCGGGAATTCGCCTTCGACTGCCATTTTCGAGAAGTTGTCGATCTTCGAGACGCTCATAACCGCGAGATCCCCATCGCAACCCGCAACCGGCTCTCCAGACCGGTCGAGGAGTCTGGCGCGTCGTTGCACCGTGAGGGACAAGCTGCCAGCCTGGTTGACCTGATTATTTCGCCGTGTTTCGACGACCCAACCTTTCAAAACGGCTTCATCCTTACTCTTCGCCCAGCGGAGGGGCGAGTGCGTTTCCAGGAACTGCGAGAGGACATCAATGTCTTGGACGAATTCGAACTGGCCCCCACGGCAATGATGCAATTGGACAGTACAGGCCACGTCGTTCGCGCCAACCAGGCCCTGCTGTGGGAGGCTGGTGTTGGTGTCGAGAGGCTGCTCGGCCGCACCCTCACCAGCCTGACCTTGGACCCCGACCCGCGCATTTCGGGAAAGTTGATGCACAGACTGCTATTAGGGGGCGACAATTAAGCGATGGATCGCGACTGAGCTACGGAACGCGGGATGCCGGGTTGCAATCTGGGCGCTGCGGCGCCGGGTACTTTGCGGAAAGGGCGGGAAACCAACAGCCTCAGCCACTTTTCAACGCGCGAAAAACTAGCTCCTGGTTGGGCCACAATCCAAGCCGGTCCCTCGCCATGGGACTGTTTATGCGAGGTCTTTCGTTGTCCAATCGAAGGGCCGAAGCTCTTCCGGGTGGCTTCGCACGTAGGCCAGCACTCGGTGGCGCTTCTGCGCGCCGCGGCCTTCACGGTAGACGACGTCGCACACCAGGTCAGGCATCGTTTCCTCCACGCGGGCAATGGTTGATCGCCACCTTGCTTTTACCGCGGAAAGCGTGAATCCCAGGCCTGAGGCCAGTTCCTGATCGGTGGCTCCTCTCAGCGCCGCGATAAGGAGCTGCTGATCTGAATCTCGAAGGCGAAGCGCCGGCTCACGAATGCTGAAAAGAGCGTTTCCGACAGATCCCGGCATGCCCTGCGCGGACTCTCGTGTCATGAGGAAAAGCTCTCGTCCAGTTTCCGTAAAGTTCGCCACTAGCCGGAATTCAATTGAGCGCCGCACAAAAGTCTTTTCCGGTTCAGCGGCAGGTTCATGGAATATTCTTTGAATCCGATACCCTGCGTGCAACTCGACAAAGCTCGAGACCGAAAGAGTCTGCGTCTCTTGCAGGTCCGGCGCGCTGAGTATCTGCTGCCGCCAGGTACCGCAGAGGACCAGGACGTTTACCCCATCTCCGGAGTTTGCGCGCGCAACTTCGCGAGGAGATGCCAATACCGGCTGGCCCGAATGAATGCATGCCATAACCCTGGAGTTGATATCCGGCCGGGGATTGGCTAATTCCGCATCCGCGAATTCAGCCGAGACGAGCACCGAAGCGCCAAAACCAACTATTCGATGGCCTCGAGGAAGGGAACTCGACTCCAGCACGCAAGAGTTGAAGAATCGATCTCGAGTCAGGTGCTTCCACGCCTCAAGAGCAGCCTCGGCTCCCACCAGCGCGTCCCCTCGATACTTGGGTTGAATCGACAGTCCGGGCTCAATATCGTTCCAGGTGGCGGGGCGCCACGTAATCGGCATTCAGTGGACCTCGCGAAATTCTAGCATGGAAATTCGCAAAGGCTATCTTTTAGATCATTGCAAGCGGGCACGATTCCTGTGTAGGGTCACGGAATACGACTCGCTCATTGCCTCACTTCCCCAGAGCCGGACCAGTTGGGTCGTACACCGCCTCGAACATTGTAGCCACTCGCAGACGCGTACCCTCCCAGCTCCAGCGCAAACCTTGACAGCTAAGGAAATCGACATGACAATCTCTCCAGAAATTCTCTGCCCGTCCCATGCAGATTCAAGGCCCTCAGCCGGAAGACGACGGACGAAAAAGGTAGTTGCAATTGCCCTGGCGTCTCTTGTTTGTTGCGTGTCGGTCGGTTCAACCGGCTGCACCAATGGTTTAAATGACAAAAACTTCAGCTTCGGTCCGACCCGAGGCCAGATCACCGCAGCCGCAGTCGGGATTGGCGCCGCAGCGGCGGTCACTGTGGTCGTCATCGTTGAGGTCCATCGTAGTCATCACACCGTGAAGGGCTGCGTCAGCAGTGGCCCGAACGGCTTCCAGGTTCAGACTCAAGACGATTTGAAGACCTATGCGCTGGCTGGAGACACCGCGAACATCACGGTGGGTGACCTCGTCCGGTTCCATGGGACGAAGGTAAAGAAAGTGAAAGGCAGCGCCGGCGATCGGACATTTACGGTGGAGAAGATCAGCAGGGACTATGGCCCTTGCAGGGTCAAGCCGGGTCCGACTGCCACTTCAGCCAGTTCCAGATAGTTGTCCGCGGTAGTTTATCGGGGTTCGGCCCTCCCCAGGCGGCCATCTCGTGCAGGAATCAAGGTGCGAAATCTCGAAGGATTGTCTACCCTTCGAGGATTGACCGTGCTATAAGTGGCGGAAGCCGCACTGAATCGAGAACGCCGATTGAGAATGATTTCCCTGCTTTTTCTGCTGCTCATGCTCGGCGCCTGTGGTGTGCTGCGCGGGCAGAGCTTCGACCTGACAACCGGCCGCTTGCCGGTCGCCTCCCTCGACGGCCTGTGGCGATTCCACACCGGCGACATCCCGGCCTGGGCAGACCCCAACTTTGATGATTCAAGTTGGCCCCTCCTGCGCTCGGATAAATCGAGGTCCAGCCAGGGCTACGCAAACTACAAAGGCATCGCCTGGTTCCGCTTTCAGGTCACCGTTCCAGCCGAACTCGAGCATGTCTCCGTCTACCTGCCGGCGTTCACTCGCAGCTATGAGATCTACGCGGATGGAAGGCTCATAGGAACCTACGGCAAGGTGTTGTCCAATACAGCCCCCGGTGGGAGCGGGGGAGACTTTCGAATGTATCCTCTTCCCGTCGGCAAGCGCAGCAATGGGAAGATCCAGGTGGCTCTGCGTTCTTATGGCAGTCCACGACATGGCGGCGGGCTGGTTGGCGATACAAAACAGATCGAGCTTCGTGACGACCTGGACCGTGCCTCGTCCTTTCGGTCTCTGGCAACTGCGGAGATCATGGGACTGCTCTGTGCGTTGGCCGGGTTGGGCTCGCTCGCACTGTTCTTATTGCGGCGGAAAGACACCGAGTACTTCTGGATCAGCGCGTTCTGGTTAACCGGCGCCGCAAAGTTTTGCATGCTGCTGGCGCAGCCAAGCTTCATCTGGAATTCGGAGCTTTTCTCTGCCATCTACTCCATTTTAGTGGCCTGCGCGAACTTTGCCGAACTTGCATTCTTTCTGCGGTTGCTTCGGCCAAAGCGAACCTGGCTCCTGAATCTCGCGGTGGCCTCCATCGCCATCCAGTTGCTCAACAGTCTTATTGGCAGCGTCTTTGGGTCTGTCCTGGGTTACTCGCTCGATAACGCGATCTTCACCTTGTCGGATTCTATTGTCAATGCGTGGACGGTCGTCGTGGTTTTTCAATGTGCGCGACAGAAATCCATCGACGCGCGCCTGCTGGTTGCGCCGCTGGCCCTGGACACATTTGTGGAGTTCGTGGCCAACGTGGCCATTACCACATACACGCTCGGCTGGCAGCATGGGTTCGACGGCACGGTAATGATCGCAGAAAAGCCTTTCCCGATTACGCTGCTAGACGTGTCGGATGCGTTCGTCATGCTTGCCATGTTCGGCATCCTCATCCTTCGGTTCGCGCGCACGCGCGGCCAGGAAGAGCGGTTTGAGAGCGAGGTGCAAGCGGCGCGGAGTGTGCAGCAGTACCTGATTCCGGACCATTTGCCGAACACGCCAGGATTACGCATCGAAAGCGAATACCTCCCAGCGCGCGAGGTGGGTGGAGACTTTTTTCAAGTCCTTCCCGATGCGGCCGATGGCAGTGTGTTGATCGTCGTGGGCGACGTCGCCGGCCATGGAATGGAATCCGGTATGCTGGCCACGCTGATTGTTGGCGCCATTCGCACGGCTGCCGAGTTCACGAGCGAGCCCGGACGCATCTTGTCTCTGTTGAACAAGCGTATGCAGGGGCGAGGACTGGCGACGTGCCTGGCGCTGCGCATCGAGCGCGACGGAAGAGCGGCGCTGGCCAATGCGGGGCATCTGCCGCCGTATTTGAATGGCCTGGAGTTGCCGATGGAAGGGGCGCTCCCGCTTGGGGCGGTTCTGGGCATCGACTTCCCTGTTCTGCATTTCAAGCTGGCCGACGGCGATGCGCTGATGCTGATGACCGACGGCGTTGCCGAGGCTCAGGATAGCCAGGGCCATCTCTTCGGCTTCGACCGCATCGCCGAGATGCTGCGCAACGGCATGGCCGCCGCTACGTTGGCCACTGCCGCGCAGGCATTTGGTCAGGAAGACGACATCACCGTGCTCACCGTGGCTCGGCTTGCGCCAGCAATGATTGGCTGAGGGTGTGCACCCTTGGCGTGTCGATCAAGGCAGGCGCATTCCCCGCCAAGCTGCCTGTTTTTAGCGTTTGCCTCCGCATGTTAGGAGTTGTCGCCAAAATAGAACCTCGAAAGCTCCGTGCCCCATCCTTGAATCGTCTTTTTGATTCAAGGGTGGGACACCACGAATCTGAATCACCCCGTCACATGCAGCCCTCACTTCACCACACGTCGCGCCACGGTCAACGCATCCTCAACAGCCTGCGCGACCCGCCGCTCCCGCGCCTCCGTCGTCTGCAGATGGAAAATCCCCCACAAATGCCGCCGCTCCCGCGCCTCCGTCGTCTGCAGATGGAAAATCCCCCACAAATGCTTGCGCCGCCGCGCCGCGCTCATCGCCTCCCATCCCACGCGCGCCAACGGTTGGCGCTGAAAGGCAGCCTTCAGAATCGGCGGCGGGTCGGTCGGGTCGATCTCCCCCTCCAGAGTCAGCAGCATCCATTCGGCCATCTGGGCGGCCTTTCTTTCCCGGGCGTCGCCGCTTTTGGCCTCGCTCACCAGCGCGCAGATCGCCCTGCGCGTGTAGTCATTCAGGCCGTCGAACCACTTCCGCAGCCGCCTGTCGCCCTTCATCGCCCCGGCCAGCTCCGGCGGCATCACCGCCAACCGTTCTTCCAAATCCGGCTCCAGCTTGATCCGCACCTTCGAGCCCACTGCGGCCTTCGCCGCCGCCTGCATCTTCCGGTTCACCAGCAGGAAGTGTCCGCCGCCGCCTCCATACGGCCGCAGCGCCGAGCGAAATGCGAGTCCGCCGATTTCTCCGCGCACGCGCAATCCCCTGCGCACCGGCCAGCTTTTGGCAACGTCGAACGGAATCCGCGCCACCACCCATCCCAACCCATTCCGAAGCGGCTCCAGCAAGGCGGTGAACGATTTGGGGCTCGAAGAACTCATAAGGATTCAGACTGCCCAAGTATGCCGTCAAGCGGCGAGTACATCAAGTGGGAAGAGCAGAGGGCCCAGGGCAATCCAATGCGGACTTTCATGGCACGCGAACGTCTCAAGTTGCCGCACCGGCTCCATCGAAACGGGCTTTGTAAGAGGGCATGACTTCAGTCGTGCCGCAAAACGCTCCCAAAAAGAAGCCGGGCTTTAGCCCCTGCCACACTTCGAGCCGGGTATGGTCTTCAGCGAAGGGTACGAGCTTCAGCCCGTACCCTGAATGCATCAAAATCAACCTGGGAGGGAATCATCCTTCAACCTGCCCGCAACCCATTCCTCCGAATTCCTTTGCAGTTGGCCATTCCGGGTGAATAATGAAAGACCACAGGCGAAACTGCTCGTCCAATCTGCGTAACCCCCGTCGCGCGGCGCGATTCCGGAGACCCCGATATGTCGTCTTTCCGTTTCAGGCTTGGAACCATCACAGCCGCCCTCATGATCTTCCTCGGGGTTGCTCTCTTCCCGTTCCCCCTCACGGCCCAGGCCCCGGCGCAGGATTCCACGCAGACTCTCGCCGACCCCAACCAGCAAACCCCCACGCTCTCCATCCTCTCGCGCGAAGTCCTGCTCGACATCGCCGTCACCGATAAAGCCGGCTGCCGACTTCGCCGTCACCGAAGAAGGCGACCCGCAACGCCTCTCCCACCTTGAAGAGCACCACCCCATGACTGCCGCGGAGCTGGCCCCGCTCAAAGCCGCGCCCGCGCTGCCGCCCAATACCTTCACGAACTTCACGCCTGTGGTCAACACCAACGCCTCCACCGTCATTTTGATCGACGCGCTCGACGCCGGCATTCAGACGCAGATGGAATTGCGCCAGCAGCTTATCGACTGCCTCAAGCACCTGCAGCCGGGAACGCCCGTCGCCCTCTTCGAGGTGGATACCGAGATGCGGCTCATCCAGGGGTTCACCTCCGATCCCCAGGTGCTGTTTGAAGCCGCCAACAGCAAGCGCAACATGCCCACGCTGCTGAAGCCCATCCGCGGAACGCGTGAAGAATATCGACGCGCTCGCATTGACATTCTGCGCAGCGGCTTTCAAATGATGGGCCGCTACCTGGCAGGATTCCCCGGCCGCAAAAGCCTCATTTGGCTCACCGGGGCCATTCCCGCGTCGTATCAATCCGATCCCCTGGGCACGTCGTTCGGCAAATCGTTCAAAGACGACTTCGCCGTCCTTGAAGACAACCCCAACGACCTGGTCGACGCCCTCACCCTGAGCCGCGTGGCCGTTTACCCCATCGATGCGCGCGGCCTGCAGACCCCGCCGCAGTTTGAAGCCGCCAACAACGGCCATGCGTCGCCCGGCGGAAACATGCGATTCGAGGCCAGGCAGGCCTTCCAGCACATGGATCTCGACACCATTGCCGAGGCCACCGGGGGCCGCGCCTACTACAACACCAATGGCCTCAAGCAGGTCATCACCGGCATCGTCAACAACGGCTCCAACTACTACACCCTGGCCTACGCCACTACCAACACCACCTGGAACGGCCAGTTTCGCCACATCAAGGTCAAAATCGATCGCCCCGGCGTGCGCGTGCAATACCGCCAGGGCTACTACGCTGTCGACCGCGCCAAGCAGGAGCAGCGCCTGCTGGCCGCCATGCAGAAGCGGAAGGCCCGCGGCGCTTCGAACAACCCCTTCAGCCAGGACGAACCAGCGGCCGACGACTCCGAGCCCACGGCCGCCGCGCCCGCCAACAATGGCGCTCTGGTGCAGCACCCCAAAGGCGGTTTCGAGGCCACCATGCAGTTGGGAGCCATTCCGCCCACCGAGGTTATCTTCACCGCCAGCCTGGCCATTGACGACAAAGTGCAAAAGCTCGATCGCAAGGCAACCCTGCCGCAGGACAACTTCCTCGAAGCGGACTACAAAGGCAAGCCTTTCCGCACTTACGTCGTCCAGATCCAGGCCGATGCCCGCGAGTTCCACCTCACCCGAACCGCCGACGGCTTCCACCACGGCAGCGTGGAGTTTGTCACCCTCGTCTATGACCCGACAGGAACCCGCGTCAACTCGCTTCTCACCACCGCGGTGCTCAACGTGAGCGACGCGCACTACCGGAAGATGCTCCTCAGTGGCATGCCCGTCCGCCAGGAGATCGCCGTCCCCGTCAAGGGCAATTACTTTCTCCGCGTCGGCGTGCACGACGTAGCCAGCGACCACATCGGCGCGCTCGAAATCCCCGTCGACGAGGTCCACCCGGGTGTATTCGGTCAGGGCCTCGCGCGGCAATGACCGATAAGCGCTAAGATAGGCAACCGGGCCGGGCCGATGGTAGATATTCAACGGCCTCCTTGAAAAAGCTCGGTTTTCACAATTACAGGCTTTAATCTGAAATTATGCCAATCCCGCGTTCGGTTTGCTTTCTGATGGTAGGTTTGCTGGCTTGTGGGGTATCCTTGCGCGTCCAGGCTCAGGACGCTGATCTACAGGCCATGGGGACCATAGCGAATGATTTCCAAAACCGGGTGCACGTGCGCGGTATTTCCGATGCCGCGTTCCTTCCGCCGCCTGCGATTCGCATCGTCACCACACCAACGATATCGTTCTACGACGAGCACGGTACCGTGACGGAAGCACGTTTCAAGGAACTTCCGCCGCCGGTCCAGGGAGTTTTCAATCAATGGGCCAGCTTTACGTCGGACCAGGTCTCGGGTGAGACCCTGTTCCGGGACTCGTTCTATCGCTTCTTCTTCGTGCATGAGCTAGGGCACTGGCTGCAGGCGAGAGTGCTTTCAGCGCGCGGTCGCGGAGAGGAGAAGTGGCCGGCAGTTGACGAGGATTTCTACCAGGATGAGATTCAGTCGAACCGCATCGCCATAGCCTGGTGGCGGGAACATGATGTCACGTATCTCGACCGCCTCATCACCGGCTACCGCCAGATCGAGGCACGCATGCCGAATCCGGTGCCGGCAGGGCAGGACAAACTTCAATTTTTCAATGCGAACTACGCGAAGCTGGGCAATGAACCTGACGTGTACGGCTGGTATCAGCTTGACCTGGTGATCACTGCCTATGACCGTCCCAAAGAGAGCTTCCAGCAGGTCCTGGATTCATTGCCCTCGGTGAATTACAAGCGTGCCCAGTGACGACCTGCTTGCGCAGGGAAGTATGTCAGCGCAAAGCTGTCGTACTAGGAAACCTCTGATTTCGCCGTCTTGAAACGGCACGACTTCAGTCGTGCCGTAAAAGCGGCAAAAATGAGCGCGGGTTTTAAGCCCCGGAGGACTGTTTGCTTCACTGAGCCGCGTCCCTGGACGGCGCGGCATCTACACTATCCTTCATGGAAGTTCTGTACGGCGTGCATCCGGTGGAAGAGGCGCTCAAGGCTGGCCGCCGCCGCTTTGACCACGTGCTGGTGGCCCGCGAACGCCTCGAACTGGGTGACAATCAACGCATCGAGCGCCTGGTCGCCGCCCTTCGCCAGGCCGGCATCCGTGTCCGCCAGGAATCTCGTGAGCAGCTTACCGTGATGGCCAAAACACCCGCCCATCAAGGCGTAGTCGCCTTGGTTCGTCCCCAGGAATCGCTCACCATCGAAGACCTGTTCACTCCGGATCCGTCCACCAAATCAGGCGCGCGCCGCCTGCTTCTGGCCATCGACGGCGTCGAAGATCCGCAGAATCTGGGTGCCCTTCTCCGCGTAGCCGACGGCGCAGGCGTAGACGGCGTCATCCTCACCGAGCGCCGCTCCGCCCCCCTCAGCCCCGTTGCCGTAAAGGCCAGCGCCGGAGCCGCCGAGCACCTCCGCATCGCCCGCGTGGTCAATCTGGTCCGCGCCCTTGAAGACCTCAAACGCCACAATCTATGGATCATAGGACTTGACGAACGCGGCACCGCCGACTACGACCAGTTCGACCTCACAGGCGACTGCGTCCTCGTCCTTGGCCGAGAAGGCGCAGGCCTGCACGATCTGGTCCGCAAAACCTGCGACCACCTGCTCCGCATCCCCATGGCCGGCGGCGTCAGCTCTCTCAACGTCTCCGCCGCCGGAGCCGTCGTCCTCTACGAAGCCTTCCGCCAGCGCCGAATTGCCGCTCGCCGCACCCAAGCCTCCGTTGACCCCGCCGCGGGCGCCTCGTCTAAACCCAGAAAACAGAAAGGCCTCGGCTCATGAAGTCCCCTCGTTTGCTGACCACCCCCATCGAGGACGAGCTTGAGTCGAAGGGTACGGGCTTCAGCCCGTACATAGATTCCCTCAAAAAGATGTGGGCTTTAGCCCCTGCGGGATTAGTTCTGCTTAAGAGTCGCTGGCTTTTCCGAGCATCAGCCGCTGCAGTTCTATCCCTCGCCCTGCTCGCATCCGCCCCCGCGCAAACCACCACCTACAATCCGCCGCCGGCCGCCCAGCAGGCCCAGCCCAACGGCAAAGTCATCCTCTCCCGCTCCATCGACGAAAACGGCCGGACCACTACTCAGTCCACCCTGCCGGAAACCCAAACACCCATGGCGCCGAGGGCGCAGTTGGCCCCACCGCAGGTGGCCGAAGACGCCGAGCGCCAGTCCGTCACCTTCACCGACTTCGACATGGACGTCCATCTCCGCCCCGCCGACCACCACCTCGCCGTCCGCGCCCTCCTCACCCTCCGCAACGACGGCCCCAAACCCCTCGCCCGCATCCCCCTGCAAATCTCCAGCTCCCTCAACTGGGAGCGCATCCGCCTCAATGCACACGACGTAACCTTCTCCGTCGCCACCCTCAACTCCGACGCCGACCACACCGGCCAGCTCCACGAAGCCGCTGTCTCCCTTCCCCAGCCTCTAGCCCCCGGCGCAACCCTCCAGCTTGACGTCACCTACTCCGGCGCAATCCCCGCCAACGCCCAGCGCCTCCTCACCATCGGAACCCCCGACGACATCGCCCTCCACTCCGACTGGGACCAGGTCGACCTCGACTTCACCGGCCTGCGCGGCTTCGGCAACGTCGTCTGGTATCCCGTCTCCAGCGTTCCCGTCATCCTCGGCGACGGCGCCCGCCTCTTCGACGAAATCGGCGAGCACAAGCTCCGCCTCGCCGGCGCCCACTTCCGCCTCCGCCTCACCGTCGAGTTCCCCCACGGCCGCGCTCCCTCCGTCGCCCTCATCAACGGCCATCTCGCCCCGCTCTCCGTCACCGACGCGCCCGGCCCAGAAATCAGCCAGGACTCCGAAGTCTCCGGCGTGGCCACTGCCAACAACGGCGGCGAAACCCTCGGCTTTGAGGCTCCCAGCCTTTTCGTCGCCGTCCGCACCCCACGCACCGCCGCCAACACCATGCTCTGGGTCCTTCCCGAAGACCTGATCGCAGTCCAATCCTGGTCCGACGCCGCCGCAATCGTCACGCCTTTTCTGCAGGGAGGGCTGGGGCAGCGTCCCCGCTCCCAGCTCACCCTCCTCGACCTGCCCGACCCGCAGGACGCCCCCTGGGAAACCGGCTCCATGCTCGCCACAGCCATCCGCCCCGCCACTCCCGATCAACTGAACGGAGTCCTGGCCCACGCACTGACCCACGCCTGGGTCGACTCCCCTCGCGCCTGGCTCTCCGAAGGCGTAGCCCACTTCATGGGCACGCTTTGGACTGAAAAGACCCGCGGCCGCGACCAGGCCCTCGGCACGCTTGAGGCCGCGCGCCCCGCTCTCGCTCTCGCCGAGCCCGAAAGCCCCGGCCAAAGCCTAGGCCAGCCCCTCGCCCAGGCCATCTCGCCCGTTTATTACAGAACCAAAGCCACTTACGTCTTCTGGATGCTCCGCGAAATCGCCGGCGACGCCGCCCTCTCCGCCGCCCTCCGCGCCTACGATCCCAAGTCCGACCGAAGCCAGGGCTACGGCCGCGACACCGGACCAAGTCAATTTGAGAAGCTCCTGGAGCAGTCCAGCCCCCGTCAGAATTTGTCCTGGTTCTTCTCTGACTGGATCGACGCCGACAAGGGCCTTCCCGACCTGACCATCACCAGCGTCTTCCCCGTCCCCGCCGAGGCGGGAAACTGGCTGGTCACCGTGAAGATCGCCAACACCGGCTACGCGTCTTGTGAAGTCCCTGTCACCGTCCGTTCCATCTCCAACACAGTCACCCAGCGAGTCATCGTCCCCGCCCGCAGCACCGCCGACCAGCGCCTGCTCATTCTAGGCAAGCCGACAGAAGTGCAAGTCAACGACGGCACCATCCCCGAAACCCAAGCCACCGTCCACATCACCAAGCTGACCGACCCAGCCGGAACCTCCTCCAGCCGGCCAGACACAAGCAGGCCTTAGTTTTGAAAGGGCACGACTTCAGTCGTGCCGCAAACGCCGCGTCGGAGGGAGGCGGGGGTTTCAACCCCCGCGCAACAGCAAGACAAACGACCTGGGGCTTCAGCCCCCGCGCGTAGCGCGCCGTCGCCTTCCATCGCCGCAAACTGCGCCGGTCAACGTCGAGCAGCCGAGCCACCTGGACGGGCGTCTTGCCCTGTCCCATCAGAGCCTAAGCCCGCATTCGCCGCCGTTCGAGTTCTTCCGGGCTGCCTTTGGGTCGCATGGGTCTTGGCCAAAGGACAGGGCATCCATCACTGAACTGTTTTTCGATGATTCTTCTGGGAGTTAACGTTAGAATGGTTCGCTAAAGCGAAAACCCTATGGAAAGCCTTCACGATTGGACCGAATGTGCGTTGTGGAAAGCCCTGCTCTCGCGCAAGGACTCCCACGCGGAGGATTGCCGCACCACGCTTCGCGCAATCATGCCTGATATCCAATCGGTCCTTCAATCTGGAGGAACTGCGCCTAAAGACTTCACGCTGCACGACGCAGGCCACTCCTTCCGCGTCGCCCAACGAATGGTGGCAGTTGCAGGGGGAGCGATGGACACGCTCACCTCTTTTGAGCTTTCCCTGCTCATTCTCTCAGCATATTTGCATGACATAGGGATGACGCCGGAGTTCAATAAGGTCAATGCCCACTACGACTACCTTCTCGCCGGCGGCAAGAACTTGCTTACGGGTGATGAATCTACGGCGCTCCAAATCTGGCTGGACGACAAAGGCTACCAGGTGGTCCCGCCGATCTCGGATGGAATCCCATCAGCAGGCAGGCTGGCACTCGCTCGCGAGATCACAACCTACTACTGCCGCGACCGCCATAATGACTGGAGCGG
This sequence comes from Occallatibacter sp., assembly GCA_050013495.1. Lineage (GTDB taxonomy): Bacteria > Acidobacteriota > Terriglobia > Terriglobales > Acidobacteriaceae > Telmatobacter. The sequence goes on along the minus strand of JBEKFD010000150.1, from coordinate 5,615 downwards.
GGAATGGATTCGCGCCCACCTTGCTGGGGAGCCGCTTAGCAATTACAGCGGCTGGATAGACGACCTTGTTCTGCTTTGCCAAAGCCACCATTTTGGCCTCGAGAAGCTGACTCAGCCCTCCTTCAAAGCGCGTTGGGTCGCCAGCCCGCCCGAGGTGGTGAACCTGCGCTACCTCGCGCTCGTCCTTCGCATGGCCGACATCCTCGAATTCGACCCCGAGAGAACGCCTGAAATAATCCTTCAGCACAGGGACGTCATCCCCGAAAGCCAAATCTATTGGTGGAAAGACAAGGAAATCACCCTGACGCTCTCAGAGGGGAAGGTGGTCATCACCGCGCGGCCGGGCTCCGCACAGCTCCACAGGGCAATTGAGGAAACGATGGAGGCCGTTGACGTTGAGATGGCTCTTTGCAGGAAAATAGCCGACGACTCCCCGCTCGGCGCCCTGCCAGGCGGGGTGGTGCGCCCGTATCCCTGGGAACTGGCGGCGGCATGCCATCGCGATGTCGAGCCCCGTGACGGTTCATATGAATACATCAACGGCGCATTCCGCCCAGACACCAAAAAGCTGCTTTCGATCTTATCCGGGACCGCCCTCTACCGAACACCGCTAGACGCGGTGCGGGAACTTGTGCAAAACGCCTTTGACGCAGTGGCTGAGCGAATCGCCTACTTGAAGCTTAACCAACCCGACCCGGCGAGCAAGAAGCTAGACATTGACCTCCGGGAAATGCATCGTGCATCTCTGCAATTTGAAATGGAGGGTGATGACGCATACCTTGTCTGCACCGACAACGGAATCGGGATGACAAAAACGATCATCACGGAGCGGGTACTCGTGACCGCCTCAAGTCCTCGTCACGACGTCCGCGCCCTGGAGCGCCGGTGCAACCTGGCCGGATTCGACCTTGGAAGGTCCGGCCAGTTCGGAATTGGCATCTTGAGCTATTTCATGATTGCAACAAGCGTTGAAATTGAGACCTTCCGCGCTCAGGAAGCAGGCGACAGCGACTACACAAAGTGGCATTTCGAAACCGGGGGCGTCGGAACCTTCGGAGAGCTTACGAAGGCCAGGGAGGGGCTTCAGGGAACGCGAGTCCGCCTTCGCCTGAATAGGAGCATCTCCTCTGACCCCGCCTCCTGGTACACAATGCTTCGCGAATATCTCGTCGACACCCTTGTCTACTGTCCCTGCCAGTTTCACTTGAGCTCCCCGATTCCTGAGTGCCCGCCCCTCGGGCTCGCCCCAGGCTGGTCGCCGAGGGATTACTCAGAACGGATATTGGAAGAGATCGGGCGAGGGCGCAACCCTCGAGAAGATCAAGAGGACCTTGGGCTCCTGAAGACCGAGGAGAGGGAGAGACGCCTTGCGGCCAAACACGAAATCATTCGGATGGAAGAAGAGATTAGAAATTGCCTGCACTGGCGCATCGAGGAGGGGACACTCCCGGAAGGGCTCGGAAGATACGAAATAAGAACTCCATACTTCCGGCTTCCGGGCGGCCCCTGCCTCGCATTCATCCGAACAAGCCTGAGCGAAAACAGCCGGCTTGCCGTGCGCCCTTTCCTAAACGGCACACATTACCGCATGCAGGGGGAAATCGAAGAGGCGTGGAGGGGAATGGCAGTTGTCAGGGGATTCGATCGGCACTGGGCGAACTCGCGGCGCCTCGCTCTCCGATCTTGGTTCGTTCGGATCAACTGGGTTTCGAACAGCGCCGGCGAAATCATGGCCAACCGAACTGAATTCGTTTCGAAGGGATTCGCTGGGGTGTCGGGGTCGATTCACGCCCACATCGAAAAAATACTCACCCTGATCCTCGAAGAGTTTAAAGACTCGCCATTTGCCTGGCTAAATGCCCGCATGGCCGAGAGGATGCCCAATCAATCCAGCCAGTGTCGATGGATATCTGACGCCGGCCAGGAGGAGGGCAGCGTAGGCGCGACGATGTGGTGGGAAGAAGTACGCTTTCCAGCGGTCAGCAGGTCAGCATTTGGCTACACTTCCCCAGAATGGGCGCGAAAGCTCGGGTTTCGCGGAAAACCAATTCGAATCATTCCCTTAACCTCGCTCAGCCCGGAGAGCGAGCCTAGTGACTTCCGTGGGGTTGGATGGAATCCACTAACCTTGCCTCCAGACCGCATCGTGGTTTTAGAGACCTGGCGCACGAGCTTCGTGCCTCTGTGGATTCGGCGCCCCGTCCCAACCTCGCCCGGGCGATGGTTGGAATCCAAATTCCCACCCAAGTGGAAGGACCTTTGCGGCGCAAGATTCATATGGTACGCGGGGAACAACGAAACCGCGACCGTATGGAACCCCTCCCACCCGCTGGTCAAGAAAATCGACCCCTCGGGATGGGAATGGGCGACACAGACCTTTAAGAAATCCATTGACCCGATCCCACGGCGGGACGACCTGCTATCCGACCCTGCAAAAGCCGCTTCTTGGCTCCTCCAATGCGTGGATCAGGGCTCCAACGAGATCTGGGATGGCCTCCCTGAACGCGACCCCCTTTTCCTGCCGGATGTGCTAAGAATGCTCCTACCGAGTAAAGGGCCTGTGGCGAGCCTGAGGATCCTGTTCTGGGTCGAGGACGCTTCGACTAACTCCCGGCTTCGCGTTCTTACCTCGTCCGGGTGGAATGCAGTCCGGCGGGACGATGTTTGGCGGTTCATCCAAAGGCCATCGGTCGATTGGAGGATAATCCTGCCGAAGCCCGGGAAAAGCGACTAAGGCGAATGGCTCGTCCCGACCTCTCAACGCCACGGCGCGCGAGCGCCGTCTGCCGCACCGCATGTGCCCGCAAATCATTGCATATAATTACCCAACTTCGGCGCACAATTAGTTCAGGAGCCAAAAACCCAGCCGCCGAAGGAGCCCCACCATGACCAGCCCCACCCCATCCCCCATCGCCACCAGCCCGGAAGACGGACCCGCCCCCGCTCGCGAAAACCCCTGCATCGCCCGCTGCTGCAACGCCTGGGAACGCGCCTTTCAAGCCACCGCGGCCGAAGGCAAAGCCGACTACTTCTGCCGAATCGATGCTTCGATAGCCTACCGCAACTCCATGCCCTCGCTCTCCGGCTTTGACAGCGCCCGTGACTTTGTCGCCTGCGTCGCCCACGGACTCCTCATCGGCGCCATCCCCGCCGAGCAGGCCACCAAGCTGCTCTACGCCGCCCAGGTAGCCCTAAGCACCCATCGCACGGCGTCCAAAACCCGGCAGCCCAAAGGCTCTCCCGCGCGCCGAAGCCACACCCACAAAACAGAGGCCTCCAAACCCGCCCAGAAATAGGCAGATTACCCCACCCCCCCCGGTAACAAAAACGTCATTTCTCGGCTGTGAAACTGTGGAGAGACATCCAACCACAGCAATATCAATAACTTATCAAGAGGAAGTCCACAGAATCACCCCGCGGGTGATTCTGTGAATCTGTGCCAAAATCACCACTTAAGCTAAACAAACTAAATAAATTAGCCCTTCTTGGCCGCATTACGCGCGCGCACCTTGAACCAGATCGGCGTTCCCTTGAATCCGAACGCTTCGCGGATCTGGTTCTCCAGAAATCTCTCGAAGCTGAAGTGCAGCTTGATGTCGCGATCCGTGAACAGGATGAACGTCGGCGGAGCTACGGCGGCTTGCGTCATATAGAAGATTCGAATGCGCTTGGCCATCGGCACCGGCGCACGCTGGAAGTCGACGCGCTCCAAGAAACGGTTCATTTGGCCGGTGGAGACGCGCTTGCGGCGCTCGGCGGCTACGGATTTGACTTCGTTGAGGACGCGGGCCATGCCTTTGCGGGCGGTGCCTTCTGCCGTGGGGATGGTGCCTTCGAGGGCGGAAAGGAAGATGACCGGGGCGTAGTGGAGATATTTGAGGGTGCGGCGGAGCTGCTGCTCGAAGACTTCGCGGTCGGCGGGGGGCTTGCCGTCGGTGCGGCCGGTGGTGACGGCGTCCCACTTGTTGACGACGATGATGACCGAGCGGCCGGACTCGTGGGCGTATCCGCCGATGGTGGCGTCGGCTCCGGTCACTCCATCTGTAGCGTCGATGATGAGCAAAGCGACGTCGGCGGCTTCAAGATGGCGGCGGGCCATGATCACGCTCAGCTTCTCGGCCATTTCGTGGGTCTTGCCCTTGCGGCGGATGCCGGCGGTGTCAATGAAGCGGAACTGGGCGCCTTCGAAGTCGACGACTTCGTCCACCGCGTCCCGAGTCGTCCCGGCGATGGGCGAGACAATGGCCCGCGAGGTTCCGGTGAGGGCGTTGAGCAGGGTGGACTTGCCGACGTTGGGGCGTCCGATGATGGCGACGGAGGTTTCGTGCTGCTCGAACTCGCCGTGGGTGCGGTGGAGCTGGTGCTCGCCTTCTTCTGAGCCGTCAAGCTGGTTGTCGGCTTCAGGGTCGGGCGGGATGGGACCGCCTTCGTAGATTTCGTCTTCTTCGGCTTCCAGGTCCTGCTCGGCTTGGGCCTGCTGGACGGTTTCGGCGGTTTTAGGCGGGGCCGGAATGGCTGCTGAGATGGCGTCGAGCAGGTCGCCGATGCCCAAGCCGTGCTCGGAGCTGATGGGGTAGACGTTGCGCAAGCCGAGGCGGCGGAAGTTTTCGGCTTCGGCGGCCATGGCGTCGCCTTCCACCTTGTTCACTGCAAGGAAGACGGGCTTGCCGCCGCGGATGAGCAGCTTGACCAGGTCGTAGTCCGGGCTCGCGAGTTCGGTTCGGGCGTCGACCACGAGGATGAGGGCTTCGGCTTCCTCAAGGGCGACTTTGGCCTGGTTGTAGATTTCGGTGGGAATGAGCTCGGGGTCGTCCGGCACGATGCCGCCCGTGTCAACCAGGCGGAAGCTGCGGCCAGCCCAATCGTATTCGCCGTAGATGCGGTCGCGGGTAATGCCGGGCTCGTCACCGACAATGGAGCGGCGGCTGCCGGTGAGGCGATTGAACAGCGTGGATTTGCCCACGTTGGGGCGGCCGACAATGGCTACCAGGGGCAGCGCGCCGGCAGCTGGCCGGGTGGGGGTTCCCGATTTGCGATACTTCGCCAAAACTTGTCTCCAGTCAATGTTGGCCTTGAGGCCGGGGGTGCGGTTCAGGCCCAAATGCGGTTTACGCCGTAAAGGTCGAAGACTTCGTCGCGGCTCACCAGGGGAATCCGCAGGTCGAGCGCCTGGGCGGCCAGCAGGCGGTCGAAGGGGTCTTTGTGGTGCAGCGGCAACCGCCCTCCGCGAATGGCTTGCCGGACGGTGGTCTCTAGGATGCTATAGCCGGCGCTTGCCATTTGATGTTCAAAGTTATCCAGGATCGCGGCTGCTTCCAGCTTGCCGATCTTTGCTTTGATCGCCATCTCCCAGGGAGTGACGATGGACAGGAGCAGGGTTTTGGAGGGATCCGCAGCGATTTCCCGAACCTGAGCCGGTAGCATTTGGGGGTCTCTGAGCAGCCAGAGAAATGTGTGGGTGTCGAGCAGGTAGGTCATTTGTTAGCGGGCGCGGCTGGGGGCGGGACTAACGGCGCATCCAGCATGTAGCCCAGGCCGCTTTCAATCAACTCCTGGTCGGTCATCGGGTCGAAAGCGTCTTCGTCCCAACTGATTTGTCCGGCATAAGCTCCGAT
>JBEKFD010000149.1:0-12162 GCA_050013495.1 Occallatibacter sp. | reverse complement strand
CTTCGCTGGCCCAGGGTTCACCGGGTCCGGCGCCGAATCCCTCAAAACCCAGCGGACTGGGCGGACCCAACTTGAAAATTCACGAGTATCAGGCAAAAGAGATTCTGGCCAAGTACGGCGTTGCCGTGCCCAAAGGCGAGATGGCCAACACGCTCGAAGAGGCGAACGACGTGACGCGCAAGCTGTTTGCCGAGGGCGCCAGCGGCGTGGTGGTGAAGGCGCAGATTCATGCAGGAGGCCGCGGCAAGGGCGGCGGCGTGAAGGTAGCCAAGACGCGCGAAGAGGCTGAGCAGTACGCCAAGAACATTCTCGGCATGCAACTGGTGACGCACCAGACCGGGCCCGCGGGACAGAAAGTCCAGCGCCTGCTTGTCGAAGAGACTGCGGCCATCGATCGCGAGCTCTACCTGGGCATTGTGCTCGACCGTGCGACGGGCAAACTGGTCTTCATGGCGTCGCAGGCGGGCGGCATGGAGATTGAGGAAGTGGCCGCCAAGACGCCCGAGGCCATCTTCAAGGAGACCATCGATCCGGCGATTGGATTTGGTGGGTGGCAGGCGCGCAAGCTGGCTTTCGCACTGGGATTGAAGCCGACGCAAATCAACGCGGCGGTCACTTTTTTTCAGAGCTTGTACAAGGCCTTCATGGACACGGATGCGTCGCTGATCGAGATCAATCCATTCATCACCACCAAGGATGACAAGCTGTTCGCGCTGGACGCGAAGATCACCTTCGACGACAACGCGCTGTTCCGCCACGCGGCCATCAAGGCGCTGCGCGACACGGCGGAAGAGGACCCGCTTGAAGTGGAAGCCAGCAAGTACGCGCTGAATTACATCAAGCTGGACGGCTCGATTGCGTGCATGGTGAATGGCGCGGGACTGGCGATGGCCACCATGGACATCATTCAATATGCAGGCGGAAGCCCCGCCAATTTTCTCGATGTAGGCGGCGGCGCAACGCAGGAGCAGATCGAACATGCGTTTGGAATCCTGCTCGCCGACGAACACGTGAAGGCCATCTTTATCAATATTTTTGGCGGCATTCTGCGTGTGGACCGATTGGCGACAGGCGTTGTGGCGGCGGCGCGCAACTTGAATGTAAAGGTGCCGATTGTGCTGCGGCTGGAAGGGACGAATGTGGAAGAAGGCCGCAAGATCCTTGCCGAGTCGGGTTTGAACTTCCAGGTCGGCGAAACCATGAAAGAAGCCGCAGACCTGGTGGTTGCCGCGGCCAAAACAGGAGAGTAGGGTAGTGTCCTAATCTGGATTTTGGTGTTCCTGTTTTTTGGGTCAGGTGCTTGCAGGGCTGAGGTCAATCCAGCGGGAACCATCACACCAATGGCCACCGGCATCGTTTCCATAGACTTGCCAGCGATAATGAAAAGGGGTGCAGTGCGGATTTCCATAAATGTCATTATAGGAAATCTTCCCAGTCATTTTCATGAAAGCAGTCCCTTCCTTTATTTTTTCGACGAGGCTATCTTCAATCACAACAGGGCCATCGCAAATTTTTGGTTGTAAGGAAACTCGAATAGGATTTTCGATTTTGGCATCACGAATGACCCTTGGAATTTCCAGTTCGGTTCCCTCCCCGCAAAGGGAGTCTGCGAGAGAATACGAAAAAATTATATCCCCAGATGCTTCAACGTCAGAGGCCATTGTTTCGCCGTCATTGATGATGTCGATAAAAAGATTGACCATCGAGGACTTTTCATCGGTGTATACACAGGGCTCCAAGAGAGGATTGTCAGGCGGGAATATGACCGACAGCCTAGCACGTTCCGAGGCAACCATGTGGTCAACTTGTTTGAGAGCAGCCTTGGCGGACCGTCTGGTTTCCAACGATTGCCAGCCAACAACACCCCCAGTGAGCGCCGCGATAATGACCAGCCACCATTCGGGCCTTTCGGCAATTGCGAGTATCGCCAGCCATATCCACACGATCCTAAAATTGTACTCGTCGATACTGACCCTTTGGATTTCAAATCAGGACACTGCCAAGAGTAGGGAGCAGGCGTTTTCATAGGCCATTCCATTTATCATCAGTAGTTTACGTAGACAGGGAGGACATTGTTCTTTACTTCGCAGCCCCATCGCTCACAAAATGGTGGGGTATTGCGCGGGAAGCCGGCGAATCGTTGGAGGCCCAACCGGATGAACAATTAGGATAGTGGCTAGGTCTCTTGGAGGCTTTATGTTTTCGTCGGTTCCGAAATGGGGAGATTCGAGACAGCGTCAACTGGACAGACTTATTGAGAGCGCGAAGAGGGAAACGGAGCGAGAGTACGAAGCGATCCGGAAGGTTGGCGCAGCCATTATCCAAGCATCGGTGAATAACCGAGATGAGGCTAAGAAATGGATCGAGGCTCCTACTGAAGCGAAGAGGCTAGAAAGAGAATCCTTCGTTTTCTTCGAATTCATTTACTTTTACACACATGTTACGATGCGCCATGCGGTTACTATGCTCACTGCATCGCAGAAGCAGAAGATCCTGGAATATCTGGAAAACCTGATACCTTCAGTCGCCATTGATTCATACTTCGCTCATTGGCCGAGCAACCTCAAAGAAAAAATGAAGAATGAATTTGTCGAGAAACAATGCGACGCCGAAGTTGAATACACCGAACTCGTGAGGACCAGCAATTCCAGTGATGGGCTCCTAAAATCATTCTTCCTTCTGGCGTGTCACATATCAGACCTATGCGGGTGCGAGGCCAAAGCGCCTGAGGCAAGAAAAACTTTCGTTGACTTGGCGATTGAAGAGTGGACAAAGATGGATATCGACTCTCTTATGGCTGGAGTGAATAGCGTGAGCTAGAAATGCGTTCCGTCTCAGAAGAGACTGGAATCTTTGGAGGCATATGTCAGTACTGGTTAACAAGAACACCCGACTCATCGTTCAGGGGATAACCGGAAAAGAAGGAACCTTTCATGCGAAAGGCGCGGCTGAATACGGCACTGTCGTCGTTGGCGGTGTTACGCCGGGCAAAGGTGGAACCACGCATGAGGGCTGGCCGGTGTTCAATACGGTGCAAGACGCAGTTGAGAAGACGGGCGCGAATGCGACCGTGATTTTTGTGCCGCCGCCGTTTGCCGCGGATGCGATTCTCGAGGCCGAGGACGCGGGGCTTCCGCTGATCGTCTGCATCACCGAAGGCATTCCTACGCTGGATATGGTGAAGGTGTGGGCCAAGCTTAAAAGCTCCAAGTCGCGGCTGATCGGGCCGAATTGCCCTGGCGTGATTTCGCCGGGGAAGGCCAAGATCGGCATCATGCCGGCGCGCATTCACAAGGAAGGGTCGATTGGCATCGTCTCGCGCTCGGGAACGCTGACGTATGAGGCTGTGCACCAGTTGACGCAGCGCGGGATCGGGCAATCGACGGCGATCGGCATTGGCGGCGATCCGATCATTGGGACCACGCACATTGACGCGCTGCGGTTGCTGAACGACGATCCGGAGACCGAGGCGATCATCATGATCGGCGAGATTGGCGGATCGGCGGAAGAGGCCGCGGCGGAGTTTGTGAAGCAGTATGTGAAGAAGCCGGTGGTGGGCTTTATCGCCGGGCAGACTGCGCCGCCGGGCCGACGCATGGGCCACGCGGGCGCGATCATCTCGGGCGGCCAAGGCACGGCGGCGGACAAGATGAAGGCCATGACTGAGGCCGGGATTCACGTGGTGGTATCGCCGGCGGAAATCGGCGCTACGCTGGCGCGGGTGATGGGGAAGGCGTAGCAGTGAGCGAGGATGCGCGGCAATATGCCGGATTATCCTCACCCTCCGTGTATCCGCATTGCTAGTGTGGTGTCCCAGAAGTTCGTGGCATAAGTTCCGAAGTGCAACCGCAGATCCCGATTCGACTTCGCTCAGGGCAGGCTTTCGACTCACCACCCCCAAACTGAAAAGCGTTTGGGGCCCCTTTCGCTCAGGATGACAGGTCGTTTTATGTTATGAACTTTAGGGACGGGACGCTAGAACGCTCGGGACCATCCAGCATCCCAACACGCTTCGAATCAAGGATAAATCGGCTCGGATTGCGGGCCGAACCGGCCCTTTGCCTCGCTCATTCAACCATCGAACGCGGCCAGATTGCTGTTTGGCACGTCAATAGAAATAGACCTTGGGCCAGCGCGATCATGTCAGATTGCTTAGACTAGGGAAACCGGCCAGAAGCTCCAAGAATCCTGGGCGCCTCGACATTCGCCGTTCTCTTGGCGAAACGTTGGGAATCGAACTGCCCAACTTGCCCCCAGCCAACCAGCCCCCGGCCACGAAAGCGGACGAATGCAATTCACTGAGGCCTTCAAACTCGCGCTGCAATCCCTTTGGGGCAACAAGCTGCGCTCCATCCTCACGCTCATTGGCGTGGTCATGGGCGTGGCCTCCGTCATCATGGTCATCACCTTGGTGAACGGCGCCAATACGTATGTGAGCACCAAGTTACTGAGCCACGGCGCGGATGTCTTTTCAATCGACCGCACCGGCCCCATCTTCTCCGCGCAGGACTACTTCCGCTTTCAGAAGCGGAAGATTCTCCGCATCGAGGACTACCAGGCGGTGCAGGACGGTTGCACCGATTGCACGGAAGTGGGCGTGCGGCTCGATCAGCAAGTAAGCGTTGTCGCGAATGGACATTCCAGCACCGATACCGATATGCGCGGCATTACCTGGACCATGGTGTCGCTGGATAACCTGGATATCGACATGGGCCGCGGCTTTACCCCGGCCGACGACGCGAACGCCACCCACAGCGCCATTGTGGGCTACGACATTGTGGACAACCTCCTGGGCGACGGCGATCCTCTGGGCAAGGAGATCCGCGTCGGCGGGATTCCATTCACCATCGTCGGCGTGGGCGCGCGCCAGGGCAAGATGCTCGGCCAGTCGCAGGACAACTGGGTCGCGGTGCCCATCTCCACCTACCAGCAGACTTACGGATTCAACGATTCGGTTGACATCTTTGCCCGCGCCGGCGGCACGCCGGAATCCATGGAGCGCGCCAAGGACGAGGTGGAGGTGATGATGCGCGCCCGGCGCCACGACGCAGTTGGCGCGGAGGACGACTTCGAAATCCAGACCAATGACACGTTCCTCGACATCTGGAAGCAGATCTCGGCCATCTTCTTCGACGTGGTCATCGGCATCGCCTCCATCTCGCTGGTGGTGGGCGGCATCGTGATCATGAACATCATGCTGGTGTCGGTAACCGAGCGCACCCGCGAGATCGGCGTACGCAAGGCGCTGGGCGCGCGGCAGCGGGATGTGCTGCTGCAATTCCTCATTGAAAGCGGAACCATGGCGCTGGTTGGAGGATTCATCGGCGTGATGTGCGGCGTGATTGTCGCCAAGCTGATCACGCTCATCATCGGCTTCCCCACCAGCGTGCAGTTATGGAGCGTGCTGCTGGGCCTGTTCATGGCTACCGCGACGGGCATTTTTTTCGGTGTATACCCGGCAAGCAAGGCGGCAAAGCTGGATCCGGTGGTGGCGCTGAGGGCGGAAATGTAGGAGTGCAGTTCATAGTTCACAGTTCATAGTTCGCAGTTTGCAGTTCAAAGTTCACAGCGAGGGGATATCTCATGGCACTGTCATTTCGAGACCTGGCAGTCTGGCAACGAGCCATGCAATTGACCGTGGCTATTTACAAGCTCACCCAGGGCTTTCCCCGCGAAGAAATCTATGGCTTGACAGGCCAAATCAGGCGATCGGCAGTTTCAATTCCAAGCAATATTGCAGAAGGGCAAGGCAGGGCAAGCGTGGGTGAATTTCGGCAGTTTCTCGGAATCGCGCGCGGTTCGACGTGTGAGGTGCAAACACAGCTTGATATTGCACGTGCGCTGAGCTTTGGGAACGCCAAGCAGATCGATGACGCAGAATCTCTATCAAATGAAGTCCGGAAGATGCTCTTCGGATTGCTCGATTCGCTAAAACCAAACGATGAAAAACAACCCTGAACTGAGAACTGTGAACTACGAAGTGTGAACTAACTGGAGCTTTCATGGCCCAAGGTCAGACCCGCGAATCGATCAAAATGGCGCTCGACACGCTGCGCACCAACAAGCTGCGCTCGGGGCTTACGATCCTGGGCATCGTCATCGGTGTGACTACGGTGATCGTTATTTCTTCGGTGATCAACGGGCTCAACAACCGGGTCGCCGACTTTGCCGATTCGCTCGGTTCCAACGTCTTTTGGGTCTTCCACATGCCGGTCATCGGGGTGCGGCCAACCACCGAGCAGCTCACGCGCAAAAAGCTCACCATGGACGACATGTACGCCCTGCGCACGCTGCCCCATGTGGTGGCCGTTGACGCGCAACGCCGCTACGAAAAAGCCTTCGGCGTTGGCGACGTGAGCGCCAAATACGAGGGGCACAAGGTTGCTGGAGCAATTCTGACGGGCAATTTGCCGGAGATGATGGAAACGACAAATTTGACGATGCAAGAAGGCCGCATATTCACCGACCAGGAAGACCAGGCGCACGCGCCCGTCTGCGTCCTGGGCCATGATACCGCGGAAGAACTCTTCGTCAACGGCGAAGACCCGATCGGCAAGGAAGTCAACGTCGCCAACGGCTTGTACACCGTGATCGGCGTGCTCGACAAGCAAAAGCAGGCTTTTGGCAGCGGCAAAAACCCCAACGATAACGAAATAGTCTTTCCCATGGGCACCTTCCACAGCCTGCACCCGGAGGTGCTCGACCTTTGGCTCGCCGTGAAGTACGACGACCCCAAAAACAAGGCCCTGGTCGAGGACGAAATTCGCGAAACCATCCGCATCCGGCGCAAAGTTAAAGTCGATGCGGAAGACAACTTCGAGATCTTCGGCCCGGACTCGCTCACCAAGCTTTGGGGCAATATCACCGGAGGCCTGGTCGCGTTCATGATCGCCGTTTCCAGTGTCGGACTCATGGTGGGCGGGGTCGGCGTCATGAACATCATGCTCGTCTCGGTCACCGAGCGAACCCGCGAAATCGGCGTCCGCAAAGCCATTGGCGCTACCAGACGCACTATCATGACTCAGTTCACCACCGAGGCCATTACCCTGTGCGCAGTCGGCGGCCTCTTCGGCATCGGGGTTGGGGCGGTGCTTACCTGGATCGTCTACTACCTTCCCATTGGCCTGCCCGCCACGCTTTCTTCCCTGTGGGTGATGATCGGCTTTGGCGTCTCCTGCACCATCGGGTTGCTCTTCGGCATCTACCCCGCTTACAAGGCCGCGAACCTCGACCCCATCGAGGCGCTGCGCTACGAGTGAAGGCAACTTGCGATTCTCGCTGCTGGGGCGACAAATTGCGCGAGACGGGGTTGATGCATTAAGGCAATTTCGCTCTAACTGTTTACTGTCCGCCTCTGCTTCTGCGCTCTCCCACCCATTGTGCAAAGGGCGCACAATGGATGGGGCACAGTGGATTCTGTCAACACTTGAGTTGAAGATGCTCTGAAGAAAGGTCCAGCGTTACAATCACCCATAATGCATCGTCAAACCAATATGCTCCCCTCTTTCCGCCTAGGCAGCCTCGTTCCCGCATGCTCCAGCCTTCTGCTGGGCGCCGCCCTCGCCCTGTTGACCTTCCCCGCAGCCCGCGCGCAGAGCCCAATGCCGGTATTGGATCCCTCGGCGCTGCACCCACCGGCCGGCGCCCGCGTGGCCATCGTCGAGTTCGACGACCTGCAGTGCCCCGCCTGCGCCGCCGCCAACCCCATTCTCAAAGATGCCGCGGCCAAATACCACATCCCCTGGGTGCGCCACGACTTCCTCATTCCGTATCACAACTGGAGCCGCAACGCCGCCATCAACGCCCGCTGGTTTGACCAGAGAAGCAAGGCGCTCGGCGATGAATACCGCGACCAGGTCTTTGCCAGCCAGACCTCCATCTACAACCCGGACTCGCTTGCCCAATTCACGCAGAAGTTCGCCCAAAGCCACAGCCTGGCCTTGCCTTTCGCTATCGACCCGCAAGGCAAGTTGGCCCAGGAAGTGGATTCCGACGTTGACCTCGGCCACCGCACCGGCATCCGGAGCACCCCGGCCATCTTCATCGTCAGCGCGGGCGGCAAGGGCGCGCCCTTCACCCAGGTCATGAACCCGGCCCAGCAGCTTTACACCACCATCGACCAGGCCATTGCCAGCACCGCCGCTGCCCCGAAATCCACAGTAGCCAAGCGAAGCAACTAACCTGTCTTCATTTCAGGGCGTCTACCCTTGCGTGGCTGTAGGCTGCTGATGGAACAGCAGTAATGGGAAGCGATGGACCTTCCCAGAGGATCTGCGGCGCGCCCTGGCTCACGGAATGCAGCCCTTCAAGATGCAGAATGTGCTTGCCTGCGCGCAGTCCCAGGGAGCCGCGGTCGTAGCGCATCGCGTTGCCGGGCGAACCGCAAACCTGGGCGAAAGGCGGGCCGGTCCTGGCCACTTCCACGCCGTCGATCACCAGGCGCGCGCCGTCGCGGTCCAGCAAGTGGAAGGTGTAGCCCCCATCGGCGGGAATGTCGATGAATCCGTCCCACACGGCCGCGTAGCGGGTGAAGCCCTGCGGGTCGGCTTGAATGTTGAGCGACTCGCCGTTGAAGACCGCCTGCTGCTTGGAGAGGTCGGGAAGCTCGGTCCAGACGCCAGGGTAGATTTGCCACGTAAGCCCCGGCAGCGCCGGCGTCAATGCACTTGAGGCTTCATGCCATCTGGCCACGGCGACCACGCCCTGCGCGGCCCAATCCTGACTGGTCGAGTCAGGATTGGGCGAGCCAAGCTTGCCTGACCGCTCTTCAACGTGCAGCAGAACGCGAAACCTGCCTGCTCCAGTGGCGGCTCCGTCGAGCAGCGTGCCCTCGGCGTCGGGGAATCGGTGGCTTACGCTGCGGCCGGCTGCCTGGGTGCCGTCGCCAAACAGCCAGGTGTAGCGTGCGCCCGGATTTTCCTTTGCGGTGAAGATCACCTTCTGGCCCGGAGCGAGGAAGGGAGGATCGACGGTGAAGCTTGCAACGGGACTGTGCGCGGGGGCGAACGCGGGCGGTTGCGCCCCTTCGGAAGCAATGAGCAGCAGGCTGGCGTCGTTTCCGGCCACGGTCTGGCCGTATTTCACATTGTCGAAGGTGACGCCGGAAACGTCGCCCACCAGCGTGGAGTAAGCGAGCGGCGGCTGGTCGGGAGCCCAGATGTTGCGGAAAGTGAATCCGTGAACGCCCGGCTGGCCGGCGGGCTGGTCGGCCTGTATCTGCGCCAGGGAATACCAGTCGTCGAGAAAAAGATTCTCGAAGGTGTAGTTGGCGTGCTCGCCCTTGGCGGCGTCCGCGCCCCACATGCCCAGCAGGCCGAAGGTCTGGCCACATGCGCCGATGCCGCCGTGCAGAATATCGGAGTCGCGCAGGGTGAAGTTGCGCGAGCTGAAGGTCTTGCGCGGCCAGGCGGAGCGGACAATGTTGGAGATGCTGGTAGAAAGCTCGCTGTGCTCGACGAGGATGTTCTGCACATCCTTGCCGGGGCGAAGCATGTCCGCGTCAAGGTAGCCATCCCAGTTGCCCTCCATGGCCAGGTCGTCGTCGGAGGCGCGAATGAAGGCGTCGCGGACGATGGTGTCGCCGCCGCCCAGCCAGTCCATGCCGTCCTGGTTGGCGTTGCCGGGGTTGCCGCCAATGACGCGCAGGTCGTCGAAGGTGAAGTCAAACGAGTCCTTCATCTGGATGGACCAGGTGCGGGCGCGGACGATGCAGGTGAGGCCATCGATCTGGACATTGCGGGCGTTCATGGAGCCGATGCAGTGCCAGTCGGGCTTCTGCATCCAGCCTTCATCGGTGTTGGGGTCCTGGGTGCCTTCATAGACGATTGTCCCGCGGCCGAGAATGCGGACGCCGCCGACGTTGAACAGGTTGAGGCTGCCAAACACGAATGCGCCGGGAGCGAGATAGATGGTGTCGCCCGATTTCGGGTTCAGGCTCTCGCGATGAATGCCGGCGGGAACGATGGTGACTTTCGGCCCGGTGGGTGGCGGTGGCGGAGGCGCGCCGGCGAACAGAAAGAGCATGGCCGCGTGGTTGAGGAAGTCGCCTGGGCGGGAGATGGAGAGCTTTGCCGGCGCGGCAAGATGGAAGCGGATGGTCTTTCCGTCTCGCGCGGGCCGGATGCCGAGCCGCCATGGCTGGATATCGACGCCGTGGTCCCAGAAGCCGGCTTGGTCGGCGGTGATGGCGATGTCCACCGGCCCGGTGATGTCGAAGCTGACCCAGTCATAGCTGGCCGCTGCGTGCGCCACGTCGACAGGCTGGCCGTTGACGGTGACGGTGAAGGCGGTGGACTTCATCTCCGGCGGAACCGGCGCGGCGAGCACCCTGGTCGCGGCGTTGGCGGCAGGGTGAAGCACGAGAAGGCCAGCAAGCAACCAGCGAAAACCCGGCAAGGAGCGCGACTCCGGTAAAAAATGGGGACCAGTCCACTTTAACACTGGAGGTAGAGTTGTTTGCTCGTACACAACGGGCGGCGCAACGGACCTCGTTCTTGGTAAGCGCATTCGCGCTGGAATCGTCAGCTCTCCGGATGCGGCACAG
The DNA here is from genome assembly GCA_050013495.1 of Occallatibacter sp. Lineage (GTDB taxonomy): Bacteria > Acidobacteriota > Terriglobia > Terriglobales > Acidobacteriaceae > Telmatobacter. The sequence goes on along the minus strand of JBEKFD010000149.1, from coordinate 1,619 downwards.
ATACATAGGCTGCTCGGTATCTTAGGCGGACGCCTGCAATGGAAGTGTCCGAATGATCTGTCAGCTTGACCTGGAGCTTATGACGCTTGCCATCCAGTGCGCTCGGCTTGAAGCCCAGCTCGTAACGGGCATGGAGCTGCTCAAGAATCTCCTCCAGCCCCGATGCATAAGTCTCCGGCGTCACCCAGAAGTACTCGCCGCCGGTTTGAGCTGCAATGTAGTTGGCAATCGATCCCTGCTCACCCGGACTCATGAAAGAGAAGTACCGGGGAGACCTGCGGTCTCTCAGGCCGAAAGCCATGGCCGAGGTGGCCAGCAGTTGGTCAATGAACTGGTCGGCTTCCGGCCGGGGCATGGCGCTGTAGTCGCCATAGAGGAAGACAATCACCGGTACCAGGTCAGACGGCATGGAGCGCGTGGAGTCGACGATGAGTTGCAGGGTCTTCTGCAGGGCGAGCTCGCCCGATCGATTGTGAGACGGTGTGTTGGGCCTCGGCGCGAGTGCCTGTTCCAGCGACGGAACCGCTCGCCCGATATCGTCCGTTGGGGGCAGATCGATTTGCGCTTCCCCGTCGTCGCACCAGGCGGCGACCGCGACTCTGTCCCGCTTGTCGAGGTGATCGAGGGCGGGATGAAATCGCTCGATTTGGCCGGAGAACAGGCCTGACCCGTGCGTTTCCCATCCGTGCATGTTGCACTGCACAACAAACCAGAGCGCCAGAGGCCGCGTTTCCGTCCCGGTGTCGAATGTCTTGATCGAAACCGGCCGATCGTTATCGAAAATCTGGAAGTCCTGGCGCTTCAACGTGTTGACAGGATGGTTGTTGGCGCCCAGAGCCTCAACCTCGACCAGGACCAGGTCAGAAGATATGTGCAGAATCGGTTCCGGGGAATCGGGGACGGATGGAAGGCTTTGCGCCGGCGCTTGTGTGGGATAGAAGCACCCGGAAAGCAGCAGTAGGAAGGTCAGCGACGCATGGGTCTTCAATTGCAAGCCTCAATCGGCAGGGGGATCGGAGCGCAACGGGACTGGGACCGGAGCGTCCCATGCAGGCTCTTACGACGAAGAAGAGGCGGAAGTTCCACTCGCTGGTGGTTGCGCAAGGCGCGCCGGATCAGATGCATTTATCCCTAAATTTCTTCACCCCTAAATTCCTTCACCCATGGAGACGTACTCGCTCAGGCGCTCGAGTTCCTTGCGATAGGCTTCGCGCTCGGCTTCTTCGGCGGCGAACGGCTCGGTGACATGAGGCGGCTGCGAGCCCGCCACGCAGAGGCGATCTTCGAGCTCCTCAACCCGGGCCGAGAGCGCGATGAGCGCGTCGGAGAGCGGGTCTTTCACGTCGTGCGGGTCGGTAATCAATACGCGTTGGCCGTTGCGGTAGACAATGTGCGCGGGAACGCCGACGACGGTGGAGTTGGGGGGCACATCGGAGAGCACCACCGAGCCCGCGCCGACGCGGGAGTTTGCGCCGACCGTGATGTTGCCCAGAACGTTGGAGTTGTTGCCGATGAAGACGCCGTCGCAGATGGTGGGGTGGCGCTTGCCGTGGCCCTTGCCGGTTCCCCCCAGCGTAACGCCCTGGTAGATGGTTACATCGCTGCCGACGATGGCGGTT
>JBEKFD010000148.1:0-12272 GCA_050013495.1 Occallatibacter sp. | reverse complement strand
CCTTTACTGGAAGCACGGCGATGCGGACCATGCGATCACGGAACTAACTCGGGAACTGACGCTGAGTCCCGGCCACCCTGAAGCCAACGCGGAGTTGGGCACAGTTCTCGTCGCCCAGGAGCGCGCAACGGAAGCGATTCCGCATCTTGAGTCGGCAATCCGCAGCAAACCCGATTTGTGGCCCGCCTATGCGCAACTTGGCCGGGCACATGCGATCGAAAAGAACTACGCGCGCGCGGAAAAGGAGCTGAGGCTTGGGCTGGCGCACGACCATGACGCCGCGACGCACTTTCAACTTGCGCTGGTCCTTCGCGCCGAGGGAAAGAGCAGCGAGGCGGCAGAGGCGTTTGCCCAGGTTCGCGCTATCAAGACAGAGAAGATGGCTGCGCCATCCTCGGAGGACATTGCAGTCCAAAGCGCGCAAAGCGAAGGAGCAAGGCAATGAGAGCCCTATTCATGATTCCTCCTGCTCTAGCATTCGTTGCGTTGGCTGCGGGACTCAGCGCGCAACCAACCGCGTTAGAGCAGGGAGTGAGGCTCATTCGTGAAGGGCGTTTCGATCAGGCGCTGATCAAGCTGGAACAGGCGCACGGCATTGCGCCGCGTAACGCGACAATCGAAAACCTGCTGGGGATTACGGAAACACAGCTGGGCCGCGTCGACGAAGCCAACATCCACTATCGGAATGCCATTCGCCTCGATCCCCGGCAGTCTGCGCCGCACAGGAATCTCGGCTTCAATCTGCTCAATGAAAAGGATTTTTCGCATGCGGAATCGGAGTTGCGCGAAGCATCCCGCCTGGACCCCAACGATAACTTTGCCCATGACTATCTTATGTTGCTGGCGCTTGCCACTGGACGGGATTCTGAAGCACTGAGCGAAGCATCGCGCGCCGGCAAGTTAGTGGACAACGATCCAGAAGCCAGCGCCGGATTGACGGAAGCGGAAGTCAGGCTGGGGCGTGTGGACGAGGCAACCACGGGTATCCTGCGGCTGGAGGAATCCGGCCAACTTTCATCAATACGCGAGTATTCCATCGCTGTTCTTCTCAGTCAGCGTGGATTCCATAGCGAGGCGGTGCATTGCTTTCGGCGAATTGCTGCGCTCGATCCCTCCTGGGAGAACCGCTATAACCTCGCTCTTGGCTTGCTGTACGACGGCCAGGCGGCAGAGGCTTCCAACGTTTTTGCCGCATTGCACAGTGAACGGCCCGCAAATGCGGATGCACTCATCTTCCTAGGCGCGGCTTTCGAGATGCAGCAAAAGATGCCTCAGGCGTTGGAGGCTTATCGCGCCGCCCTGGTGGCCGACCCTTCCAACCCCGATAGAACGCTCGATTACACGCGTTTGCTGATGGACATGGACCGCTACGACGAGGCCATTCAGATTGTGCAGACCGGCCTGGGTGAAACTTCCGCAACTGCACCGCTCGAGTTGCGGCTCGGCGCGGTTGAAATGGTGAAGGGAAACTACGGCGCGGCGCGCGACGCCTTTCGCACCGCGCTCAGAACCGATCCGCAACTGGATGCGGCTTATGTGGGCCTGGCGCAGACCTATGCCCGTGAGGCCAAAGACGCTGAGGCCATTCACGTTCTTGAAGCTGCTCGCAAGGAACTCCCCGGTCATTATCTGCTGGAGTATTACTTTGGCATGTTGGCCAGCCGGCTGGGCCGCGAGTCGGAGGCAGTGCCTGCGCTTGAAAAGGCAGCGCAGTTGGAACCCAAATCACCTGACCCATGGTATGAACTGGCCAAGCTTTACGCGTCGCAACAGAATTGGGCGCAGGCCCGGCAAGATCTTGAGATGGTCATTGAGTTGAATCCGCAATTTGCGCCTGCTCACTATCAATTGGGCAAAGTTTATGCGCGCCTGGGGCTGAAAGCAGAAGCCGAACAAGAGGCCAATCAAACGCACGCGCTGGTGAACACGCAACGTGAAGAGGCGCTCCGCAAACAACGCGAGCGGGCCTCCAGTTTTGAGCCGGAGTCTGCAGCAACGTCTCCTCCTTCGCGGTGAATGGAGCCGGATTTCAATTTTGAAAAGCTGCGGCGCATGCTTGCCAGTCAAGAGCAATGCGAAGGACGAGGATATGGTCTTCACTGGAAATCTGGATCGCCGTGAGTTTCTTGGCCTGTCGGTACTTACTACAGCGGCAACCGTCCTGCCGCAGTGGTTGCGCGCCGATGAATCGCCACAGCCCGGCCTGGTTTCCCTTCTGGCAACAGGAGATGCCCGGAGCGGATACGGAGTCACGATCCTCTATCGTGGGCAAGCTATTGCGCGGCACCATCAAGGTGGAGAGTTTTCCGCAGTCTTCCAAAATTGCGAGCGCAGCCTCGAAGACCGGGTGGACGATTGGAGAGCCGCCGCGTGGAGTGGGGATCAAAGGCGAGTTACGCTCAAAGGAGAGATGCAACTTAATAACTTGCGGACCACTGTCTTTGTCGATGTTACTTACGAAGTTACAATTTCGCAGGCGGTCACGAAGACAATTCAGTTGCGCCAGGAAGATATGTATACGCTGCCCTACCAACTGAGCAATCGTCTGGAACCGCAAACTGCGCCCGCGAAGCTATGGAGCTTTGACCAGCAAGATTGCAAAGGCGGGCCGCTGCGCGAATATTTTCCCGCAGCTGGATTTCGCACAAACAACGGCGTAACCGTTGGGCTGCTTACCGATTCAGGGTATCGCAATAAATGGAGCCGGATCATCCGCAGAGATGGAACACCTGTGAAGCCGGCGCCATTAAGCATTCCCGACCTGAACCTCTACAGGCTTCCCTCTGCCAGCGAACGTTTGCAGCAAGGCGCATACATCCAGCAGACTTTCGGCGAGACCACGACCCAATTGAGTGGAGAGGGAAGCCGAACGCGAGTCGAACTTCCTGGCCCATCCAAGTGGAAGCATCGCGGCGAGATTGAAATCGAACAGGCCGGCGCCGTTGTGAAGCTGTCACCAAGAAGCAGGAGCGATCTCGTATTCCTGCCATTCCCGGCGAAAGCAGGGGAAGTTTATGCGGTGCATCTCAAGTACCGCTGTTCGACGCCAATATCGGTCCATGCGTGGGACATAGACTCCCAGTTGAACAAGCTTGCCGATCTGACACTGTTCAATGACACCGCGCCGGAATCTCCATCAACCTTCGCAGATTTCGATCAGTCCCTCGTTGTGCCTGCGCTGCTGGGAACTGGGGCCGCGCTGGTGCTGTCGCTCACCAATTCAGAGGACGCATGGCCAGTCGAAAATGGCGAGGCCCGGCTGCCATCCATTGAAGTGCAAGATGTCGAACTCTTCCGTGTAGCAACGCGATGCGAACCATACCACCGCCTGGAAATGGGGTTTTCGCAAACCAGGACTGTCTTCATTTTTGCGAGCGATAAGGTTCCCGACACGATTCGCGGTTATCGCCTAGCCAGCCAGCTCGCGCTCGCCGATGGCCTAGGATTCAAAGGCGGGGAAACGGAAAAGGTGCTCTTCGCGGACGTCACGATGCTGAGTTGGAACTCGCAACTGGAAGAGCCGCGCCCCATGCTGGCTCCGAGCATCTGGTATTCGGCAGCCGGCGAGATGTATTTGCGCGACAGCTTTTACGCTCTCAATGGCATTCATCACCGCGAGTTAAACGAAGAGGTGTTTCGTGTCTGGTCTGACAACCAGGGCGAAGACGGGGCCATCAACACTCTTGTAGAGCCGGGGATTGCCAACCTGGAGCGCAAATCAAATGACTCAACCCCGCTATGGATGATGTGGGCGCTTGTGAACCGCCGCCGATTCGGCACCCAACTGCAAATGGACAAAATACGCCGGGCCGCGGAGTACTGTCTTGCAACGTACGATCCCAGGCGTGAAGCCATTTGCACCGCGCAGTTTGTCATAGGACAGCTCGACGTAATTCACTATCCCGAGGGCACCAGCAAGCTTTGCGAGAACCAGGGAATGCTGGCTGTTCTGCTCAGGGTGATTCGTGAACTTCGCATCCCTGAAGTGAGCGCAACCATAACAGAGAGTTATATTGCAAAAGCGGAGGCGGAATACCGCAGTTACTACGATACCAAGCGAGGCTTCTTGCTTCCGGCGCGCAATATTACAGACGCCATCGGTTTTGCGGATATCTTTCCCGAGTTTCTTTCCCTTTGGCTTTTCCAGCGGGCTATCCTGACGGACGCGATGGTCACTAGTCACCTCAACCACATTCCGGCGATGCTGCCGAGAAGGGACTGCCCTTTTCCGAAAGAGAACGGCACTGTAAGGCCGATATTCATTGGTCTTCCGGAGGGGAAACCATGGAGTTACTTCACGGAGAAATGGCATCCCATGGTGAGCGACTCCTTTGCGGCGAGTTATGCCAACAAGGCCGCCGACGGCATCTACTACAACGGCGGCAGTTGGATGAGGAGCGAGATCTGCGGGTACGTTACCGGCAAGCTGCATGGATGGAAACAGGCGGAACATGCGATTGCGAACCGGCTCTGGGCCGAGATTCACACAGATGAAGACTTCCCGACCAGCCAGGAGTATCTGCCCACCGAGCGGAGAAATCCATTCTTTGGATACCACCGCGTATTTGCATGGAACTCATTCGTGCTGCAGGCGCTGGAACTTGCCAAGTTGCGGGAGCCTGAGATGGATCCCTATTACTCGAAACCAGCTGGAAGCAAACGGTCTGCGACGACAAGTTGAGAGGGCAGGGAATATTCACAGCGGTTGGCTGACTGAGGAACCTCCGATCAAGTTCTTGCCCCACTTCAGCATTCCCTCAGGGGCTAAAGCCCACGGAGATTTTGCGGCACTTGCGGCACGGGACCCATAGGGTATCCCGCCGTGCCCTTTTCAAATCATCGACTTAATCGGAGGCTGACCGAATTGCACCAGAAGTGCAGCAGCTCAACGGCTTTCGCGATTAGGAGAAGGTCCGTCCAGAAGGAGAAAAGTATCACCCAAATGTGCAAGATGTTGCACCTCTTGGAGTATTGACAGAAATAACCCTTTTATTATCAACAGTACGATTTGGAGTTCGAAGTGCAACCCGTACGTTCGCGTCAACCTCAGGGATGCGCTGGGGTACGTTCATTGTGAGGACTGGGAAGCGATTTTGTAGAGTCGGCTGTTTCTGGCGTGCAACAAGCGGTATCGACGTTCGAATTTGAAAGTCACCCGTTTTACATCCTAGAATTGCCCTCCCTATAGATCGAAAACCAAAACAATCAAACTAAAAGCAAAAAACAGTGATTCACTTTGTTCGGATTTAGCGCGTACTTGGTTGACACATTCTTATGTAACGGGGAAGCCCGATTTGTGACGGGCTTTCGAATCGATCATCTTTCCCTGGGGCGGGGCCTTGGAGATGGGTGCAAGGTTCGCGGAGATTATTGATGAAGCTGAAAGTTCGATCGGCAGCGGGTTCGATTCTTGGGCCAATAAGGGCAACCCGCTGGAATGGTTCGGTAGTAAAACATTTGTCCTTATTCCTGCTGCTTTTGGCCGGGATGCTGGTTTCGGCCTGCCACATGTCCAAGCCTGCCAACGAGGTTCCGTCCAGCGCAACCATAGACGAGCAAAGGTATTACGCGGTGCTGTTGACCAACGGGGCGGTTTATTTCGGCAAGCTGGAAGGGCTGGGTTCGCCGTGGCCGGTGCTGACCAATGTGTTTTACGTGCAAGCCGGACCGGTTGATCCGAATACCAAACAATCCTCCGGGATGGTGCTGATTCAACGCGGGCACGAGCTGCATGGACCTGACCGCATGATTTTGAACGAGAAGTCTATTGTTTTTGTCGAGCCGGTTGGAGCCGACTCGAGGGTTGCTCAACTGATCAAACAGGCGGGGAAGTAAACAAGGGAAGTAAACCGGGCTGCTCCTCCCTCCAGGTCCGGTCGCAAAGTGTACACGGTCGCATGGCACACCGAGCCAGGGCATAGCTGTCCTGCGGGAGGTCTGCGCTGCGAAAGGTAATTAACCAAATTGATTCGAAGCCGAAACGGCGCAGTGATCGGCAAAAGGTGTGGAGGTTTTCCCATGATCGCAATTCGCTCCAAGGCAGGTTCACCGCGTCCGGGTTGGTTCCTGGTCGCATTGACGATTGTCGCGCTGGCATGCATCTCCTCTGCACCGGCATGGTCGCAGACGTGGACCGGGGCCACGAACAACTTATGGTTCACCGGCACCAATTGGAACGGGGGCGTTCCCAACAGCGCCTCGGCCGACGTCACGATCGACAATGCGACGAACAACCCGGTCGAGCTGAACGGGAGCGCATCTGTCGGAGACCTTACGCTGGGGGCATCCAACTCTCTGAGCTTCAATCTCGACACCGAGATGGTTCTTTATGGACCGACGGTCAGCAACGCAGGAGCTATCACCATCAACGCGGGCAGCGGGAACAATTCAATTCTCACGTTGGAGGCCAATACAGCGTTTTCGGGCGGCGGAACGCTGACTTTGAATAGCGGGGACAACAACGGCAAGGCCTACATCGAGCAGGCAGTGGGCGGCGTTACGCTTACCAATGTCGATAACACAATTCAGGGCTATGGCGTCATCGGCAACGGCGGCATTGCACTGAACAATGAGTCCGCAGGCATAATCGATGCCAACTCTTCCGGCAATACGCTGACTTTGAATGGGGGCGGCAATATCATCAACGCTGGTTTGATGGAGGCGACTGGCGGAGGAATCCTGAGTGTGGTCGGGCAAACCATCAGCAACGCCGGGGGCAACATCACAGCCAATGGCGGCACGGTATCCCTTTCCGGCGTGACGATTGTGGGGGGCACCCTGAATACGCTGAACAGCGGCATCCTCGGCGCGACAGGAGCGACAGCAACTCTTGACGGGATGAGCAGTGGCGCGATCACCCTTTCCGCGGGCAGCACCTGGACCGGGGGTTTGAACTCGGCCACGGACGTTAAGGGCTCGATTGTCAACGATGGCAACATCTCATTGCTGGCAGGCAGCGGTAACAACACAACTTTCAACCTAACCAACAACACCACCCTTTCCGGCGGCGGCACGCTGACCCTCAATAGCGGGGACAACAACGGCCAAGTCTTCATCCAGCAGGCTTTGGGCGGTTTGACGCTGACCAATGAAAACAACACGATCCAGGGCTATGGCATCATCGGCAACGGCGGCATCGCGCTGGTGAACGAGGCTGCGGGCATCGTGGACGCCAACTCTTCAGGCAATACGCTGGTCTTGAACGGGAGCGGCAACATCACGAATGAAGGCCTGCTTGAGGCGACTTCCGGAGGCATCCTGAAGATCACCGGGACTACGGTCAACAACTTTGGCTCGAACATTACGGCCAATGGCGGTAATGTCCTGATCACGAACGCGACGATCGAAGGCGGAACTCTCAACAGCCTGGGTGGGGGGAGCATCGGACAGGGCAACGGCTCGTCCGTCACCCTCGACGGGACGACCCAGGGTGCGATCACCATCTCCAGCGGCACCACATGGAACACAGGCCTGAACTCGGTGACATATGCGACAGGGTCGATCATCAACAATGGCGCAATCTCCCTGGTGGCAGGCAGCGGCAACAATACAATTCTTTCCCTGGATACCAGCACCACGCTGTCCGGCGGCGGCACCCTGACACTGAACAGCGGGGACACGAACGGGCTAGTTTACATTCAGCAGGCAGAGGGCGGCTTGACGTTGACCAATGCCGATAACACGATCCAGGGCTACGGTGTGATCGGGAACGGGGGCATTACGCTGCTGAACCAGGCCCTGGGCACGATCGATGCCAACGTTTCGGGTAGGACCCTTCAGCTCAACGGCAGCGGTGTCATCACCAACCAGGGAACGCTGGAGGCCACAAACGGTGGGGAATTAAATCTTGACGGGGTCACGGTCCTAGACTCCGGTTCCAGCATCACGGGCAATGCCGGCAGCGTCCTGATCAATGGCGGCACGGTCATCGAGGGCGGAGCCCTTACCACCCTGAACGGCGGCACAATCGGCCAGGGCAACGGAACCTCCGTCACTCTTGACGGATCGACTGCAGGCGCACTCACTATTTCGAGCGGCACGACGTGGAACACCGGCCTGAACTCGGAGACTTTCATCAAGGGCTCGATCATCAACGATGGCGCAATCTTGCTGACAGGGGGCAGCGGCGACAATACGATTCTCGATCTGGCGACCAGCACCGCCCTCTCTGGCGGCGGCACAGTCACCTTGAATAGCGGGGACAACAACGGGCAGGTCTACATCCAGCAAAACGAGGGCGGCTTGACGCTGACCAATGTCGATAACAAGATCCAGGGCTATGGCGTGATCGGCAACGGGGGCATTGGGATAGTCAACCAGAGCGCGGGCGTCATCGATGCCAACGTTTCGGGCCAGACTCTCCTGCTCAACACCAGCGGTGGCGTCACCAACCAGGGAACGCTGGAGGCCACAAACGACGGCATTCTGAAGATCAATGGGGTAATCGTCAACGATGCCGGCTCCGGCATCACAGCCAATGGCGGCACGGTGCTGATCAACGGCAACTCGGTCATCGATGGCGGATTCCTGACCAACCTGGGCGGAGGCATAATCGGTGACGGGGCCGGGGGGGCGGCCTTTCTCAACGGGTCCACGGCATCCGGTGCGGTGACCATTACCAACGGCAGCACGTGGACCGGCGGCTTGGGCTCGACGACTTACACGGAAGGCTCCATCGTCAATAACGGGAACATCCAGCTGAACGGAGGCTCCGGCGACAATACGTTTCTGAACTTGGTTTCCGATACGACATTGTCTGGCGGCGGCACGGTTACCCTGAATGGTGGGGACAACAACGGCCATTCCTACATCGTGCAAAACTCGGGCGGCTTGACGCTGACCAATGTCGATAACACGATCCAGGGGTACGGCATCATCGGCAACGGCGGCCTGGCAGTGGTGAACGATGCCCTGGGGACGATCAACGCCAACGTAACCAACCAGACCCTTACGATGAACGGCTCCGGCGTAATCACCAACCTGGGATTGCTGGAGGGCACAAACGGCGGCACGCTGAATCTCAATGCGGTGACCGTCAATAACGCGGGCGGCAACATCACGGCCAACGGTGGCACCGTGCTGATCAACGGCGGGACGGTCATCGATGGCGGAACGCTCAACAGCCTCAACGGAGGCACGCTGGGCAATGGCGGCGGGACCGCTACACTCAACGGAGCAACTGCGGCCGGGGCGGTGACCATTTCTTCAGGCAGCACGTGGACCGGCGGGCTGGGATCCACCACGTATACCACCGGCGCGATTGTCAACAACGGCAATATTCAGTTGAACGGCGGCTCCGGCAACAATACGTTCATTACACTGCTGGCCAACACGACACTGTCCGGTGGCGGCACGGTGACGCTGAATAGCGGTGACAACAACGGCAAGGCATTCATCCAGCAGAATTCGGGCGGGTTGATTCTGACCAATGCCGATAACACGATCCAGGGATACGGCATAATCGGCAACGGTGGCCTGACAGTCGTCAACGGCGCCAACGGAACGATTCTTGCGAATTCCGTGGGCAACAACCTCGTCGTTAACGCCGCGGGCGGCCTCACGAATAATGGAACGCTGCAGGCAAACGCGGGCAGCACACTGATCGTGAGTGGGCCGTTGACCAACTTCAGCGGCACCACGCTGACAGGCGGCACCTACAACGCGAATGGCGGAACGATTCAGCTTAACCTTCCTCCCAACACCTCGGGCGGCGAGATTGTTACCGACTCGGCCAACATCATCCTGAACGGCGCATCGGCGGCCATCAACGACGGCATCGGCAAGAACGCGCTGGCTGACCTGCAAAGCATCCAGGCCACCGGCAGCCTGTCGCTGCTGAGCGGCGCGCAGCTCACAACCGCCGCGGCCAGCCTCGCCAACAACGGCACGCTGACCATCGGCTCCGGTAGCACGCTCAACGTATCCGGCGGGAACTTTACGCAGGGTGCGACGGGCACGCTTGTTGAGGGGATTACCGGAAATGCCGCCGGCGATTTCGGCGTGACGAACATTTCCGGCACTGAAACCCTTGACAGCGGATCCACCCTCGACGTTGACCTTCTCAACGGGCTTGTCCTGGGCGATAACGTCCAGTATGACCTCGTCATCATGAACGCCAGCGGCGGCGTCACTGGAACCTTTTCCAACGTCGAGTGCCCCGTCAACGATACATGCAACGTCGTCTACTCCATAGCCGATGAGGTAGTTCTGGACGTGGACGGCCCGAATGCACCTCCGCCTCCTCCTCCTCCGTCGACTCCTGAGCCCTCAACGTTTGTCATGATGGCGTCCGGCATCGCCAGCCTGGCCGCCGGCATGAAGATGCGCAAAGGCCGCCGCAACGCATAGGCTTAACAGATTTCCTGGTTCCAGAGCATCTCCCCGGAGGCCCACGTGGCTTCCGGGGATTTTTTTTGGTGCGCGCTGGTTAGGTCGGCCGAGCGATGGTTATCGTCTCCCTGGAAATTCCTTCGGGGGCTAAGGCCCAGCAAATTAAGGTCGGCAGACTGCACGGGACCCAGAGGGTGCCCCGCCGCGCCCTTTCAAAGCTGTGTGCATGTGGCACAATCTGAGTCCATAGAGCGAATGCGAAGCTGCTTTATTCCGGGAGTCTCCATGCGCTGAAGGCAATGGGCAGACCGATGAGGAACATGTGCACCAGGAGCCCCTGGACGAGGGCGCGAAGCTGGTAGGGGCCAGCTGCGTGAAAGGCACAGAGCGGCAGCACAACCAGGTTCATTACCAGAAATATGGCGATGCCATAGAACAGGCCGCAGACGAAGAAACGATCTTTCAGGAACGGGAGTTTCACGCTGGATAGACAGTAGACGGCCGCCGCTGAATACGCGATAAGGAAGTGGAGCAACACGCCGAGCAGCCAAATGGCGGGGCCGCCGTGGAATGCGCGCGGCCCGAACAGGCCGGCGGCGATGGCGCAGGGCACATTCCAGCCGAAGGCGATGAAGGCGGCGATGAGGTCGAACGTGCCGGCGATGCTTCCGCCCACAACAATTGGCAGCAGAAGGCTCTGCCTCTGCTTCACGAATGCAGGGGATGAAATAACGTTCACGGTTCTCCTCCCAGAACGCACGGGCGCGACGGATACAACAAACAGGCATGCTGTCGTTTGACGATCGTTTCCTGTTGGGAACGGTCGCGTGGCCCAGAAGACAGCATAGTGCCGGCCTCCTGGGCGATCCACACGATTGTTTTCAGCCTACGGAAAACCGTGCTGAGACGCGTGCGAAGCGATGCGGACGCGTAGCTTGCGCTGTTTCTCGATCGAATGTGAGGAAGGTCGAAGCGGGGAAGGGCTTCCGCCTGGACTCTGCGCTCTGAGCGTCGCCAGTGAACGATGTGGCGAGGAGGCCGACCAGGACTGCAGAATCACGGCCAGGCTGGAGGCGGTCGCGTCTTGCTCGTCAACAACAAAGCCGCGGTGGTGGCTGCTGGATCGGACCGATCATTTGTCCCATATCGGTTCAGGGATTGATACCGCTGCAATCGGTCTCCGTTTTTCAGTGCAATAATGGAGCTAAACGAGCGGCGCTTGCCTCCCGTTGCGCGCAAACGCATGAACCTGCCCAACTCCATCACGATGAGCCGGATTGCCATGATCCCGCTGTTTCTGTGGATTCTGTCGGCGCACTTCCCGTGGCGTGCCGGGGGCGAGCAGGAGATCCTGGCATCGGTCCTGTTTGTTCTTGCGTCCATCACCGACGGGCTCGACGGCTACCTGGCGCGCAAGCGGGCGCAGATCACCACGCTGGGCATGTTGCTTGACCCCCTGGCCGACAAGATCATGGTGACGGGCGCGCTGATCGCCCTGGTGGCCTACAACAGCCATGTGGTCAAGGTTTGGATCGCGGTGGTGATCATTGGCCGCGAGTTTCTCATCTCCGGGCTGCGGTCCATTGCGTCTTCGGAGGGCTTCACCATCCAGGCAAGCGACCTGGGCAAGCTGAAGACGGTCACCCAGATTGTCGCCGTGGTTTCGGCCATCCTGGCGCACCACTGGCACCAGTGGCAGTTTGGCGTGGTGATCATTCCGGTGGAGTGGATCGCGATTGCGGCCATTTATTTCACGGTGCTGGTTTCGACCATCTCGGCCATCGACTATTTTGTGGGATTCTGGAAGCAGATCGACCACGCTTCGAAGGACCGGCGGAAGGCCTTTGTGCTGGGGCGGCGGAAGAGCCCGAGCATTTCGTGACCGCCCTCTCGCGCCTCGGCGGGAGGAGGGTTCAGCAGGTGGATTGAAAATCAATGTCAGG
>JBEKFD010000147.1:0-12389 GCA_050013495.1 Occallatibacter sp. | reverse complement strand
GCCGCAAACGCGCTTTTCAGCAGATGTTCCAACTGGCCCGCAACCGTGCCGGCAGCCCGCGCCACGGCAAAAGCTTCCTTCACCTGTCCCAGAATTTGCGGCTCGCCCACCACCATCGAGTCCAGGCTCGCCGCCACGCGAAACAAATGCCGTACCGCGTCCCGGTCACGCTGCTGGTAGATGTGCGGCTCCAGCAGGGCGCGATCCAGCCCGAAATGGCAATGCAGGAACCCGGTCAGGTCCGTCTCCGGCCCCTCGACCGCCGCCACCAGTTCCACGCGGTTGCAGGTGGAAACGATCATGCACTCCGTCACGCCTTCCATTGCAGCCAGCGCCCGGGTGGTCTCCGCCAGGTCCTCGCGGCTGATGGCGATGCGCTCCCGCAGCGCGATGGGCGCAGTCTTGTAGTTCACGCCAACGATGGAAAGTGTCATGGCGCGCCGAACCTGTGCACGTGGCTGAAAAGGTTGGCCGTCCACACCACCACCATCACCGCAAACACCGCGCCGGAAAGATAGGCAGCCTTGCGCCCACGCAACCCTGCGGCGCGTCTGACCAGCAGCAGCAGGACGTAGATGGCCCAGCTCACAAACGCCGCAATGATTTTGGGATCGAGAAAATACGACGCCCCGAGGGAACTCTCCTGCACCAGCACCGTGCCAATCACCAGCCCCACCGTCATGCATGGAAAGCCGAACTCCAGCATGGCCTCGGAGATCCGCTCCAGCGTGTCCAGCGGCGGCAGCCAATCGAGGGGAGCCCATCGGGAGTCTTCCGCGGTCAAGAGCTTCGCCTTGGGCTTTGCCTTGAGCCTGCGCTCCTGCGCCAAGTAGAGGATGGAGGCAAGCAGGCTGAATCCAAGCGCAACATAGGCCAGTAAAAGCGCCGCAATATGCGCAATCAGCCAGCTTGCGCGCACGCCCTGGGAAGGAAAGGTGTACCGCTCAGCCCCCAATGCGGGCACCAGAACCATGAAGAAAGTCACCGGCAACGCAAACAAACCAAGGGAGATGGCATCATAAAGCCACCACACTAGAAAAAAAACGGTAGCCACGGCCAGCCCCAGCAGAGATTGAACCTCGCGCACGCTCACCGGCACCCAGTGATGCGCCTGCACCAGCATTTCAACCGCCGAGACGAAGTGGAAGAAGACGGCCATTCCGCCCAGGTGCACGCACCAGCTACGCCAGCGCTCCACCTTGTAGAGCACGGCTGGGAAGACGGCTACACCCGCCGCCGCGTACAAAATAGCCGCAACTCGAAGCCAGAGCAGATACATATCGACCTTCACCATAAAGGCGCAACTGCTCAGTATACTGTGATCCAAATCACTAGATGCCCCAGACTCGATCCACGCCGCCGCCAACTTGCTGACTCGCTAACCGCGCGCAGCGCGAGCTAACCTGCTGCATCAGAGAAACCCCTTTTTCATCACCTCAAGCCCAGCCTTCGACACTTGCACGTCGACCTCCGACTTGCCCCCACTGAAGGCCACAATCACGGAGCCGCTGCTCGTCTTTAAAATCACGCCGCCCTGCCATCCGAACTCGCCCGTCATAGGAGCGCCGCCGGCTGTTCCCGAATCCTTCAAGGTTCGCGCCATTTCGGCCGACTTGGCGTAGGCGATGCCGAGGAGGTTATTCCCGTTCGCGCTGCCCTTGGGATCGGTCAAGCGGCCCACCACGGCCATCTTCGACGACCAGCCCTGAACGTCGTCGCCAACCGCGTAGCTCACAACAGCGACACCCTGAATGCTCAATTCAGCGGCTTTCTGCTTCATTGCCTCGAGCGCCTGAGTTGCCAGCGCGTCAAATTTCTTGTCGCTGAGCGACTTGGCCGGCTTGGCAGCGCTCATAGAAATCGCACCCAAAATGATCGCCGCAATCAGAAACGCGCCGCAAACAAATTTAGAAATTCTCATTCGGTCCCTCTTCTGCCGGCATCCTCCTCGCGATTCAGGATGCCCGCGTCCCCGAAGTAGTCTACCGCTTGCCGTGCCATTCCAGCCGAATTGTTCAGTTGGGCCCGCAATTCCAGGGCAATCGCATGAACTCAAATCCGCTACGGGAAGCCCCCATTCTGCTTGGAAAATCGATTCAGGTCCCGGAGGGACCGCGTGATAATAGCCCAGGGCGACCCTGGGCGAAGCGAAGGGACTGCCCTGGGAACGCGATCCATAATGTGCCTCGCGCCCCGGAGGTGCGCTACGACATTCATGCGCAGGCCCAAACGATTGCCCTGCCCGCGATCCACAACGTGAAGCGACCAGGCGGCCCGCAACGGTATCCTTAGAGCCAACGTGATCAGGGAAGACACTCAACCCGCGCCTCTGGACTTGCCTGCACTGGACTCGCCTGCTTTAGACCAGGAAGGGGCGGAGTTGGCGCTACGGCAGCCCGCACCCGGCAAGGCGCCCGTCGACAAGGCCGCCGCCGATCTTACCCCCTTCATGCGCCAGTGGACCGCCGCCAAGCGCGAGAATCCCGATGCCCTGCTCTTCTTCCGCATGGGCGACTTCTACGAACTGTTCTACGACGACGCCGTGACCGTAAGCCGCGAGCTGCAGTTGACCCTCACGGCACGAGACCGCGAGCGATTGCAGCCCATGTGCGGCGTTCCTTACCACGCGGTGGAGAGCTACCTCACGCGTCTCCTGCGCAAGGGCTACCGCATCGCCATCTGCGACCAGATGGAGGACCCCAAACTCACCAAAAAGATTGTCCGCCGTGAAGTAACCCGCGTGCTCACCCCCGGCACCGCGCTCGACAACGCGCTCGATCAGGCGCAGAACAATTTTCTCGCCGCGCTCTTCGAAACTGGCCCCGCGAAAGAGCCGATCTGCGCCGTGGCACTGCTCGACGTCTCCACCGGCGAATTCCGCACCGCCGAGTTTACCGGCCCCACAGCCCGCCAGCAGGCCATTGATGAAATAGTGAAGGCCGGCCCCAGTGAGGTTCTGCTCCCCGCCAGCGCCGAGTTGCCCGCGCAGCTTGATCGCGGCCTGGAGCGCATTGCCGCGCGCACCCGCGTTGAAGATTGGGTCTGGACGCGCGAGTTTGCAATTCCGCTGGTAGAACGCCAGTTAAGCGTTCGCACCCTTGAGGGCTACGGCCTGGACGCGCATCCCGCCGCCGCCATCGCCGCCGGCGCGGTGCTCCATTACGTGCGCACCACGCAGAAGATCGAAGCACCCCACATTGACAGCCTGAAATTTCAGGAGCACTCCACCTGCCTCGAACTCGACCAGGTGACGGTGCGGAACCTCGAATTGGTGGAACCGCTGTTTGTGGGCCAGGACGCGCGCGCTACCCTCTTCCATACGCTCGACGCATGCCAGACGCCCATGGGCAAGCGCCTGCTGCGCGCGACCATCCTGCGGCCACTCTCTGACGCCGAAGTGCTCGAAGCTCGCTACGAGGCCGTAGCCGACGCCCACGGCGACCTGCTCAAGCGCGAAGAAATCCGCCGCGCCTTCCATGGCATTCTCGATCTAGAACGCTTGCTCGCGCGGCTATCGCTCGATTCCGCCGGCCCGCGCGACGTGCGTGCCATCGCCGCCAGCCTCAACAGACTGCCCGGCCTGAGAATCGCTCTTGACGCAATGCAAGCCGCGCTCTGGCGAACTCTATTTGCGCGCCTGGACACGCTCGAAGACGCAACGGCGCTCATTGAGACGACGCTCGTGCCCGAGCCTCCCCTCACGCTCGTTGATGGCGGCGCAATCGCTGCGGGTGTGGACCAGGAACTGGATGAACTGCGCGCCATCTCTTCGACAGGCCGGCAATCGATTGCAGCCATCGAAGAGCGCGAGCGCCAACGAACCGGAATAGCTTCGCTAAAGGTTCGCTATAACTCGGTATTCGGTTACTACATCGAGATCACCAAGTCTAACTTGTCGTTGGCCCCGGCAGATTATGAACGCAAGCAGACTCTGGTCAACGCGGAACGCTTCACCACTCCCGAGTTAAAAGAATACGAGAGAAAGATACTCACCGCCCACGACCGCTCCATCGAAATTGAGAAGCGCATCTTTGTCGAGCTGCGCAAGACCGTGTTGGAGGCAGCAAGCCGCATCCGCCGCAGTTCGTCGGCAGTAGCCGAGGCAGATTTGCTGATCAACTTCGCGCACTTAGCCGCGCTGCGCCGCTACGTGCGGCCAACCATTGTCGAGGAAGCTGTGCTGGAGGCTGTCGCAGGTCGCCATCCGGTGATTGAACAATGGATGGAAGATACACGCGAGGGCAGGTTCATTGCCAACGATTTATATCTAAGTGCCGCAGACCTGGATAACATTGGCAACGGTCCAAGTTTATTGCTCATAACTGGCCCTAACATGGGCGGGAAGAGCACCTATCTCCGCCAGGCGGCGATGTTAGTCCTGCTGGCACAGATGGGCAGCTTCGTTCCCGCGGAGAGTTTGCGATTCGGGTTGGTCGATCGCATCTATACCCGTATCGGCGCCAGCGACAACGTGGCCCGCGGCCGGTCGACCTTCATGGTGGAGATGACAGAGACGGCCACAATCCTGAATACTGCAACCAGAAAATCGCTCATCCTTCTTGACGAAATGGGGCGCGGCACGGCCACTTTCGACGGTCTCTCGCTGGCCTGGGCCACTGTCGAGTATCTGCACGCGGAGACCGGAGCGCGCACGCTCTTCGCCACGCATTACCATGAGCTCACCATGCTCGCCGAGAAGCTGCCGCGCGTGCGCAATCTGCGCGTTGGCGTGAAAGAAGCAGCCGGCGGCATCGTCTTTCTGCATAACATCGAGCCCGGCGCGGCAAGCAAGAGTTATGGCATTGAAGTGGCTCGACTCGCCGGCTTGCCCTCGGCTGTCATCGAACGCGCCAAGCGCGTGCTGCGCCAGCATGAGAAGCAAGAGCGCCAGAGCGTGCAGGTGGAAACCGCCGAACCCGTTCAGTTGACCATCTTCACGCCGCTCTCGCAGCGCATCGTGGACCGCATCGAGGCCACGGACGTGAACTCCCTCACGCCCCTGCAGGCCTTGAATCTACTGGAAGAGTTACAGCTGGAATTGAAGGAGAAGAGTTGACGGCGAATCTGCGTCACGCGGCGGGAAGCCTGCTGGTAGTGGGCCTCGCAGGCCCCGAGCTTTCAGGTCTGGAGCGCTCCTGGCTCAAACTCGTGCGCCCCGCCGGGATCATTCTGTTTCGTCGCAACATTGTTGACACGAAGCAGTCTCGGCTGCTTCTCGATGAAGCAACTCCCTTGTGTGCAACACACAGCGTTCGCTGCGTAGATGTGGAAGGCGGCAGCGTCGACCGCCTGCGCGACGCGCTAGCGCCCATCCCTTCCGCGCAGACCGTAATGCGTGCGGCGCAGAGCACCGGGAAGCTTGCATTGATTCGCGAGCAAGGTGAGCTAGTGGCCCGCGCAGTGAAGGCGTTCGGCTTCAATACGACTCTGGCGCCAGTGCTTGACCTCGCGCTGCCCGCCTCGGCAAAGGTCATCGGCACACGCGCAGCGGCGTCAACCCCGCAGGGCGTGGTCGATTATGCGCACAATTTCCTTGCCGGCCTGGCGGCGCACGGGGTTGTAGGGTGCGGCAAGCATTTTCCCGGACTCGGCGGCGGCACGCTCGATTCACACCTGGAAACGCCGGCGATCCGCCGCGACCATCGCCGGATGAACGAGGACCTGCTCCCCTATCGCGAACTGCGAAACAAACTGCCCATGATCATGGTCAATCACGCAGCTTATCCGAATACACCAGGCGGGAATAGGCCCGCTTCGGTCTCGCCTTACTGGATCGCCATCGTCCTTCGCAAGCGCATCGGTTATCGCGGCATCGTCTTCTCTGACGATCTTGAGATGGGTGGCATTCTCAACATCCTACCCATCGAGGAAGCGGTCATCGCCGCTGTCCGCGCGGGCATGGACCTGATGGAGATATGCCACAGTCCGGAATTGATTCTTCGCGCCTACGAGTCCTTGCTCGCGGAAGCTGAAAGGTCGAATGCCTTCCGCACCCTTCTGCTCACACGCTCCAGAAAGACATCGCGCCAACGAAACAAACTCTTTGCGGACCAAGCTTCGAAGGCTCTTACGTCCACGCAATTCTCAGCGCTGAGAGCGCGCATTCTCCGTTTTGGCGAGATCATTGCAAGTGCTCAGCCTGCGCAGGAGGCGCAATCTTCATGAGCCCGAAAGCCATGACCGTCGCAGGCATCATGAGCGGCACTTCCGCGGACGGAATCGATGTCGCCGTGGTGCGCATCGCGCCCGGAAAACTGCGCCCGAAGATTGCGCTTGTTGCCCATGAGGGCTTTCCATTCTCGGCTCCGCTCCGGCGCGCCGTGCTCGCTGCCATGAACGCGTCTTCTACGTCCACCGCGGAGCTCGCGCGTCTCAACTGGCGCCTGGGCATTGCGTACGCTGAAGCCGTTCAGGCGACAATCAAGCGTCACAATGTCAAACTCGACCTGATCGGCTGCCACGGGCAAACCCTCTATCACCAGGCGCGCGCCGCCAGTTATGCAGGCCGCAGATTTGCCTGCACCTGGCAGGCCGGCGAGGCGCAGGCGATTGCGGCCACGCTGAGCGTCCCTGTGGTTTCGAATTTCCGGCCCGGCGACATGCTGGCAGGCGGCCAAGGCGCGCCGCTCGTTTCCCTGCTCGACTACGCGCTCTTCTCCCATCCAACGCGCGGCCGCGTGCTTCAGAATATTGGCGGCATTGCCAACTTGACGGCAATTCCCGCCGCCGTGGGCACGAACGCAGTAATCGCTTTCGATACTGGTCCCGGCAACATGGTCATCGATGCGCTGATGCAGGAGCTTTTCTCGAAGACCTTCGATCGCAATGGGACAATCGCGGCTGGGGGCAAGGTTCTTATGCCGGCGCTGAATTCAGCACTGCGCAATCCCTACTTTCAACTCAAGCCTCCGCGCACCGCCGGACGCGAACAGTTTGGCCGCGAGTATGCGGCGAAGTTTCTTGCGACGTGCCGGCGGTTGAGCAACAAGCCCGAAGATGCCATCTCAACGGCAACTGCGCTGACGGCCGAGACCATTGCGGTGAGTTACAAGAAATTTGTGAAGAGTAGAATGCACGGCAACGTGGACTACATTATTTCCGGCGGCGGAGCGCGAAATCACACGCTGATGGCGATGCTGGCGCAGCGGCTGGAGCCGATGGGTTGCGAGTTGGCGGCGAGCGAGGATTTCG
The DNA here is from genome assembly GCA_050013495.1 of Occallatibacter sp. Classification (GTDB taxonomy): domain Bacteria; phylum Acidobacteriota; class Terriglobia; order Terriglobales; family Acidobacteriaceae; genus Telmatobacter. Next base: position 5,198 of record JBEKFD010000147.1, on the reverse strand, counting down.
GCCTTCCAGTCGAAGCCAAAGAAGCCGCCGCCTTTGCGCTGCTCGCGTGGCAAACATGGCATCGCCTCCCCGGCAACGTGCCTGCAGCAACGGGAGCAAAGCGCGCAGCACTCCTGGGCCAGGTGACCTATGTATAGACCGCGCGCCGTGCTTGCGCTGTGCGCTCTGTTCTTCCTAATCGGATGTCGCTCGGCCCCGCGAGATCCGCGCACTGTCGTCTTTCTCATCGAGAGCAGTCCCGCAAACCTCGATCCGCGCATCGGCACCGACGCGCAGTCGCAGCGCATTGCTGCGCTGATTTTCGACGGACTGGTGGCGCGCGACGCGAGCTTTCAATTCACCCCGGCGCTGGCTGAACGCTGGGACCAGCCCAATCCCCTCACGCTCATCTTCCATCTGCGCGACGACGTGCGCTTCCACGATGGCCGGCCACTGACCGCGCGCGATGTGAAATGGACCATTGAAACCATGCTCAACGCGGCGCTGCCCGGCGGTGTCATCACTCCCAAAGCCGCTTCCTACGCATCCATTGACACCATTGAAGCTCCTGACGACCAAACCGTCGTCATGCATTTAAAGCGCCCTGATAATTACCTGCTCACCAATCTCTCCACCGGCGCAATCGGGATTGTTCCCCAAGGCAGCGGCCGCGATTTCTGGCAGCATCCCGTGGGCACCGGGCCGTTCCGCTTCGTGAGCCAGCAGATCGATCAGGATGTGATTGTCGAGCGCAATCCGCAAAGCTGGGCCGTTGTGCCGAAAATCGAGCGAGTCAGGTTCGCGGTGGTTCCTGACGTTGTTACCCAATCGCTGGAATTGGAAAAGGGCTCGGGCGACGTAGCCATCAATTCCCTTCCCATGGATTCGTTGCCTGTGCTCGCCGCTCGGCCCGATCTGCGCATTGAAGAGACGGGCGGCACCGAGATTCAATACCTGGGCTTCAACCTGCGCGATCCCTTGCTGGCTGACGCCCGGGTGCGCCAGGCCATCTCCTGCGCAATCGACCGCAACCTGATCATCAAGACTCTTCTCGACGGACGCGCGCATGCAGCGTCGAGCCTGCTTCCTCCCAGCCACTGGGCCTTCAATGGCGACGGCCCGCGCTTCGACTACGACCCGGCCCGCGCCGATCGTCTTCTCGACGAGGCCGGACATCCGCGCCTCGGCAACGGGGTCCGCTTTCACATGACCATGAAGACCAGCAACGATGAAGGAACCCGCCTGCTGGCGGCTGTGCTGCAGCAGCAACTGGCCACCGTGGGGATTGCCCTCGACCTGCGCAGCTTCGAATACGCCACCTTCTACTCCGATGTGACGCGCGGAGCTTTTCAGATCTACTCGCTGCGCTGGATCGGCGGCAACGAGCAGCCGGACATCTTTGGCTATGCGTTTTCCACGGCGCGCTTTTCCCCCAAGGGCGCCAACCGCAGCCACTACTCGAACGCCCGCCTCGATGCGCTGCTCGACGACGCGGCCCAAGTCGCAGACCCCGCCCATCGACGCGCCGACTATTCCGAAGCGCAGCAGATTCTAGCCCGCGATCTGCCGGCCATCAATCTCTGGTATCGCGACACTGTGGTGGTGCATAACCGCAGGCTTACCCATGTCACGCCTTCGCCGTCAGGCAGTTATGCCTTTCTTGAGACTGCCGAGTTGGCGGGCACGAATTAAGGGAGAACATTTTCCCGCCCGCTTTCTCTGGCAGTGGCAAGGTTGAATTCATCCCCATCCAAAGCCCTGAACGGACCACAGAAACCTTAAGGTTACCTTAAGGTTTTGACCCCCGCAAGTTAAACAAACATATGCTGTTACGAGACTCCAAAAACATTCTTTCAGAATCCGAATTATATCGCGCGTTGCCTTCAACCTTTTCCTGCAGTGGCTCGTCTACCGAACTAGGGAACGATTAAACCCCGGTTACCCGCTCGATCTGGACCGCGGAGAAATGGCTTATGAATCGCACGCTCATAGTTCGGACTTCGGCTCTGCAAGCGCGGCTGGTGCTCCTCGTCGTTTTACTTGCGGCAACGACGTTGATCGCACCGGTCGTCATCGCACAGGCGCCCGCGCGCTTTCTCGGCACCATCACCGCCATCAGCGGAACCACGCTCACCGTGAAGACCGATGCCGGCCAGAGCTATCCGGTGGAAGTTCCCGCCGCCGCGGCCATCAAGCGCATCGCTCCGGGGCAAAAGGATCTAAGCACCGCGGAGACCATCCAGTTTACCGACCTTGCGGTTGGCGATCGTGCTCTGGTCAAGCTCGATCCCGACGCACCCGCCGGCACATCGCAGGCCCTGCAGATCATCGCCGTCAAGCAGTCTGACGTTGCCGCCAAGCAGCAGAAAGATCGCGAAGACTGGCAGCGCAATGGCGTGGGGGGACTCGTGAAGAGCGTTGATCCCTCAAGTGGCGTCCTTGTTCTGACCAGCGGCGCCGGAGCCACGGCCAAGACCATAACGGTTCATACCAGCAAAGCCACCATGCTCAAGCGCTACGCACCGGCTTCCGTGCGCTTCGATGCGGCGCTTCCCGCGCCCATTGACGCCATTCACGCCGGCGACCAGTTGCGCGCGCGTGGAGCCAAAAGCGCTGATGGGGCGAGTATTGACGCGGTCGAAGTGGTCTCAGGCACATTCCGCAATATTTCCGGAACCGTCTCATCGACAGACCCGGCCTCATCCACGCTGGTGGTCAAGGATCTGACAACCAAAAAGCAGGTCACCATTCACATCACGCCCGAGGTGCAGATGCGCAAGCTCTCCGATCGCATGGCTGCTTTTCTTGCCATGCGGCTCAAGGGAACCACAGGCGGCGCGGGCGGAAGCTGGAATGGCGGAACCCAGGCCGGCGGAACCGGTCAGCGGGCCGGTGGCGGCCAGGGCGCCGGGCTGGGCGGAGGCCAAGGAACCGGTCAAGGCGCTGGCGGCGGCGGTCAATGGACTGGCCAGGGCGGAGCGGGTCAGGGTGGGGCGGGCGGCGGCGATCCGCAGCAGATGCTCAGCCGTGCGCCGGCCATTCAGCTTGCCGACCTGAAGAAGGGCGATGCGGTCATGATCGTCGCCACCGACGGCACCACTGACGTTACGGCCATCACACTGGTAGCCGGCGTTGAACCATTGTTAGAGGCGCCCGCCGCCAGCAGCCTGCTCAACAACTGGAGCATGGGTGGCGGCGCGGGCGCTGCGGAAGCTGCAGCCCAGTAATCGCGCAAACCAGGTTCATACGAAACAAGCGAGGGACTCTTGTACTTAAATATGCACTCCTTTCATCGACCTTTGATTGCTTTGGCCCTCGGCATCGCCGCGGGAATCACCGCGGGGGCTCAGGCGCCCGCACCTCAAGCGCCAGCACCTCAAGCGCAAAAGCCCCCGGCCACAGTCCCCACCGCGCCCGCCACAACGGGCACACTGCGCGGACACATCGCTGACCCCACCGGCGCGCTTATCCCCGGCGCCAAGGTCACCGTCGCCAATTCCGCGGGGGCAGCCTTGTCCAGCACCACGGCAGATTCCTCCGGCGCCTACTCCATCAACGGGCTTGCCCCCGGCGGCTACATTCTCAGCGCCACCTTTGCGGGCTTTGCGCCGTTCAATTCGCCCTTGATCGTTCTCGCCGCGGGCCAATCCAAGCGCGTGGACATCTCCATGGCCATTGAAGTGGCGCAGCAAAGCGTTACTGTCACCGACGACTCGCCGACGGTGAACACCTCGGCGGAAGGGAATGCCAACGCCATTGTTCTGAAGGGCAAGGATCTCGACGCTCTTTCCGACGATCCCGACGAGCTGTCGAGCGAACTGGCAGCATTGGCGGGCCCCTCTGCCGGGCCGAACGGCGGCCAGATTTATATTGACGGCTTTAGCGGCGGGCAACTGCCGCCCAAGTCGGCAATCCGTGAAATTCGCATCAACCAGAACCCCTTCTCCGCCGAGTACGACCGGCTTGGCTATGGCCGCATCGAGATCTTGACCAAGCCGGGAACGGATAAACTGCACGGCCAGGGCTTCATTCAGGGAAACGACAAGAACTTCAATACCGGCAACCCGTTCACATCGACCATCCCTTCGTACTACAGCTACCAGTTCAATGGCACGGTAAGTGGGGCAATCTCCAAGTCTGCATCGTTTTTTGTGAGCGCGGAGCAGCGCAACACTGAAAACGTGAATGCCTGGCTCGTTCCGGACGCTGTGCTCGAAGACGGATCGGGGGCGTATGTCAACGACCCTAACTACGGCGTCAGCCTGCTGAACCGGCGCATTCGCGACAATGCCTCGGCGCGCTTCGATTTGCAACTGGGCACCAGGAACACGCTCACCGCGCGCTATGGTTTCTGGTCTGAGTCCGAGCATGGCGATCTAAACTCGGGCTCTCTTCCCAGCGCGTCAACGCATGAATCGAATACCGACCATACGGTCCAAATGAGCGATGCGTTTGTGGTCAACGAGCATGCTGTGAATGAAACCCGCTTCCAGTTCGAACGCCAGAATGAGAACCACTATCCTGACTCAACCGACCGCACTATCGGCGTGCAAGGCGATTTCACGGGCGGCGGCTACGGCGGCCAGGAAAGCCGCGACCATACCACGCGGCTGGAACTCTGGAACATCACCACGCTGAGCCTGGGGCCGCATGCAATTAAATTCGGAACCCGCGTGCGCGATGGGCGCGACGCGCGGCTGACCGACTCCGGTTTCAACGGTTCGTTCACGTTCTCCAATTACCAGGACTACCTGGCCATGGCCAACGGTCTGCAAAGCCAGAGCTTCAACAGCCTGGTGGCACAGGGCTACGGGCCCATCTCCGCGAACATCACCACCGGGCAGCAATCGGCGGTTGCCAACGTGTTCGACGCGGCACTGTTCGCGCAGGACGATTGGAAGTTGAGCGCCAGGCTGACGCTCTCCGGGGGGCTGCGCTGGGAGGCGCAGAATCACATTGCGGATCACGACGACTGGGGGCCGCGCGCTTCATTCGCGTACGCGCTCGACGGCCACGGGAAGGGCAAGAAGACCAAGACAGTGGTGCGCGGCGGCTATGGCTTCTTCTTCGATCGGTTCCCCGTCTCCAACCTGTTGACCATCAATTTCGCGAATATTCAGAACCAGGTGGTTTTGAACCAACCGACATGCAGTGCCACCGCAACCACGCTGAGCGCGATTGACTTGAGCAGTTGCACCAGCAACGGCGGCCCTGCCAGC
>JBEKFD010000146.1:0-12444 GCA_050013495.1 Occallatibacter sp. | reverse complement strand
TATCGATTCTGGCTCTCACACTCGGGTCCAGCTTCGACAACCATTCGCGGTAGTGATTATGTCCTCGCGCATCGATGTATTCACGTATTTCGATATTCATACCGTTTCCATAATAGTAACGCGGGTGTTACCATTCGTCAAGATCGATATGTGCGGCGAAGGCCAAAGACTCGGAATTGATGCGTTGGCCTTCAAGGAAGAAGAAGCGGTCGGCTCTGGCTGAGCCGCTTGGCTGCTGCAGACGCTAAGTACAGACACTGTGCCGATGAACTCGGCAGTCAATATCCTAGGCGGCCTCATCGAAGTCGTCGGGCTCAACCTTTGTCATCACCGGGTCAATGAAGTACCCGGTTGCCTTCAGTCGATTCATCAGGTCGTCGAATGACTCAAACATGCGGCCCCCAGTTCACCGGCGACAGCATCGTTCAGGTTGGCAACTCGGTCAAATTCGTTTGTCATGCCCCCCTGGCAAGGACCCTTGCCAAGTTGGAATGTCTCTTAGATGGCGTCCCGAAACACTCATCCTCTTCCCACTAGTGCGGGGTCATTTGACCGAATCGATGACTTGTTTTACACATATGTCTGCTGAAGGCCGATCCCTGAAGAAGATTCACCCTTGATTCTGCTCGGACCGGGCACTGTTTGAAAATGGAGAGCAGCTATGACTCCCAACGGCGAAGAAGGGTCGGACAATGCGTCTCCGATAGGCCCGAGGTGGAATTCGGCATTCCTGACGTTTATTGGTTCTTGAACGATACCACTTCCGGACGATCTCAATTGAATGGGGTCAACATGCCCAGCGCCACCCAAAAACATCACGATCTAGTGCATGACGTTCAACGCGACCGGAGGCCTCCGTCATCGGAATCCAAGCCACAACCAATGATGGACAACAACGACGTGATAACGCTGAACGAGGCAGCCGCGCTTTTGCGGGTCCATCCAGTGACCCTGCGTAAGAGAGCCGTCGCTTGGGGTGTGCCGCATCGACGGCTAGGCTCGGAGTGGCGATTCTCTCGCAAGGTACTGACCGCCTGGATTCAGCGTCGGGAAGAGGACGCCGCCTAGAGTAGCTGTCCCGCCACCACAGCGTTTGCGGCCCGCATCTCCGGCGTCAGAGTCCTTCCGTAGACGTTCATTGTGGTTTCAATGTCGCTGTGCCGCATCAAATCCTTCATCTGTGCAGGGCCGATCTTTGCGGCGGCCATCCAAGATTTGTACGAGTGCCGGAATGTATGCCAACCCACGCCCTTAATGCCGAGCTTCACCGCGGCCGGCTTGATGTAGTTGTTCAAGATGGTGGCGTCACTGTAGGGGCTTCCCGTCTTGGCGCTAGCGAACACCCACGCATGGTCATGTCTCTGCTTAGTGTGCCACCCCTGGAGAGCCTTACAAAGTTTGGCGTGCACCGGGATCTCGTTGCCCGATGCATCGGTCTTGGGCACGTTCTGGATTTGTCCATGCGTGAACACCTGGCCAATCGACAGGGTGCAATCATCGAAGTTGAAATCGTGCCACTTCAACGCAAGCGTTTCGCTCACGCGGAGGCCGAGACACCCGCAAACAAGCACCATGAGGTTGTAAGGCTCGGGGAGCGCCTCAATCAACGCCTTGAACTCTGTCGGCGTGAGTATGACGATTGCCTTTTGCCGCTTGGTGCTCCCCTTGACGCGGACAAGCTCCATTGGGTTGCGGCCAACCGGGATGTACTCCCACAGCATTGCGAGTTCGAGCAGTTTGGACACCATGTTGCGGGTCCGCGCCTTTGACGCTGCGCCGAACGGCAACTTATCCAGCCATTGCTTGACGGCCATTGCGGTGACATCGGCCAACCGGACGTGCTCCCACCTGGGTCTGATGTGGAGGTCTATGAGGCTCTTGTTTGTCGTCTGTGTGGAGTGGCGGAGAGTGAGGAAATCCTCAGCCATGTAGCGGCCTATTATGGTGCCGAGCGTGGCAGCCAACTTGCCGCCGAGCGTGCCCGCGTTGAGCGCGGAGAGTTGTCCCTCCACGGCTTTGCGGACATCACGCTCCGTGGGGTACTTCGCAGCGTCGAACGTTTGGACCTTGAGTTTACGTTTGCCGTCCGGAGCCGTAATATAGAATCTGAATTCCCAAGCAAACCCTTGGGCGCGGGGAACTCTACGGACACTGCCATGCTGATACCGCTCACGATTGACTCTCATCTGGGCACCCTTCCAGGTGTTGAAGATGTGGCCATTCTATCAAGCGTGGTGTTATATGGTGTTTACGAATGCAATGATAAGCTCCAAGTCATTGAATGTAAATACGTTGCGGGAGTAGTTCAGTGGCAGAACGTCAGCTTCCCAAGCTGAATGTCGCCGGTTCGATCCCGGTCTCCCGCTCCAGCTTCCTATCTCACGCTGACTTCTTCGAACTTCGCTCGATCTTCACCACAAAACTCGTGAAGCTCTTGTCGCAGGGCACAAGCATCTGGTGGGGCACGCCGGCGGGTACATACGCCACGTCGCCCGCGCGCAGTTCCTGGCGGATGCCGCCCTCGATGGACGTGCCGCGGATCTCGCCTGGCCCAATCGTCTGCGCGCCAACAACCGTGCCGCCCGTCACCAATGTTGCCCGGCCATCCAGAACGTAAAACAAGTCGGCGAATTCCTCATGCAGTTCCGCCACGCCGTCGCGCGCGCGAAACGAAAGCATCGTGGCGTGCTGGGGATACTCTTTCAAAGTCTCGCTCGCCTGACCGTCCCCATGCTTGGCAAGTTTGCGCAGATACGCCGCCCGCTCCAGCAGAATCGGCGCCGGCCAGTGATCGGCGTGAGGCGGTCCGTCTTTGCGTGGCCGCTCTCTTGGCGCACGCGGAATCCCATCTGCTTCCTGCGGCAGCAGCTCATTCCAAATCTTTTTCGAAAACTCGTCCATTCATCTTCTCCCCAAGGGGCGCTCGCGAAAATCGCAACCTTTGCAGCTCAGTCTAGGCCCGCTACTTCCCGTGCCCGCTTGAACACCGCGAGAAACATGGCCCGCGTCAGCTTGCCGGTATTGGTGTTCTGAAGCGATGGATGATAGCTGGCGATTAATGTCAATCCGCCGGGCAGCGCGTACTCGGCGCCATGGCGAAACTGAATTCCAGCGCGCGATGCAAGCCGCTCTGCGCGCAGTTGATGGTTCAAATAGCCGTCAAAAGCTATCTTGCCCAGGCACACCACCACGCGCAGATTCTTCAGCAGGACGATCTCCTCGTCCAGCCATGATGAGCAGTTGCGCTGCTCGCCGGGTGTCGGCTTGTTTTGCGGTGGCGCGCAGTGCACCACCGCGCTGATCCACAGCCCAGTAAGCCTCATCCCATCGTCGCGGGAAACCGCCCAGGCCTGCGACGCAAAACCCGCTTCATGGAGCACCGGAAACAGAAAATCTCCCGACCCATCGCCGGTAAACATCCTGCCAGTTCGATTTGACCCATGAGCGCCCGGAGCCAGGCCGAGGATCAGCACCCTCGCTTGCGGGTCGCCAAACGACGGTACCGGCCTTCCCCAATACTCCTGGTCTGCATATGCGCGGCGCTTGACCCGCGCGATCTCCGCGCAGTAGAGCCGCAGCCGCGTACAACGCTCACAATCCACGATGCGCGCGTTCAACGCGGCCAGGGAATCCGCCGAAACATCCATCCCCGCATTCTAGCTGGACAGCACGCCCGAAGAGGGGGGTCGCCCGGCGGCGTTCGATCGTACCGGCACTTAGCAGTTCCCCCTCCCTCAAAAAAAACGAGAATAGTACTTGACAGCATACACTGTATGTGACACAGTAGTTGATGTACAGTGTATGAGGTACAGTATGACCCTCACAGAGAACCTCTTCGAGAACCTTCGCCTGGAGCTTCGCCGCGGTTGCCTTACGCTTGCCGTTCTCGCCCAGCTTCGCCAGGAGCGATACGGCTACACGCTGCGCAAGGCGTTAGCCGACGATGGCCTGGTTATCGACGAAAGCACGCTCTACCCGCTGCTGCGGCGCCTTGAAGCGCAAGGCCTGCTGGCCAGCCAATGGCGTGAAGAAGAGAAACGCAACAAGCGGTTTTACCGGCTGACCCCGGACGGCGAGCAGATCTTCGCCCAACTGCTCCAGGAGTGGCATGCCATCAACGCGTCCATTCAGGCAACCCTCAACACCAGCACTCTGTAGACACAAGGAAGACGCCATGGAACTTCTCGATCGCTACCTCGAAGCCGTAAGAAAGCACCTGCCCTGGCAGCGGCAGGACGATATCATCGCCGAACTTCGCGCCAACCTCGAAGCCCAACTCGAGGAAAAGGAAGCCGCGCTCGGCCGCCCACTCACCCAGGCCGAAGCCGAAGCCTGGCTCAAGCAGCTGGGCTCGCCGATGCTGATGGCCGCGCCCTACCAGCCGCAACAGTACCTGATCGGGCCGGCGATCTTCCCCATCTATCGCAACGTGATGAAGATCGCCGTCTCCTGGTGCCTCGTCATTTACACGATTGCCACCGCCGCGGCTTTACTGGTCAGAGCGCCCCACTTGATCGACTTTTTGCATATTCTCACCAGCCTGCCGGCGATTACGATCACCACCGCCGCGTGGGTCACGCTGGTCTTTGCGGCCCTGGAGTACGCCGTGGCGCATCATCGGGTGAAGCTGCCGGCAATGGGCGCGCCACCGTCGGCCTGGTCGCCGGGCGCGCTGCCGCATCTTGATCCGGACTCTAGGCCTGGAGGCAAGCAGCCAAGCTACGCCAAGGCGGTGGCCGAAGTCATCTTTGGCTATTTGTTTCTGATTTGGCTGCTGCTGATTCCGAAATACCCTTACCTCCTGATGGGTCCGGGCGCCTACTATCTCGCCTCTCTTCCCTTCCGTCTCGCGCCCGTGTGGGTCCCAGCTTATTGGTGTGTGGTTGCTCTTAACGTTCTGCAGGTGGGATGGAACGCGCTTAACCTTTATCGCGGAAGATGGCAGAAGCCGCAGCGCGCTGTACATCTTGTGTACAAGGCCGTGGGGATGGTGCCGGTGATCCTGCTGCTTACTGCAAAGGATCATGCAACCGTGCTGCTCAAGCATCCTGCGCTCGATCAGGCACGCTACGGCGCGACGCTCGACGGCATCAACCTGTCGATCAATTGGAGCGTGGCCCTGATCTGCGCCATCGTCGCGTTCCAGGTTGTGTGGGGAATCGCGAAGATGATTGTGAATGCCTATCGCAAGCGCGCTGCGGCGGTTGCTTAATCGAGCGGCCGGGCGCCCCAGGTCTCGCTTTTGAGACGTGGGGCGCCTCGAACTTCTGACGCGCCCCTCGTGCCGCGAAAGCGGCGTCTGCCGCACCGCAGGTGCTTACGCTGCCGACATTTCCGTCGACCGCACGCGGAAGCGCTTCATCTGAATGGAGAGCGTGCGCTCGATCTTGCGCAAATCGCCGCGCTCGCTCGGCCCGGCAAACGTCGAAGCAACGCCGTGCGCTGAGGCGCGGCCGGTGCGGCCTACACGGTGAACAAAGTCTTCAGCAACTTTGGGAAGGTCGAAGTTGATGACGTGCGCCACGTTGGCAACGTCGATGCCGCGCGCGGCAACGTCGGTGGCAACCAGGATGCGGTGATGGCCCTCGGAGAAGCTGCGCAGGGCCTGGTTCCGCTGCGCCTGCGAGCGGTCGCCGTGAATCTGCGTAGCCGAATGGCCTGAGCGCACCAACCTTCGCGCAACGCGATCGGCGCCGTGCTTGGTGCGCACAAAGACCAGAAAGCTGCCTGTCTCGGCGCCCAGCAGATGTTCGAGAAGCTCCTGCTTTTTGTCCGGCTCCACTTCAAAAGTGCGCAGTTCGACATTCTCGGCGGGCTTCAAGACCGAGCCGATCTCGATGCGCGCGGGGTTGTTGAGATATTTGCGCGCCACTTCCTTCACTGCGCCCTCAAGCGTAGCCGAGTAGCACAGCGTTTGCCGCGAAGCCGGCAACATGCCCGCAATGCGCGCAATGGCCGGTTGAAAGCCCATATCGAGCATGCGGTCCACTTCGTCAAGAACCAGAATCTTCACGCCGTCGAGCCGCACCAGTCTGCGCTTGAGGAAGTCTTCAAGGCGGCCCGGTGTTGCAACGATGAGCCGTGCTCCACGGCGAATGGCTTCGAGCTGCGAGCCCTCCGCCAATCCACCGACAACCAGCGCGACCGTCTGCGAAGGGCTGGTGCTGATGGCGCGGAATGCCTTCTCCACCTGCATCGCAAGCTCGCGCGTTGGCAAGAGGATCAGCGCTTGCGCGCCGCGCGTCTCCGACCTCTGCATCTGTTCGACGATGGGAATCAGGAAGCCCAGCGTCTTGCCGGTCCCGGTCTGAGCGGTGGCCAGCACGTCACGTCCTTCGAGCGCCGGCGGAATGCAGCCTGCCTGCACCGGAGTGGGGATTTCAAATTTGTTTGCGTTGAGGCGCGCCATGAGAGCGGCCGAAAGTGAAAACTGGCTAAATTGAGTCGTCAAAATGTTCTCATATCCTGAGTGTTCCGCGAGCGGCGGGTTCAGCCGCGGCCTGCAATCGGAACCGGTCGTGAGGCGCGCACACTTCAGGCGCGAGCCTGCTTTCAAAATCTATGCGTAAGGGAGAACCGAAAACGTCCCTGGGACTGGCCATCGAGCATTCAACAAAAATGCCGGAGGCCCGGAGCTGCCACACGCTACTAGTACGCCAGGCGGCGCATCGCCGGCCGGCTACCCGCTCCTGAATTCCCCGGTTTCATTCGAGCTATCCAAGGAGCCAGTCCAAACAAGGAGGCCCGCAAAAGACACTAGCTGCTCGAACCCTCGCTTCAAACCGTATTCATAGTCCGATGCGAAATCCCCGGGTGGGAGACTTATGGGTACACGCTGTAGGGGCTTGGGGAAGAATCTGTGCCAGGCAAACTTGCCGGTATGAAGGGCAAACCGCTGCTCACGTCCAAATCACTGAGCGCAAACACAGTGTATCACATCTTCGCTTTTCATTTCCTTCGCGGCCTCGAAGGAGTCGACTAAGATTGAACTTTCGCTGCGGTGAGCGCGTAAACTCCAGCACGCCGGAAACGGGTCCATCCGCTAAACGATTCCCTGCTTTTTCACACCCACGAGGACATTCCCCTTGAATTTTAAGATCACGCTTCTTCTATCTCTTGCGATATCTGCGCAGATGGTTGCCGCTGGCGCACAAACCATTCCTGGCAACGACGCGATCGACCAAAAAGTGCGAGCGATTATGTCCAGCACGCACGCCAACGGCATGGCGATTGCAGTCATCGATCACGGCAAGGTCGGCTATGTCCAGGCCTACGGGATTCGCAACGCCAAGGGTGATCCTTTAAAAGCCGACACGATCATGTATGGCGCTTCGTTGACCAAGACGGTCTTTGCCTACACGGTGATGCAACTGGTGGATCAGGGCAAGATCGCCCTCGACACGCCCATCAAGGACGACCTGGATAAGCCGCTGCCGGAGTACGGCCCCGATACGGTCTTCCCCGACAAATACGGCCCGTACAAGGACCTTGCCGGCGATCCACGCTGGCAGCGGATTACGCCGCGGATGTGCCTGACGCACTCGACCGGCTTCAGCAACTTCTGGTTTATCGAGCCGGACCAAAAGCTGCATATCCATTTTGAGCCGGGCACGCAATTCAGTTATTCAGGTGAGGGATTGATCCTGCTGCAGTTTGTCGTCGAGCACGGACGCGCGGCCCAGGGACTGGGGCTCGACGTAGGCGACTTAACGGCTGCCGACTTCAGGAAGCTGGGCATGACGCGCACCAGCCTCGTGTTTCTGAACGGAGCGGACACGAATGTGGCCGACGGCTGGGACGACACGGGGAAGCCTCAAGAGCACAGCCAGCGAAAGAAGGTGCGCGTGGCGGGATCAATGAATACCACCATCGGCGACTTTGCGAAGTTCGCATCTGCGCTGGTGAGCGGCGATGGGCTCAGTGCGGCCTCGCGAGCGGAAATGACCAAGCCTGGCCTGCACCTCGGAACTGCGAACCAGTTCCCCATGTTTGCTCCCGATTTGCCGCTCGGCCAGCAGCGAAAGGATTTGTATGCGGGGCTGGGCGTTGTGGTGTTTGACGGGCCGCAGGGACATGGCTACTTCAAGGGCGGCCACGATGGTCAAACCGCGAACACCATGGTGTGCGTGGAGAAAAGCCAGCGGTGTGCCGTGATCTTTGCAAACGACGTGCGCGCGGAGGCGGGGTTTGCGGAACTGGTGAAGTTCATCCTGGGCGATACGGGCGTGCCGTTTGACTGGGAGTATGGCGATCACGCGGGGAAGTCGTAAGGGCGCGCTACGCTTCGTGCGCTGCGTTTTCCATTGCATGCGCCGTGCAGTTCTCGCTACACTGCCGCGCATGACTATCGATCGCGAGTTGCTTGCCCGCGATGCACTGGTCATCTTGCACCCGAGAGGGCCCCTTGCTCACCTTCAACGAGGCGATTGCCGCGCTCAAGCGCCACTATGGCGCGCCGGAAGCACCGGCCGCCAAGGGTCCCTTTGAACTTGTGATGTGGGAGAACGCCTGCTACCTGCTGCCGGACGAGCGTCGACGGGAAGTGTTTGAGGCTCTGCGCAAACAGGTCGGACTCACAGCACCAGCTATCCACGCGGCCAGCGACAGAGTCTTGCTGCCGCTTGCGAAACGCGGCGGCATGCGCCCGGAAACGCGCGTCCTGCGCTGGCGCGAAATTGCCCGCATTACGCTTGAGCAATACGCGGGCGACCTCAGCACAATATTGAAGTGGCCCTATTCCGCAGCCAGGAGCGCGCTCAAGGAATTTCCGGCCATCGGCGACCCAGGCGCGGAGAAGATTCTGCTGCTTTGCGGCGTTGCCGCTGGCTTGCCGCTCGAATCGAATGGTCTCAGAGTTCTGCTGCGGCTTGGCTGGGGACGCCTGCAGAAGAATTACGGGGCGACCTACCGCTCGGTACAAGCAGATCTCAAACCGGAACTGCACACGAGCGTTGCCCGCCTCAAGGAAGCCCATCTGCTGCTGCGAACGCATGGAAAGGAATTGTGCAAGGACAAAGCGCCCTTGTGCCACCAATGCCCCGTCGCCCCAGAATGCGAATACGCCCAGGAGATCGCAGCTTCTTTCCTACGCACCGATTATTGACCCCGCGCTTTCATCCGTCCAGTCTCGCGCTTCACCAGTTCCACAATCTCTGCGGCGTTTTTCGCATCGTCGCCGCGCGGGTCGCCGCCAATGCGCCCCATGCGGGCGTCCGGTAGGCCCATCCACTGCTTCCGGCGCAGAATGTCGTCGATCTTCTCGTCGGGAATCACTCCCAGCGGCTCGCCGATCTGCTTTGCGATCAGGTAGGTCTTGCAATACGTATCCATGATCTCGGCCAGCCACTCGGCGTGCGTCACGGTGTCCGACCAGCAGACGACGCCGTGATTCTTGAGCAGTATCGTGTTGTGCTCATGAACAAACGGCAACACCGTCTCCGCAAACGTCTGCGTGCCCGGAGTCTCGTAAGGCGCAACAGCCGCCGGTCCGATGAAAACTTCATACTCCGGAATCAGGCCGTTGGGCGGGATGACGCCCGCCATGGCAAACGCCGTGGCATACGGCGGATGGCAATGCACCACCGCGCGCGCCTTGCGATTGGCCTTGTAGATTTCCAAATGCAGCAGCAGTTCGCTGGTCAGCGTTCGGTCTCCGGCAAGAATTTTCCCGTTCAGGTCGGAGAGGCAAATGTCCGCGACCTCGAGGTCCGCCTTGCTCAGCATGGTGGGCGTGCACAGCACAAATTCCGCGCCTAGCCGAACGGAGATGTTGCCGCCGTTGCCGTCGACGTATTGCCGCTCCCACAGTTTGCGCCCTGTGCGGATGATCTCCGCCCGCAGCGCATTGGCCTCGGCGGAGTTGAAAAGTTCCAGCGGCGATTCGCTCTCAACGTGATGCGCATGCAGAGTCTCCGCCGCGTCTCTCGCCTCGTTCGCTGCCCAAACCCCACGCTGCTCCATCCTTTGACCTCGCGCACATAGAGTTGCGACCGGGCGCAGTTCCTGAGCGCCGCCAAGCCGCGTCTGTCTCACCAAATTATAGAGTGCAACGATTCAACCAAATCGTGATCCGAATCACGGAGAGGATGATTCAGTTCGCCTTCACCAGCCTCCGCTGCAATGCCTCCAGCGTTTGCCCCTTGGTCTCCGGATACGTAAGCAGCACCACCAGGAACTGCACCACCGTCATTACCGAGAAGAAGATGAACGGCGCACCGCGGCCCATGCGCGTGGCCAGCACGGGAAATTCCATCGCGATGATGGTATTCATGATCCAGTGGCTGGCGTTGCCCACGCCCTGGCCCTTGGAGCGCACAGAGTTGGGAAACACCTCGCCGATGTAAACCCAGATCACCGCCCCCTGCGACAGCGCAAAGAACGCGATATAGGTCACCAGCAGCCACACCAGCGCCTCTGAGTGCGAGTGGGTGGCAAAGATCCACGCCACGCCGCCCAGGCAACTGGCCGTGCCCGCGGCGCCAATCAGCAGCAGTGTCTTGCGTCCCGCCTTGTCGATCAGGCTCATGCCCACGATCGTGAAAATCAAATTCGTTGCACCAATGGCAATCGCCTGCTGATCGCCGGAGATCTGGCTGAATCCGGCCGCGATGAATATATCGTTCAAGTAATAAAGAATTGCGTTGATGCCCGCCAATTGGTTGAATGCGCCAATGGTGATGGCCAGAAACAGCGGATAGCGATACTTCCATTGAAATACGGGCTCGTGCGCCGAAGCGTGCTCCTCGGCCAGCGCGCTGCGAATGTCAGCCAGTTCGCTCTGCGGGTCTGGTTCGCCCATCAGCTTCAGCACTTCGAGAGCTTCGTCGATGCGATTCTGCGAAGCCGACCAGCGCGGGCTGCGCGGAATGAAGAACAGCAGCGCCAGGAAGCCCGCCGCCGGAACAGCGGCCACACCTACCTGCCAGCGCCACTCCGTTGCGCCCAGGTGCAGCGTGCGAATGAAGTAGTTCGACGAGTAGGCCACCAGGATGCCGAACACCACGTTGAACTGGAACGCGCCCACCAGCCGTCCGCGCCACTTGGCAGGGGCCAGCTCCGCAATGTACACCGGGCCCAGCACCGACGATGCGCCGATGCCCAGTCCGCCAATGAATCGAAAGAGCAGGAACGCGGGCCAATTCCACGCCAGCCCGCATCCAAATGCCGAAATGATATAGAGCAAAGCGGTGAGGCGCAGGGCTTCGCGTCCGCCTAGCCTCTGCCCGGCAACGCCCGCGCCCAGCGCGCCCACCACGGTGCCCACCAGCCCGATCGCGACGGTGAACCCTTCACCGCGCGCGCTCAGTCCGTACAGTTTGATGAGCGCATCGATTGCGCCGGAAATTACCACCGTATCGAAGCCGAACAGCAATCCGCCAAGCGCGCCGGTGAGCGTGGCTTTCATCAGGTTGAAGTTGGGTCGCATCGCGAATGTTCCTCGAAATCAGGAATCATCCTACACACAGTGCGCGCAAACGGTAAACCCGGCCCAACTTCATTCCTTTGCTAATACATTTTCACTCGACCCATTCACCCTGCCGCATCAGGGGCTCGGCAACATCTGCGGCGGTGATACCGTCGATGTCCAGCTTGTCCGATCCGATCATCCAGTCCACGTGGATCAGGCTGTCGTTCGCGCCTTTGGCAGCTAGCTCCTCCGGAGTGAGCTTGTCTCCATCGCGCAGACACGATGAGTAAGCCTGTCCCAACGCGATGTGCGAAGCAGCGTTCTCATCGAAGAGTGTATTCAGGAAAAGCATCCCGCTGGCCGCAATCGGCGATGAATGCGGTACCAGCGCCACTTCGCCAAGCCGCCGAGCGCCGTCGTCCGTGTCGATCAGTTTTTGCAGCACTTCCTGTCCCCGGCTCGCGCGCGCCTCCACGATGCGTCCTTTTTCAAAGCGAACATGAATACCTTCGATCATCGTCCCCTGGTGCGACAACGGCTTGGTTGCTGTTACCGTGCCGTCTGCGCGATTTTTGTGCGGCGTGGTGAATACTTCTTCCGTCGGCATATTGGGAATGCAGTAAAGACCGTTGCCCGCTGTCGTTCCGCCGCCCAGCCAAAGATGATCGTCTGCAAGGCCCAGCGTGAAATCGGTTCCCGGCCCGCGATACTTGAGCGCCGTATACCGCTTTTCATTCAGGTGCGCCGCGCGCTTGTGCAAGCCTGCATCGTGCGTCTTCCACGCGGCAACGGGATCTCCGTTGTTGATCCGCGTCGTCTGGAAGATCGCTTCCCACAGCTTTTTGAGCGCCACCGCAGGCGAGTCTTCCGGGAACATCGATGCAGCCCACGCCGGAGTCGCGCTGGCCACAATTGTCCAGTTGATGGCGTGCCGCGTAATCAACTCGAGCGCCGGCCGGTATGCCTGCGACACGGCGCGATTCGCGCGCCCCACCTTCTCGCCATCTTCATTGGACAACAGCGCCGGGTTTCCGCCC
>JBEKFD010000145.1:0-12680 GCA_050013495.1 Occallatibacter sp. | reverse complement strand
CAAATGCGGTAAGGATGCAGTGGACAGTGCGCTCAATGCTGCTGCGGAGAACGATCAAAACGTAAGGGCTTATATCGCCGCTGTCGAGGAAAACCGGAGGGAAAGAGCCGCGATCCAAATGCCAAACCCGGGCAATATGACATACGGCCAAATCAAGTCGCTGATCGAAAACGACAAGGCCGGCGGTTTCCTGAGGAAATGGGCGCAAGCGGCTACCGACTCTGATTTGGAAAGTGCTGCGCGCGATCTGGTCCAGGAAACAGATCCCCGCAAACTGAAGTCCTACCTCACCATTTTTCGCAAGAGGCGGTTTCCGCTGGACGCGAACTACCTGTTGCGACTTGTGGGCCAGCCAGAGGGACCGATTGCGGGGCACGCTCTATCCGCACTCGCATGTGTCGAAGATGACAAGGTTCGCAGCCTAGCGTTCAGTCTGGTGGAAACAGGCTCTCCTTTGCGTGCATACGCGATCGACCTTTTGGTCAACAACTTTCATGACGGCGATCATATGGTTGTAGAAGCCTGGTGCAACGCGGAACAGGATGCCGACATCGTGAACGCGTTGGATCGGAGTCATCGAGATTTCTTTGGTGTGAATCCCAATCCGGACAGTGAGAAGCGCATTCTCCGGGTGTTTTATGAGAAGGAACCTTGTGCACACTGCAGGAATTACATCGTCGAGCGGCTAGTTGAACTAGACGCCCTCCCCGACGAGTTAAGGCTCGAATGTAAACACGACTCGTACGCAGAAACCAGAGAACTCGTTAAGGGGCCGGCCAATTAGGTGTCTCATCACCAACGCTGCACATTGGCGATAGGGCCTGATGCGCCACATTGACGAGTTCTGAGGGCGTCCTAGCTCGCTTCTAGTTTCCTGAGCGCGTCGGCGATGCCAGTTTGCGAGACGATGGCATAACGCTCAAAGACGCTGCGAGTCCGCCAGCCTCCAATCTTCATGATTACACCTTCGGCGATTCCGGCACGGCGCAGGTTACGGGCGGCGGTGCGACGTAGATCATGGAAAAGCAGCCCAGGGACGCCGGCGAACTCGGTCGCTTTTGCCCACGCATCACGGAAATCCCGAACTGCTTTGCCATCGGAGCGAGTGAAGACCGGATCGTCTGCTGATTTCCCTTCCACGCATTGCGTCAGCAAAGCGTGGACGGCTTTGGTCATTGTCACTTCGCGCCCATCTTTGTTCTTAGTTGTGCCAGGCTCAAGCCGGATTGTGCGCGCGTCGATATCCACCTGCCTTACCCTCAGGTTGACGAGCTCGCTGATTCGCCAGCCGTAGGTCCGCCCCATTTCGACAAGGGTCCGAAACCAGGCATCGGGGCAATACCCGATCAGCTTCTCGTATTGCGCGTCCTCCAAAAAGCCCTTACGGATGTTGTCCTCTGTTAGCTTTGGGAACTTCGGAAGCCGGAGAACTTTTGGTGGAGTCGAGTACATGCCAATGCGAAACATGCGCTTCAATGCTGCCATCTCACGATTGATTGTCGCATTTTGCGCATTCTCGACCTGCCGTTGATCGACGTAGCGGGCGATCAGATCACTCGTGACTTCGAGCACGCGGCGCGAACCGAAGAACGGTTCCAGATGCAGGCGCCAACGTGTCTGCACATCGTCCAGCGTTTTCCGCCCGTTGATGCGGTAGTCGCGGAAGAGACTGTCCGCGAGTTCGCCGACCGTGATGCGCTCGTGCGCCGGTCCAACGAACGAGCCCGTGCTGATTTCGGCCAGCCGTTGAGCTAGTATCCGGGTCGCCTTCCGTTTGTCCGCCGTCCGCGGAGCTGAAGGAGACGCTGCTTGGGTTGCCTGCTGGGCCATACCGAAAGGAGAGAGCCCGGCCATCGCCAAAGCAAAGGCGCAGCAGGCGAAGATGGCGTGTGAGGCGGAGTTGGTCGACGGACCCGCTGTGAGCATCTTCACGATCAAGGCGTCAACTTTGCTCAATTTCAATGCGGTATTCCTCCAGGAAATGATCTGTGAACCAGGTGCGGATTGCGGGCTGACTCAGATTGCCGGAAAAGGATAATGGCAGATTTAGAGCAAAGCCCGGTATAGTAGCCTTCGATGCACAGAGTCTTACAGGCGTTAGCGCAAACGATTGCGCTAACGGACTTTTGCACCGCCTTGAATCAGCCAGGATTCCAACCCGTATGCCGTGGCATAGCTGCGGTGTGCGGCTCGTGTCAAAGCCGCTTCCGTGCGCCTCTGGGAAAGCGCACGGAAGACTTTCCATGCCTCGGCGCTCTATCTTGCGGGCGCGGTGTCAGCCTTGAACAGCATTCGGATCCGACGGCATCTAATCTTGAATCCGATGCGCGAGCATTGCTGCCAAGCCGCGCAGGGAACTGAGGGATCACATGACACGAGGAAATGGAATGGGTTCGATGAACCGGCGCGAGATATTGAAAGGCATGGCAGCCGCAGCCGGTTGTGCGCTTGTACCAGAATTGGGGTTGCTTGCAGGGGAGCCCTGGAAACCGGGCAAAGAGGACGAAGCGTTCCTCGACGACCTGGAGCGGCAAGGCTGCCTGTTCTTCTGGGAGCAGGGCAGCCCCAACACCGGCCAGGTTCTCGACCGGGCGCGGCAGGACCTTGGTGGAGCGCGCGATCCCCGCACAATGGCTAGCATCGCGGCGACAGGCTTTGGTCTGACGGCGCTCTGCATTGCGGACAATCGCGGCTACCTGCCTCATGCGCAGGTTATTGAACGCGTGAAAACCACGCTGGAATGGCACCTGAACAAGCTGCCGGAGGTGCACGGCTTCCTTTACCACTTCACAGATATCGAAACAGGAAAACCGGTTCCGGGCGTAGAGCTTTCGTCAATCGATACTTCGCTGCTGCTGTGCGGAATCCTTACCGCAGGCGCGTATTTCGGCGACGAGAAGATTCACGCGCTGGCGCAGCAGATTTATGAGCGCGTGGATTGGCCTTGGATGCTGAACGGCGGAAAGGCCTTTTCGATGGGATGGCACCCGGTGAAGGGCTTTATCGAGTCGCGCTGGAACAGGTATTGCGAGCTTATGACGATTTACCTGCTTGCGATCGGGTCTCCCACGCATCCCGTGACGCCGGAACATTGGAACAGCTTCTCGCGTCCGATGATTCATTACAAGGGCCTGGACTACATCAGTGGGAACGATCCGATCTTTACCCATCAGTATTCGCAGGCATGGTTCGACTTTCGCGGTAAGCACGACGCCTACGCCGACTACTTTGAGAATTCGGTAACCGCGACGCGCGCGCACAAGGTATTCTGCCTTTCTTATCCGAAGTGGTACAGCGAAGATTACTGGGGGATTTCGGCATCCGACTATCGGGACGGGTATACCGCGTGGGGCGGACCGCCGGCGCAAGGGCCGATTGACGGCACTGTTGTTCCCTGCGCAGCCGCGGGATCGCTGGCATTTCTCCCGGCGGATTGTCTTTCAGTTCTGCGCGCGATGCGGTCTAAATGGGGCAAGCGGGCCTGGGGGCGTTATGGGTTTGTCGACGCCTTCCACTCATCCGCCAACTGGTATGACCCCGATGTGCTGGGAATCGATCAGGGCATCTCGGTGCTGATGGCCGAGAATCTCCGCTCTGGATTGGTGTGGAAGACATTCATGCGCAATGGATCGAGCGTGGAAGCAATGCAGCGAGCTGGATTTCACGGAATGGGCCTGAATCGATGACGAAATCGTCGTCGATTCCGGATTTCACACAGGGCCTGCGCGGCGATTGTCTGCCTTTACTCTAATCGCGCCCACAATGATTGGAGAAACGCCAAGTGACCAAGATCCCGCCCAAGGCAATGACTTTCAAAGAGCTTGCGGCTACGGTCAAGCTGTCCCAATCCACCGTCTCCCGCATCGTCAACGGCGCTGGGACTGCGCATCGCATTGCCCGGGAGACGCAGGAGAGGGTGCTCCATGGGGCGGCGCTTCGTGGCAATGCCGCCAACGCGGTGGCAAAAGGCCTGCGCCAGAAGCCGACTTTCACCATCGGCGTGATGGCGCCCGAGATAAGTGAAGGCTACTCAACCGCGGTGCTCGGCGGAATCTAGGATGAGCTTCTGAAGGATGGGTTTTTCTACTTCGTAATAAGTCATCGCCATCACCCTGAACTTCTGGAGGGATTGCCGCATTTGATGCTGGCTCGCTCCGTCGAGTGCATCGTTGCTGTCGATACTCCGCTTGCGGATGAGCTTCCCGTTCCCCTGGTTTCGGTCTCCGGACACAATCGGTGCAAAGGGGTCATCAATATTGTGTCGGACCATGAAAAGCCGCGCATCTCGCGCTCTCGCACCTCAAATCCCTGGGCCACAAAAAGATCGCGGTCGGCGCAATCTGCTCAACCGGCAACTCAAGCCAGCCGCCAATGCTCTCAAATTGTCTGGGGTGAATTGGCACTGGTTCCGGCACGCTCATGCAACATTGCTCGACTCGACAGGCGCTCCAATTGGCACCACCCAGGCACTTCTTGAACACTTGTCCTCGGAAATCACCCGAGGAACCCGCATTCATTCGGTCCCGGCGGACGCCAGGCAAGCAGTAGAAAACGTGGAACGGCTTCTAGGAGCCAGGGGTTCCCTTATTGGACCCAAATGGACCCAAGTTCCGACACAGCCCGGAACTGGTGGTTTTGAAATTAACTGATTTCGTTAGACTTATTGGTCGGGGAGAGAGGATTTGAACCTCCGACCCCCTGGTCCCGAACCAGGTGCTCTACCAGGCTGAGCCACTCCCCGAACTTGGGTTGCGGATGCGTATCGCTGGGGCGCGGCCTGGCGCGTTTTTACCCCTTGATGGCGCTCTGACAAGTGTAGCAGAATCCTGCAGCCTGCGGGTCGCGCACCGGCCCTGGCGACGCGGCATGAAGTTGCTCTAGCGGATTGACGTAGAACCGGTGGAATGCGATTGCCTCTGCTGCCGCGCCGTCCAAACTACATTAACGCAGTCGAACGATCTTCTTCCGACTGTTCTTCTGTCCCTGTTTGACTATTTCATTCCCGCTTGCAAAGGAAAACCGCTCCGGCGCACTCGGCGCAGAGCGGCTTTCTTGACCCAGGTTGAAAGCGGCGCTATTTCTTGTCGCTATCCGCCGGAGGAACCGCACCAGGGAAGATCCCCTCGATCGGCGCGCGTTTCTTTTGGTCCAGATCGGGCTGCGGCAGCGGTTTGCGCGGCAGCATCTGGTCACGCTGTGCTGCGTTATAGAGGAAGATGGCCTCAACGGTGGCGATCTGTTTCAGGTCCGCAGGCTGCAACCGCTCCACCACGTCTTCATTCGAGTGATGTGTGCGGCTTTCGTAATCCAGCATGTCCTGAATGAACTGGAATCCCGGGATGCCCACGGCGTCAAAGCTCAGGTGATCGGTGCCGCCGGTGTTGCGGTTGGTGATGGTGGAAACGCCCAGGTCTTTGAGCGGGGCGATCCACTGCGCGAAGATGGGCGCGATGGCCGCGTTGCCCTGCGTATAAATGCCGCGAATTTTGCCGGTGCCGTTATCCACGTTGAAGTAGGCGGAGACGAGCTTCTGCTCCGGCTTCACCGTGAGCGGTCCCGCAGCACGCCGCATGAACTCGGGCAGTTGCATCTGATCCGGCGCTGTGGAAGTAGCCGCCGAGCCAAAGTGAATGGTGCAATAGCCCTTGGAGCCAAAAATCCCTTCCTCTTCGCCGGTCCACAACGCGATGCGAATGGTGCGGCGCGGCTTCACGTCCAGCGCTTTGAGAATGCGCACAGATTCCATGGCCACAACTGTTCCAGCGCCATTATCCGTAGCACCGGTGCCTGCGATCTAGCTATCCAGGTGGCCGCCCACCATCACCACCTGGTCCTTCAGTTTCGGGTCGGTGCCGGGAATCTCGGCAACCGTGTCGAAGCCATGCTCGTGGTCGCCCGTGAATTTGGTGTCGACATTGATCTCGACGCTCACCGGCGCGTGGTTCTGGGTTAGACGGAATAAGCGGCCATAACTCTCGATCGCCGCCACTACGACCGGCACCTTCACGCGTTTGTCGGCGATGTAGGGCGTGCGTCCCAGCGTGGCCCCATTGTCATCGAAAATGGTGCCTCCCGAGCCGCCGCCGTTCTTCCCGTCGCGGCTGGGTTCAATGACCGCGGCCACCTTCTCATCGGCAAAGAACTTGGCGATGCTATCGATCAGGCGCATCCGGTTCAAGCGCTCCTGCATCCGCGCCTGCATCTCCGGGGGAAGCCCGCCCGGCCCGCCCGCGCCAGCCTGCACCGGAAAGTCGGCAATGTCTTCCAGATCCTTGTCCGAATTGCGATCGAAGAGCGGCTTATCCACCGGAGGGACCTCGCGCATGGCTCCAAACAGAACCACCTTGCCTTCCAGCTTGCCCTTGTATTCGTCGAAATCCTTTTCCGTCTGGATATTGACGTAGGCCACGTCGCCGGTGACCGGGCCCGGCGTTGCGGGCGACCACGGCGTGGCCTGCACAATCAGCACGGCAGTGTCCGGAGTGACCATGCGCGCCCAGGTGTTCAACTGCTGCCAGCCCAGGCCGAACTCGCCCCAGTCTTCCAGGCGGGCGTTCTCCAGGCCGATCTTGGTCAGCGTATCGCGCGTCCACGAGTTGGCCTTTGCCAGGTTGGGCGAGCCCGTCAGCCGGGCGCCAATCCCGTCCATTAGCGCCGTGGCAAACTCCATCACATGGGAGTGGTTCAGCCCCTCGTCGCGAATCCGCTGGTACATATTCAGGTCCAGGGTTTCAGTGGCCGGCTGAACCTCGGCATAAGGGTCGATTGCCGCTGGCGTAGGCGGTGGAGTCTTGGTCTTTTCGGCGGCATGAACAACGAGTGCCGCGGCCAAAAAGGCCACGGGCGCAAGACGAGAGATTTTCACTGGCATGGGATCTCCGATGGAAACGGTGATATGCGTTCTGTTTCCTGGAATTGTAGGTCATTTGAGCTCCCGCCGTGTTCTCAAAAAACGCAGCATTCTCGAAGGGCCTCAGCGCAGGAACAAGCAGCCGATCACTGCGTCCCATGGCCAGCCCGGACGGAAGCGCGCCCAATGCATGCGAAAGCAAACAGCGTCACACCCGCAAACCAGCCGCCCGCACTGAACGACTCTGGCGCAAGAAAGAAAATTGCAACGCCGCCTGCAATCAGAATCGCGCCCAGCGGAATGAACATCCGCATGCCATAAAGAAAAGTGAAAGGGAGATAGTGTGCGCCCAGGATGATCATGAACGCGGGATAGAACAGGTTCAATCGTAATTCGGTGACCGGAACCAGCAGCAGCATGCAGATGGGTAGCGTAAATGCCACCTGCATAGCGAGAAATCCCAACGGGTTTTCTTTTTTCAGAGAAGCAGGGCCGCCGGTCAAGCGCAATAGCAGTTGAGTAGCCGGAAAGATGAAGAATCCGCCCAATACGAGTTCGCTGATTGCAGCCTTCGGGCTGACCCAGGTTCCAAGAGCAGCAGACGCCAACCAGAGCGCGGAGGAAACAAGCTGTCCCCAAAAGCCTCCCGCGAAAACTGTTCGAACTTCTTCTTGCGCGTCATTCACCAGCATTTTCGAGCCTTGCTCCCAACCCTGCCCACAATCCTTCGTGCTTGAAAGCCCCTGTCTGTGCTGGATTTCGATCTGGAATCATTATTCAATTGGCAGCCTAGTCGCTATCTCCTGATTTCTTGTCCATCCCCGCAGGCAAATCCAGCGCCACCAGGGCGTATCGGGTCTCGCCGTTCTTGGAACTCTCGAAGCCCACAATGTGCTGATGTCGCTTGGAGCCGGCCTTCAACTCCAGGCTGTCGTCGCTGGTCCCGTAATCTTTGTGATCGATATGCACGCCTTTGCCGTTGCCGTCATCGGCGCAGGTCAAGCCTTCAGCGGTTGCGGCCGGCATGCCAACAGGCGATTTTCCCTGGCAGGTAATCACATCGCCGTAGCGCCCGAGAGCCTTCTTATAGAAAGCCGCCACCTTGTCCTGCGTGTCAGAGGTGCCATAGCTGACCGCCCGCACACGCAATTCCCACTCGCCAAAGCCCAGATGCACGTCCGCCGACTTGTGCTTGTCGTCGTCTGCCACCAGCTTGGCGCCGGGGTAGGCCGGCAATCCCAGATCAGCGGCCGATGTCTGGTTGGTATTCACGTGAACGCCGCCAAACGGGGTATCCACCTGGACATTTTTGTCCTCGCCGTTCGCGTCCTTGTCCACGTGCACCCTGAAGCAACCCGTCATCCCGGCTACTAACGCCAGTCCTGCCAGCACACTCGAAACGTTCCTCACCCTTGTTTGCACCATAGCTGTTGCCCTCTTCCCCGTTATACGCCCGAATCCAGGCAAAGGTTCCGGCAATTGCTCAAAGGCCATTCTTC
This sequence comes from Occallatibacter sp., assembly GCA_050013495.1. Classification (GTDB taxonomy): domain Bacteria; phylum Acidobacteriota; class Terriglobia; order Terriglobales; family Acidobacteriaceae; genus Telmatobacter. The sequence continues at coordinate 4,331 of JBEKFD010000145.1, read as the reverse complement.
ACGACCGGGGGCCCGGCCGCACTATAGTTAAGAACAGCCATCAGCAACTGTTGGCGATTATTCTGCCACTTTCCCGGCAAACCGGGGTTAGTATCCTCCATGACGGGCTTCGTGCATGCGAGGCAAACGGCAACAAGTCACTCTGCTCACCGCTTCAGTAACTAACAAAGCGCCTGGTTTCCTGATCCTCCTGCCTGGTTTCCAAACTTCAGCTTTGCACCCCGGCCCTCCTGGAACAGAAGCTTGAGCGCCGCACGAAAGGACCTGAACGTATGCGTCAATTTGCTCTCTCCGCTGTCCGAAAACTTCTTGCCCGAAAACTTCCATTGGCAAGCGCTGCAGCAGCATTGCTGGCGCTGGCCGCCATTCTATCTCACGCGCAACCCGACCCTCCCGCCCAGGCGGGCCGGCTCTCGTACATCACCGGCAATGTATCCTTCCAGCCGGTAGGCTCCGACGACTTTGGCCAGGCCTTTCCCAACCTCCCGCTTGGTCCCGGCGACCGCATTGTCACCGACTACGACGGCCAGGCAGAGATCCAGGTAGGCCAGACCTTCGTTCGCATTGGTCCGAACGCCGATGTCAGCCTGGTTGATTCCACACCCGACGGCCTCTACTTTGGCGTCGCCCAGGGTTCCATCCACGTCCAGGTTTTCGGTTTGTGGGACGGTCAATCGGTTTATGTCAATACTCCCAGCGGAAGCGTTACGGAGTCCACGCCTGGACAGTTCAGGGTCGATGTGTTTCCCGACCAGGAAGCCGCCGTCTTCACCGGGTTTGGAAACCAGAACCATCTGCTCGTCACCGGCGCTGGAGGATTCTCGCAGGACGTCGTCCGCTCGGCCCTCGAACTGGTTGGTTCCAACCCCGTTGTCCCGCAATGGCTGCAACCCGCGGATTGGGACGTCCTGGACCAGTGGAGCGGCGCGCGCGATAAACAGATCGCCCAGGCTGCCGCATACCAGTATGTAAGCCGCGAAATTCCGGGTGCCTATGAACTGGATGCCTCAGGGAGCTGGCAGCCCGAAACCCCTTACGGTCCCGCCTGGTTCCCCAACAACGTGCAGGCCGGCTGGGCCCCCTACCACAATGGCCATTGGGTCAACCACGCGCCCTGGGGATGGGTTTGGGTCGAAGATGAGTCCTGGGGTTATGCGCCCTTCCATTACGGCCGCTGGGTCTCCTGGAACGGCCGTTGGGGATGGGTTCCCGGACCTCCGGCAGCGCATCCGGTCTGGTCTCCCGCGCTGGTAGTGTTTGCCGGTGGCATTCATGTGGGCGGTGTAACTGTTTCCGCGTGGTTCCCGCTGGGGCCCGGCGAGCCGTACCGGCCCTGGTATCCATGCAGCCCCCACTACCTTGATGTGGTCAACCGCACCAACATCGTTGAAGCGCCGCGCGTTCACGTGCAAACCACTTACGTGAACATCAACGTGGTCAACATTACCTATGTGAACCGGACCACTGTGACCGCGATGAACCACGAGGATTTTGCGGCCGGCCGGCCGGCGCGCCAAGCCTCCGTCGTCGTCGATGTCCATCTGATGGAGCACGTGCAGCCTCTGGCTGCGCCCGAGCCGCGCCCCACACCCCAATCCTTCATCGGCCACCCCCCTGCTCGTCCCGTCACAGTCAATGTAGCGCGGCCGGTGCTCATCAACGAAAAGGGACTCGCCGTCGCGGCCAAGCCGGGTGCTCCACCCATGCAGCCGCCAGTGAAAGCGGCTCCGCCTGTGGTCAGACCGCTTCCCGGCCATGTTGCCGTTGCGCCGCCCCCAAACGCAAGGCCTGCACCTGCCGCCAGAGTTGCCCCGGCGGCTGCCCCCAAGCCGGAGCCGAAGCCAATAGAAGAGCCGGCGGCCAAAACGCCTCCAATTGCGGCCAAGCCCGAGGCCAAGCCGATGGAGGAGCCCGCTGCCAAGACACCCCCGGCTGAGGCCGAGAAAGCTCCGGCTGGGGAAGCGGCAAAACCGAGCGCAAAGCCTGGCACAAATCCGCCCGCAAAAACGAACAAGAACAAGAAAGACGACAAGGATAAGGGCAAGGACGAAAAGAAGCCGGAATAAGGCATCAATTCGTTCCCGTCTGCTTTTGTATGCAAAATGCCCTCTGCCTCGCGCGGGGGGCATTTTGCTGCACACAATGCGTGATCGTCGTTTTAATCCATTAAGGTAGACCGCATGAAGATTCTGCACATCCGGCCGCATTTCTGCTTCTTGGCCACCATCCTCACCTGCCTTTCCGCGAGCAATGCGCAGGGCGCCGCGATCGAATCAGGGCCGCAGGCTCCGGTCACGATCCAGGTTCACGCCGCCCAGCCCACCGGCCGCTACATCCCCATCTGGAACTTCTTCGGCGCCGATGAGCCCAACTACCTCTACGCCCCCAACGGCAAAAAGCTGCTCGGCGAGCTGTCCGCGCTCAGCCCGGTTCCCGTTTATTTTCGACCCCACAATCTGTTCACAACCGGCAGCGGAGACGGTTCGCTCAAGTGGGGTTCGACCAATGTCTACACCGAGAAGCCAGATGGAACCCCGGTCTACGACTTCACCCTTACCGACCGCATCTTCGATGCCCTGGTGGCCGCCCATGTGCGCCCGCTGGTCGAGATCGGCTTCATGCCCCAGGCGCTCTCCACCCATCCCGAGCCCTATCGCCACACCTTTCCCAAGGGCGATATCTTCACCGGCTGGACCTATCCGCCTAAAGACGAAGCCAAATGGTCGAAGCTCGTCACCACCTACGCCACCCACCTGCGCGAGCGCTACGGCGACCAAACAGCAACCTGGCTCTGGGAGGTCTGGAACGAGCCCGACATCGGCTATTGGCACGGCACGCCCGCCGAGTACGACCGGCTCTATGACCTCACCGCCGCCGCCCTTCGCCAGGTATTGCCGCAAGCCCGCATCGGAGGACCCGAAGCCACCGGCGTCAGCGACCACTCCGAGCCATTTCTGCGCCAGTTTCTCGAGCACTGCGCCCACGGCGTCAACGCCGCAACCGGAACGACCGGCGCGCCCCTCGACTTCATCAGCTACCACCCCAAAGGCAGCCCGAAGTTCGTCGACGGCCATGTCGTGATGAACGTAGGAGCCCAGCTTCGCGCCGTAGAGCGCGGCATGCAGGTCGTCGCCAGCTACCCCGAGTGGAAGCACACCCCCATCATCCTCGGCGAAAGCGATCCCGAAGGCTGCGCCGCGTGCCAGGGCAGCCAGAACGGCTACCGCAACGGCCCGCTCTACGGCGTCAGCGTAGCCGAAGCCACCATGCGCACCTATGAGCTTGCCCGCAAATATGGAGTCACCGTCGAAGGCGCCGTCACCTGGGCCTTCGAGTTTGAAGATCAGCCCGCCTTCGCCGGATTCCGCGAACTCGCCACCAACGGCATCGACAAGCCCGTGCTGAATGTCTTCCGCATGATGGGGATATTGGGCGGTGGGGAGCCCGGAGCCGGACAAGAGGGGGGCTGGGGGCCCGATTCCTCATGGCTGGCCGTCGAAAGCTCCGGTGCCCGCGCGCTCGACGATGTTGTCGCGCACAGCGTCACCGGTGACGCAGACATCAACGCCGTGGCCACGCGCGAAGGCAATCGAGTGGATGTCCTCGTCTGGAACTACAACGACGCCGACGTTCCAGCGCCAGCTTCGCCGATCCGCCTCGTGGTTGATGGGCTCAAATCCAAGGTCACCGGCCGGCTCAAAGCTCCGACAGCGGTCATTGACGGGTACCGCATGGATTCTTCACACGGCAACAGCTACAGCGCCTGGCAGCAGATGGGCAGCCCGGAACATCCCACGGCGGAGCAACGCGCACAGCTCGAAAAGGCCGCTGCATTTGCGCCGACCATCACTTTTCAAATTTTGAAGGTGAAGCATGGCAAAGCCGCAATTGAGCTCTCGCTGCCTCGTCAGGGCGTCGCGCTTTTCACGCTGATAGCTGAATAGCGGGTCGATCTTCGGGATTCGAAGGGTCTCCTACATTGCGCATGCGTTACGGAGGGAGACGGGGGTTTCAACCCCCGCATAGAGCCGAAAGGATAAGCTCGGGCTTCAGCCACGGAGGCGCACTCTTCCTCGATAAAATGATGCTGGGCAATCGCCGGCAGAAACAACGAGCGCGCCAGTTCCGAATCCTCAAATCAATGTGACTCGGACCCATCTTCCTTGCTGCTGGTCGCAAACAGAATCGACACCACAAACACGACGATGATGACCGGAACCACAAAGAACGGCGATGTGATGCTCATGGCGCAGACTCCTGATCGTTAGAGTACCAAAATCGCCGGGAGTTTCCGGCGCCCTTCAGATGTTTCTCTCTCCGACTTACTGTTT
>JBEKFD010000144.1:0-12734 GCA_050013495.1 Occallatibacter sp. | reverse complement strand
AACATAGTGGCCGCGTTTCTGTTTGGGAAAGCAAAAGCATCGAACTCCGGACGCATGTTTTTCTATGCCGTCCTGTTGATTTTTGTGTCGGGCATCTTCGACATGGTTGACGGGAGCTAGGCGCTGCGCAATAACCAGGTGACGGTGTTCGGATCGTTCTTCGACTCGGTGATCGACCGCTACTCCGACGTGGTGCTCTTTTTCGGTTTGCTGGTTTATTACGGGCGAATCAACCGTTTCAGATATGTGGTGCTGGTGGCGTTCGTCATGGTGACGTCGCTCATGGTGAGCTACACGCGGGCGCGCGCCGAGGCGTTGATCGGCCAATGCAAGGTGGGCTTCATGGAGCGGCCTGAGCGGGTAGTGCTGATTCTGCTGGGCGCGCTCTTCAACCACTGGGGCGTGATGGCTCCGGTGCTTTGGGTGCTGGCCGTGCTATCGACGATCACAGTGGCGCATCGGATTCAATACACGTATTCGAAGACCAAGCATTTGGCGCCGATCGGGTGAGCGTGTGTTGTCATTGTCTGTAACCAACCGATTCGTGCCGAGTTCGGTTAATCTCGCTCCGTGGTAAGCTTAAACTTCCATAAGGTTCGGAGGTGGAACATGTCCCCAGCAGCTCGTGCGGTTCTTACCCGCATTCAGAAATCCCCGTTGAGGCCGACCGGACTACTCACAGACTTCGGCGCGGAGTATTCTTATTCCGAAATCCAGGATGCGGTATCCGATCTGCTCGAAACGGGCGATGTTATCTTGACCTCCGACTTGCTCCTGCAACCAACCGGCCTCCAGGAAGCTTTTTGATTGAGGAAGGATAAGTGCCCCAGGACGACCAGGAAGGTATTTCGCGGCTCTTCAAAGAGAAGGCCCCGCAAGGCGACGACCGGGATGACTTTCAGCGTGACCGCGACATTATCCTCTATTCTTCCGCGCTCCAGCGCCTATCCACAACCACCCAAGTAGTGTCGGGTGAGTCAGGTCATGTATTTCACAATCGCCTCACTCATACTCTTCAGGTGGCACAAGTCGGCCGTCGACTTGCGGAGAAACTGATTCTCAAACAGCCGCAACTTGCTGCTGCCCACTGCGTGAGCCCCGATGTGGTTGAAGCAGCGTGCCTTGCTCACGATCTGGGGCATCCGCCGTTTGGGCACCTCGCTGAGGAAGTGTTGAACAGACTTGCCGGAGACGAAGTCCAGGGATTTGAGGGCAATGCCCAGAGCTTCCGGATTGTCGCGCGACTTGCGTTTCGAGATAGCAAATTCGATGGTTTGAATCTGACCGGCCGAACACTGGGCGCAATCCTGAAGTATCCATGGACTTTTTCCGGACGCCCTTCGCAAAAGCCAAATAAATGGGGTGCATACGATTCAGAGTTGACCTCGTTTGAACTAGCCGTCAGGGAAAAAGGCGTGGGCCCTTACGTTCGTTCAGCGGAAGCTGAACTGATGGATTGGGCAGACGATCTAACTTATGCCATTCACGATGTGGAAGACTTTTACCGCGCCGGATTGATTCCTTTGCACCTCTTGCTTCCCCCCGGACTAGGGGCGAGATCGTCGGCTGAGCGCCAGCGATTCCTGGAGTACTTGTCATCCAAAAAATCCAAGGTTGAGGATTTCAAAGACACTTCAGATTCGGACCTCGATGGAATCTTTGCGGAGCTGATGTTCACTCACTTTAAGCTCACGGGTCCGTACGATGGCACCCGCAATGACCGTGCCCGGTTGCGGACGTTCACGAGTCTACTCGTTGGACGCTACATAAATGGCCTGCGTTTAGCCGACCCGGGAGCCGGTTGCAAGACTGTTGATGTCGATCCGCAACTCAGACAGCAAATCGCTATTCTCAAACAATTGACTTGGTATTACGTCATTGAGGCGCCTGGCCTTGCTGTTCAGCAACATGCCAATCGGCAGATTATTCGATATTTGTTCCATGTCTTTCTCCAAGAGACTCGCCGGTCACCATCCAGATTACTTCCAACCTATTATCGTGAACAACTGTCCAAGTCCGAAAATGACGCGAGTGCAATACGGAGAGTTGTCGTTGATCTGATCGCTGGGATGACGGAAGCTCAAGCGCTGTTGATGTACCAGCGACTGAACGGAATTGTCCATGGCTCAGCGCTGGATAAGCTGGTCGTATAGGTTGGCTCGGCTGGCTCGGCCTCGCACCAGACTTAGCAGTTGACCATGACGGCGGAGCAGCCTTCCTTGGCGGGCTTCCATTGCACCAGAAAACTGGTGACGGCGGCGGACTCCATGCGGCGCATGGCTTCGAATTCGCCACCCTTCTGGCTGTAGAGGAGCTTGCCTTTGTCGCTGAGGACGGCCAGCGCGGGGACGCCCCTGTCGAGCGGGACCTGGTACAGGCTGGCGATGTCGAGATTGGTGTCCATGTGGCCGATGTTGACGTGGACCAGGACGAAGTTGGAATCGAGGATGGGCAGGTTCTGAGCGTTGTGGAAGTAGATGTCCAGCACCTGGCAGTCGCCGCACCAGTTGCCGCCGAAGTCGAGCAGCACGCGCTTGTGAGTTTGAGCGGCGGTCTTGAGGGCGGCGGCCAGGTCGGCATTGGCCTGGCCGGGATCGGGATAGATTTCGCGGCTGGCGGAGCGGGCGGTCGCGGCGCCAATGGCCACGAGAGCAGCAAGTACGAGAAACTTGACTATCTTCAACGGGGAACCCTCCACAACGTACAGCCTGTTCTTCGCGATGAACCATGTGGCGCTGACAGGCCCTCATCCAGTCTGCCACAAAGGTGGGCTGCGGTTCCATATTCGTAACGTGCCGGGTCAGGCGGCTGGGGTTTACTCTGGAGACGGGATGTCGAACAACGGCGAAGTCCGAAAGCGGCTGGAATCGGCCACGTATCCCGATTTGGGAAGCATGATGGAGGGGTACGCGCAGGCGGCGGCGGAGTTTGCCCGGCGCGAATTCAAGCAGAAGCTGGATTTTACGGCGGAATCGATCGACGCGCTGGACGACATTCTGGTGCTGGTGGGGGAGAGTCCGGAACTCGATGTGGACTTCGAGGCGCGGCTGTGGGGCAGCTACCTGGGCGAAGTGCTGCGGCGGCGCTACGCGGGCGGCTGGGAGATGACCCAGTATCCAGGCGGCATGGTCGCTGTTCCGGCGGTGGATGTGCGCGGATCCCGGCTGTTTCCGCTGATGAAGGTCTACCGGCGGCTGACGGTGGGCGAGGAGGAAGACCTGCGCGCCTTTTTCGCCATGGTGACGGAACGGCTGGGGAAGCCGGCGCAAGTAAATTGACCCCCCGCCACCGGCGGTGGGGCGTAGTCTGAACGACTTTGGTGATCTGGCTCACTCCACGAACACCGCCTTTGTGCGACAATTGCATTTGAGATTGCGTGTCGGGACTGCCTGGCGCGCGGAGGATAAAATGGGAGATCTACTTCAGCCTTGGCACCTGATAGTGCTGGCGGTGCTTTGTTTCATATTGTTTGGCGCCAAGCGTTTGCCGGAACTGGGCAAAGGGCTGGGCGAGGGATTGAAGGGCTTCAAGGAAGGCATTAAAGGGGTTACGGACCCCAGTCCGGCTTCTCCGGTTGCGCAGCAAAGCGTGGTCCCGCCCCCCGCTGCTCCGAACTCGACCGAGACGAAACAGAGCTAGAAACGGAAAGTTTTCGCAGCAGGGCTCGATCCTTGGCGACCGTCGGGGACTTGAATCCAATGGACTCGAATTCTGGATATCCCAAATGGCCTGTGCCTTCGCACAGGCCATTTGGCGGTTGGAAGTTCCCAATCGGGTATAATCCCCGCAATCGGAAAACCAGAAAAAAGATTCTTGCCTGGAGTTTTCCAGAATTGACCTGTTTCGTTCGCAACGAAGCGGATGAAGGTAAAAGGAGAGTCCGACATGGGAGACTTGTTGCAACCGTGGCACCTGCTTGTTCTATTCGTAGTGTCCATCCCGGTCGTGCTCGTTTCCGTTGTACCGTATTGGCAGATATTCAAGAAGGCGGGCTTTTCACCTGCGTTGAGCCTTCTGATGCTGGTCCCGATCGTGGGAATTATTGTGTTGTTCGTTGTGGCGTTCTCCGATTGGCCCGCGCTCAGGCGCCCGCCGCAGGGGCCGGGTTGGATTCCGCCTGCATCATGATCCTCGCTAGACGCTGAGCAGCGCTACGGCGGCGAGGGCCAGTGCGATGCCGGCGAACTGGCGTCGCGTGGGCCACTCGCGCAGAACCAGAGCAGCCAGCAGGATGGTTCCGGCGGGGTAGAGCGAGCAGATCATTGCCGCCACGTCGAGCCTGCCGATGCGGGTGGTCTGGATATAAAACAGATTGCCGATGGTGTCCAGCGAGCCGGCCAGGATGCCGAAGAGCCAAAAGCCCCTCCAGGCGGCTTTTGGGGGCATGACCAGGAGCACCAGCAGCATGGCGGCGACGCCGGCGGCGCGGGCCGAGGTCATGATCCAGAGAATGCCGCCGCCGGACGCGAATTTGAACAGGATCAACTGAGTGCCGAAGCCCAGGCCGGCCAATGCACCCAGCATCAGCGCCGCAGGAGGAGTGAGGGCCGCGCCAGTTCCTTTGGCGGCGGGCGTGTGGGTGATTAGCCAAATGGCAGCCAAGCCCATGGCGAGGCCGACGGCGGTCACCCGTGTGGGCAGGCCGTCGTGAAAAAGCGAGAAGAGGACCGGGACCAGGGCGGTGAGCAGTCCGGTGAGGGCAGCGGTGAGACCCATGGCGCCCATGGCCAGCGCGCGATAAAACAGAGCCAGGGCGATGGCGCCTTCGAATCCGCCGAGGGCGGAGAAGAGCAGGTCGTGGCTGCCGGGGAGGGCAAGGTGAGCGCCCAGACAAGTGGCAAGCAGAACCAGCAGGGAAGCGATATGGCCGGAGGCGACGATCAGCAGGACGGGAGCGCGGCGCGCGCCCAGCCCGCCGATGAAGTCGGAGCCGCCCCAGGATGCGGCGGAGAGCAGGCCGAGGCCGGCGGTTCCGGGGGAATTCACGCCTAGCGGGACATCAGCGCCGAAGGGTAGTAGCCTTGTTTGGCGGTCACTTCGAGTCCGGGTCGTTCGACGCGCACATCGATCTTGCGGTACTTGCTGTCGTAGGGCGACTCGTGGCTGGCGTAGACCAGGGTGTACTGGTTGCGCGCGTCCTTGGCGATGTCCGCGTAGCTCTTCTCGATACCGTTGAGATTGCGCTCGGAGTCGGCCTGGCCGCCGGTGGCCGCAATGTACTTGTACAGAATGTTGTCGTACATGGTGAAGGGCAGGTGGAACCTGCTCAGGTAGCCTTCGCCCCACGCGGCCGAGGAACCAACCAGCGTGCCATAGACGGTGATGTTATTCGTCTGCAGAAAGCGGACGACCTCTTTAAGGCTCGCCTTGCTGCCGTATTCCTTGCCGTCGGAGATGACGTAGATAACACGGCGGCGGCCCTTGGGGCGCGAGGACAGCTCCTTGGCGGCGGCCAGAATGGCATCGTTCAGGGTGTGAATCTCCTTGGGGATGAGCTGGACATTGCCGCTGCCGCCGCCGCCCGCGGAGAATCCGGGCTGGATGTTGGGGTCCACGCAACTGCCGTTCTGGGTAATTGGGCAACCGGCCAGGGGGCCGCTGTTGATGGGCACCTGCATGTCGGTTCCGGCGGACTTGGCCATGGCCAGCACAAACGGGGCGCGCGTGCTTTGAGCGCCGGTAAAGCCGTGCGAGCGGTCTTGCGCGCCGTTGCTGTAGGAGTAAACCGCCAGTTCGTCGTAGGGAGCGAGCGCGCCTTGAATGGCGTCAAGGGAGTTGTTCACCTTCTCCATCACGTCGGTGGTCATGCTCTGGTCAATGACAAAAGCAACAGAAAGCGGGGTCGGATCGACGGTAAAGATCCTGATGGGCTCACGGGTATTGTTCTCGTAGACCTTGAAATCGCGCCAGGTGAGGCCGGCAACCAGCTTGCCTTTGTTGTCTTTGACGGTGACGGGTACCTCGACGTAGGTGGTATTGATGACCAGCTTGGTCGCGGTATCCGCGGCGCTCAGCAATTCCGGCGGAGCGGCTTGGACGGTGTCTTTGCCTTCGGAGCTAGGCGCCTGGCTTCCAGGCTCGGCGGTCTGGGAGGGACTGTCCGTGGTCGAGGTGGAGGCGGAAGATTCCTTGCCCGCGCCGAGGCCGGGGGTAATGGGGCCGTTGACGTCGGAAAAGGGCTTGGGCGCCTGGGGCGCAGGGGCATCGGGGACGGGGTTTTGCTGCTGGGCCAGAGCCGCCGGGCTCAGGTACAGATTGAAACCGAGAAGCGACGCGAGCGCCATTGCCGTAAAACCAAACTTCACAGGAATCTTGTCCTCCCCAAATGCACATCCAGCCGAGAAGCCGACAGTCCTTATTCTAAGACCGGTGAGCGGTCCCAAGAAAGCGCGCGGAGGGCTCTAACTCGTCAAATGCTTGGATGCAACCGTCAGACTATCAGACGCACCAGCGCTGTGCAGGTTTGCCTGGATCAGAGCGCGATTAGTGTTTGACATTCATAGCGAATGCGGGGAGAGTTGATGTATTCCGTACGCTCGTAGGCGAGCATGTATCCCGCAAGCCCTGAAGCGAGAGCCTCAGGGCTTGCTTTTTGGGCAAGCATATGAATCCGTTCAGGTATGCTTTCTTCGGAGTCAGCTTTTCGTCTAACGGACCAGAATGCGCAGTTGGTTGGGAATAGCCGCGTTGTTGTTCGGCCTGTCGGCATTGTCCGGCCGAGGCTGGGCTCAACTTGCGCCTTCGCCGGACGCGCCGCCGGTGAGCACTGCGCCGGCGCAGTCGGAAGACGGCGATTCGGTGGCCACGTTCAAGCTGCAGGTGAACCTGGTGGACATGTTTTTCACCGTGAAAGACAAGCAGGGCAACCTGGTTCCGCACCTGACTAAAGACGACTGCACCGTGTCCGAGGATAAAACCCCGCAGAAGCTGAAGACCTTTGTGGCCGAGACGCACCAGCCGCTCACGCTGGGCATTCTGCTGGACACCTCGGGCAGCCAGTACCGGGTTCTGCCGCTTGAGCAGCAAGTGGGCGGCGAGTTTCTGGAGCGGGTGTTGCAGAAAAAGGACGAAGCGTTTGTGCTTTCCTTCGATGTGAACGTGGACCTGCTGCAGGACTACACCAACAGCGCGCGGATGCTTTCGCACGCCCTGGATAAGGCGCAGATCAATACCGCGGGTGGCGGAGGCGGCGGAATTCCAGGAGCCGGCGGGGGCACGATTCCGTCCATCGGCGCGCCCAAGGGGACAGTGCTTTACGACGCGGTGTACCTTGCCTCAAATGAAAAAATGAACCAGGAGTCGGGGCGCAAGGCCATGATCTTGCTGACCGACGGCGAAGATGAAGGCAGCAACCATCGGATTCAGGAGGCGATTTCGGCGGCGCAGAAATCGAATGTGATTGTTTACACGATTCTGATTGCCGACCGCGGCTTCTATGGGGGCTTCGGATATAGCGGCTACTCGGCCATGAAGAAGCTTACCGAAGAAACGGGCGGGCGGCTGATCGACGTGGGGAATAATGGCAAGAAGCTGGAAGACGCCTTCCAGCAGATTGAAGACGAACTGCGCACCCAATACGTGGCCACCTATACGCCGTCGAACATCAAGCTGGATGGGACATTCCGGCATGTGACGGTAGAGTGCAAGGACGGAATGAAGGTGCAGGTACGCAAGGGCTACTTCGCGATTCCGCCACAAAACTAAAGCAGAAAAGCCGACCGGTGCTCGGTTGCAGCTGTACCGGACAACATAAAACACAAGTCATTTGAGAGATTTCCGCATGGGCCGGGAAAAAGCGCGCCCGGAGGGCCAACGGGTGTTTCCGGGCCGTCCATGAATTTTTTGGCCTGGGGACTTATCTAAATGCAGTTCAAGGCATAGAATTCGGTACAGCCATTGCACTTCCCTGGCATCAAAGCATGAGTCACGGCCTCCGCATGATCGGCCGCCGCGGAGGAACGACAGAAAATCGAGGTCATTTCCATGAAACCTGCCGGCTTGCTTGCAGTGATCCTGGTGACGCTTGCAACCCTCCCCGTGGAGTCGCAACAGGCAGAGGTAGCTGCTGCGCAGAACACCATGGCCAATGCCTCGGGGATTTCCGCGAATCCATCGGGTATTGCGGGGGCTGGCGGGGACATCGGCCGGCGTGGCGCTCCTTCCAGGACGCGGGAGCTGCATGCGTTCTACGTGCAACTGATGGGCAACTTGGATTCGAAGTCCGCAAAGCTCGGTGATCCGGTGGAGTTGAGAACGCTGGCGAAGACGAAGATCGAGGACGGAACGGAAATCCCCAAAGGGACAAAGATCATGGGCCATTTGACATCGGTGGTGCCCCATGGAAAGGGCCGCGAAAACGCGCAGGTGACAGTTCAGTTGGACCGCGCGGTGTTGAAGGGCGGCGGGAGCCTGGCGATCCGCGCGGAGATTCAGAGGGTGACGCCCCCTCCCAGCACGTCCACGGCTGACTTGCTGCGCAGTCAGAACAATATAGGCGGCGGCGTCATGGGTGACGCGACCCAAGTAATGGGGGGCGACAAGGGCGGAGGCCTTGGCAATGGCGGTTCGGGAGGCTTGAGCACCAGCAACGGTAAGATCGTGGTTACGGATTCGCTAACCCAGCGTCCGGGTTCGGTGACGGATTATGGGATGCAGGCTCCCCAGAGCTCCAGTCAGCCCTCCGCTGGCACCGACACGCGCAGCGATGGGTTCGCGATCGTCACCGGCACAGAGCGGGCCCAGGCCACTGGCGTACCAGGTGTAATGCTCGCCAGCGATGCCAGCGGGAGGATCTCCGGGACATTCTCCGCCGTGAAGCAGAACGTTCACCTGGATGGTGGAACGCAGATGGTGCTGGGGGTTGCATTCGTCCAGTAGCGTTCCGTGCCTGAAGGGCGACCGAGGGGACTCTCCGGTACTGTCCCGTATTCGGACAGTTGGTTACGTACGGCTTGCTCAACCGTAATCTGGCGCTGCTTATGACTCTTCTCTAGTATCGGCACAAGCAGAAAGAACATGAGGCTTGGGAAGAATTATTTTTCGGCCTCTAAGAATCCAGCTTCGAGGTGCAAACCGTGATCACCAATTGTGCCGCCAATGATGGGTTTGAGATCAGTCCGAGGTTTCGCCGCACGGTGGAAGACCGGATTGCCCGGCTGGAGCGGGACGCTGAATTCGACGAGGCGCAGGTGTCGGTGCTGGAAGATGTGGACCATATCCGCAGGCAGATGCGGCTGGTGGCCGTGCAGCGTTCAGAGGCGCTGCACATGAGAATTTTTCTGGATCGCGCAAGAACGCGGCTGCCGCGGCCAATGATCGCGCTCTGATTTGCCTTCAGCCTGCGACTCTCCGCGCGGGAAATGGGCAATAGGAAAGGGCCTCAATCTCCTGCCTGGAGTTTGAGGCCCTTTGTTTTTCCGCCTTGAAAATTGGAGCACCGGGCGGGGATTGAACCCGCGTATACAGGTTTTGCAGACCTGCGCGTTAGCCACTTCGCCACCGGTGCTTGAAAGCAGGGACTGAGGGACTAGGGACTGAGGGACTAGAAACGACGCCAGCTTAGGCTTGTCCCAGAATTGGTCCCTATGTCCCTCGTCCCTTAGTCCCTATAACTCGAAACCCACCACGCTCTCTCGCGGGTGGGTCGTCTGGGGGTCCGATTCGTTCGCCTTGAATCTAGCCCTGAGAACACGCCCGCGCACCACAGCCCTGACAGCAGCGGCACAAACAGCAAGCGGTGGTGAACATGTGGGCCATTCAAATCCTTTTCCTGCCGAAAGAAAAGCTCATGCGTCTTTGCAGCGGGTATTCGTAGAGTAGGGTTTCATTGAAAGCTTGTCAAGCGGCCGCATGCGCTTCGACCGCCAAAGCGTTGACCCTTTGTCCGCCACCCGATAAAGCATCCTCATGGACAAATGGCATTTCAACCCGATACCCTGGATTCGCTGCTTTCCGCTGTGACTCTGGTGATCTTTTTGGCGGGCCTGGAGACCGTTACAAGGGGCCTGTGCGCCCGGTTTCACCACCATTGGTGCAACTATTCGCGGCCACAAAAAGTTGTGTGAATGAGGCATTGCAATGGTCGTCAAATGTGCTACTATCGGGACCGTTCAAGAAAAGTCTCCAAGCGTCCCACGGAAGGTATTTATCCACGGCCCCGGCTCGTTGTTTCAGGGGCAGACCAGCGGCAACCAGGCACCCGGTCGGCAGCAGTTGGACGCAAAGCAAAGCGCTCTGCGCCAACGGGGAGCTATTGTCCAAGTCGCGTGGATGAACCCTTCCGGGCTGTAAAATAGGCGACGCAGGCAAGGATTCGATCGATGGCATTTGCAACCTCTACGGCTCCAGTTCTCAATCCCTGGATTCAGATCCTCTCAGCCCTCGAAAAGAAGGTCATCCGACAGTCTTTCGAGACCTGGCTCAAACCCACACGCTACAGCCACGCCGCCGGCCGCACGCTCTATGTACGTGTGCCCTCGCCCGAGTTCCAGCATATCGGCGACAAGTATGGCGACCTGATTCAGGAAGCCATCGACCTGCAGTCGCTGGAGTTCGACGATGTCAGTTTCGTGACCGCCGAGGAAGACCCGTCGATTCCTCCGCAGCGCCGCGATGGCGGCTTCGGTCCCGTGCCCGCCCATGCTCCAACCGCGCCGCCGCCAATGCCCGCGCGCAACCCGCAGCAGGAGCGCTTCGACTGGTCGACGGCCGCGCAACTCAACCAGCGCTACACCTTCGACGCGTTTGTCATCGGCAACGGCAACCAGTTTGCCCGCGCCGCTGCGCTGGCCGTGGCTGAACGGCCCTCGCGCGCCTACAATCCGCTCTTCCTCTATGGTGGCGTGGGCATGGGCAAGACGCATCTGATGCATGCCATCGGACATGAAGTGAAACGCCGCCAGCCAATGGCCAGCATCTCCTATGTCTCCGCGGAAAAGTTCACCAACGAGATGATCACGTCCATCCGCAACGATCGCATGACGAGCTTCCGCGACCGCTTCCGCACCGTGGACGTGCTGCTCATCGACGACATTCAATTCATCGCCCAGAAGGAGCGCACGCAGGAAGAGTTCTTCCATACCTTCAACGCTCTGCATGAAAGCATGAAGCAGATCGTGATTGCCTCCGATCGTCCGCCCAAAGAACTGACGGAAATTGAAGACCGCCTGCGCTCGCGCTTCGAGTGGGGCCTGATTGCCGACATTCAGCCACCCGATCTTGAAACCAAGGTTGCCATTCTTCAGAAGAAGGCAGAGAGCGAGCAGGTGCAGCTCCCCACTGACGTCGCGCTGTTCGTCGCATCGAATGTCCGCACCAACGTGCGCGAGCTTGAAGGCGCGCTTGTGCGCTTGATCGCCTGGTGCCAGCTCAACCGCATGGAGATCACGCTGGCCTCAACGCAGCAATGCCTGAAGCAGTTCATTGACATGCAGGTGCGCAAGATCACCATTGAGGCCATTCAGCGAGCAGTGGCCGAGCAGTTCGGCATGCGGGTCGCCGACCTCAAGCAGAAGAACAACTCGCGCAACGTTGTGGTGCCGCGGCAGATTGCCATGTACCTTGCCAAACAGATGACCGAAGCCAGCCTGCCTGAAATCGGCCGCCAGTTCGGCAACAAGCATCACACCACGGTAATGCACTCGATCGCCAAAATCGACGAGTTGCGCCGCGCCGACAAGGACCTGCACCGCACGCTGAATAAGCTGCAGGAGCAGCTGAACGGCTAACAACACGAGCGAGTCAGCAGGTCAGCGAGTCAGCAAGAAACTGACGCCCACGCCGCACTCCCCGGCATGGGCGTCTTTTATTTCCCTGATCCCTAATCCCTGTTCCCTGTTTTTACCCCACCGCCGGCAACCCGGCCAACGCCATCGCAATCTCTTCCGCCGGATACTCGTAGTTCTCCAGCAGACCTGCCTGGTAATTGATATACGACTGCATGTCGAAGTGGCCATGGCCGCAAAGGTTGAATAGAATTGTGCGCTCCTTGCCTTCTTCCTTGCACTTTAGCGCTTCGGCGATGGCTCCGGCCACAGCGTGATTCGCCTCCGGCGCGGGAATAATCCCTTCTGCGCGCGCGAACTGGATTCCCGCCGCAAACGCATCCAGTTGCTGCACGCTGGTTGCCTCAATCAGCCCCAGATCGCGCACGTGCGAAACCAGCGGCGCCATGCCGTGATAGCGCAGCCCGCCGGCGTGAATGCCCGGCGGAATGAAGGTGGAGCCCAGCGTATGCATCTTGACCAGCGGAGTGAGGTGCCCCGTGTCGCCAAAGTCGTATGCAAAATGGCCCTTGGTTATGCTCGGGCACGCGGCTGGCTCCACAGCCACAACGCGCGCATGGGTCTGCCCCTTGATCTTTCTTCCCAGGTAAGGAAACACCAGGCCGGCAAAGTTCGACCCGCCGCCCGTACAGCCCACAATCACGTCCGGCTCAGCGTCGGCCAGCGCCATCTGTTCCATCGCTTCCAGACCGATCACCGTCTGGTGGAGCAGCACGTGGTTCAGGACGCTGCCCAGCGCGTACTTGGTATTCGGATCCTTCGCCGCCACTTCCACGGCCTCTGAAATCGCAATCCCCAGCGACCCGTTCGTTTCCGGATACTGCGCTAGAATCGCGCGGCCGCTCTCGGTCTCAATGCTGGGGCTGGCCGTCACGCTGGCGCCAAACGCCTCCATCAGAGCGCGCCGGTAAGGCTTCTGGTCATAACTGACGCGCACCATGTAGACCTTGC
>JBEKFD010000143.1:0-20802 GCA_050013495.1 Occallatibacter sp. | reverse complement strand
GCCTCAACAGCTCTCGGGCAAAAGCTGTTTAGGTTTCAGTTCCAGAAAATGTGCAGGATCGACGCATCTGGCCGGCTCAGGCTAAATCCCTTCACCCATGGACACGTACTCGCTCAGCCGCTCAAGCTCCTTGCGATAGGCTTCGCGCTCGGCTTCTTCGGCGGCAAACGGCTCGGTGACATGAGGCGGCGGCGAGCCCTCCACGCAGAGGCGATCTTCGAGCTCCTCAACCCGGGCCGAAAGCGCGATGAGCGCGTCGGAGAGAGGGTCTTTTACATCGTGGGGGTCGGTGATGAGAACGCGCAGGCCGTTGCGGTAAACGATGTGGGCGGGGACGCCGACAACTGTGGAGTTGGGGGGCACATCGGAAAGCACTACCGAGCCTGCGCCGACACGCGAGTTTTGGCCGACCGTGATGTTGCCCAGAACGTTGGAGTTGTTGCCGATGAAAACGCCGTCACAAATGGTGGGGTGGCGCTTGCCGTGGCCCTTGCCGGTTCCGCCCAGCGTAACTCCTTGATAGATGGTCACATCGCTGCCCACGATGGCGGTTTCGCCGATCACGACTCCGGTTGCATGGTCGATGAACAGCCGCCGGCCCAGCAGCGCGCCGGGGTGAATGTCGACGCCGGTGAAGAAGCGGGCGATCTGCGAAAGGACGCGCGCCGGCAGACGCAACCTGGCTCGCCAGAGAACATGTGCGGCGCGATGGTACCACACCGCCCAGAGGCCCGGATAGCAGAGCAAGACCTCCAGCCGCGAGCGGGCAGCGGGGTCGCGTTCCAGTACCGAATTGATGTCTTCGCGGATGCGGTCGAACATGGCAATGGACCCAAGGAAATGCCGTTGGCTTTCAGCTTTCAGCTATCAGCTTTCAGCCGTTAGCCGTTAGCTGATAGCCGGAAAGGTTTAAGGTTTTCCACTCAGTATCTGTGGCTGTCGCGCTTACACCAGAATCGCTTCGGTGGGCAACGCAAGCGCTTTCTGGCGCAGCGATTCGAACAGAATGCTGGACAGATAGCGCTCGCCGAAGTCAGGCAGGACAACGACAATGAGCTTGCCTTCATTCTCCGGGCGGGCGGCAACTTTGAGCGCGGCCGATATCGCCGCTCCGGAGGAGATGCCCACAAACAACCCTTCCTCGAGCGGGAGCTGCCGGGCGGCGGCGATGGACTCGTCATTCGTGACCTGGATGATTTCGTCGATCAGGCTGGTGTCGAGCACGCTGGGGACGAAGCCGGCGCCGATGCCCTGAATCTTGTGCGGGCCGGGCTTGCCGCCGGAGAGCACCGGACTGTCAACCGGCTCAACAGCGATGGCCTTGAACTCCGGTTTGCGTTCTTTGATGTACTTGGCCACGCCGGTAATGGTGCCGCCTGTGCCCACGCCTGAAACGAGGATATCCACCTTGCCGTCGGTATCGTTCCAGATCTCCGGGCCGGTGGTGGCGTAGTGGATTGCCGGGTTGGCCGGGTTGTCGAACTGCTGCAGGATTACGCCGTTTGGCGTCTTGGCGAGAATCTCATTCGCCTTGGCGATGGCGCCCTTCATGCCGTTGGGGCCAGGGGTGAGCACGATTTCAGCGCCGAACGCGAGCAGCACCGTGCGGCGCTCAAGGCTCATGGTTTCCGGCATGGTGAGGATGAGATGGTAGCCCTTGGCGGCGGCGATGAAGGCCAGGGCGATGCCCGTGTTGCCGCTGGTGGGCTCGATCAGAACAGTCTCGCCGGGCGTAATCTTGCCGGCCTTCTCGGCTGCATCGATAAGGGCCAGGCCGATGCGGTCCTTGACGCTTGAGAGCGGGTTCTGGCTCTCCAGTTTTGCGACGACGGTGCCGGGCAGGCCAGCCGCCACGCGGTTGAGCCGTACCAGCGGGGTGCGGCCAATGATTTCAGTTACATCTGCGGCTATGCGCGCCATGACGATCTCCTCTTCGGATGCACTTGGGTTTGGGGGCGCCTGGGCCCCGGCTATTGAGTTGGAAAGAATGTTAGGGATGCGGTGGAGCTCAAAGAGCGGGATGATTCGCGCGATCAAGGCGCACGTCTGCGTTGGAGCTTCTCACCAGGACGGCGTTAGCAACATCGACGCATACCCAATAGCCTAGACCGGAAGCGCGGGTATGGCAAGAGCATGCGCAAGAAAGGCGGGGAAGAACTCGCTTGTTTTGTGCAGCGAAGTGGCGCGGAGAACCCGCCCGGCGCTATTCCCCATTTAAAACGATGACCTGAAATGAGTGTTTGACAACTCAACTCTATATATGTAGAGTTTATGAATGAAGCTGCGATTATCACCCCAAACACTCCTGGTTCTGGACGCTTTTCTCGAGCAGGCGGAGGAGTGGAAGTACGGTTACGACCTTAGCCGGATCACCGGGCTTAAGTCAGGCACTCTCTATCCGATCTTGATGCGCCTTGCAGGGCACAAGCTGCTGGAGACTGAGTGGGAAGCCGCGGAACCCGGCAAGCCTCCGCGGCACATGTACCGGTTTACGCCGGATGGTCTGCGCTATGCGCGAGCCCACGCATCTGCGCATTCGGGCGGCAGCCTGGGCCAGGTTGCGTTGGGGCTGATTGCTCCAAATCCGGTGCAAGGCTGATGGGCGCGCCGCGTAAATTTGCGGGGGCGCTGCTCCGGTTCGCACTTCGCCTGGCGCCTGCGGAGAGCCGTGACTGGGCTCTGGCCATGCTGCGAGAACTGGACTTTATTGAGGGTGAGTGGGCAGCCCTCTTCTGGGCGATCGGAAGCACGACGGCGATTTTGCGCCACGCAATCAGCGGCTGGCGAGGGTGGTTTAGAAACAAATCTAATCAGGAGGCAGGTATGAACAACACGGGCAAAAAAGTACTTGGAGTTGGATTGGGAATGCTGTCTGCATTGGCGCTGGTGGGGTGCGCGTTTGCCGTTCTGCGCATCGCCGGCATCATGTTCCCCGGGCTGGAACATTCGCCCTGGGCATACTGGCTCGCGGTGCTGGCCATTCCGGAAGCGGCTTTTGTCATCGCAACCGTGATGCTGTGGCGAAAGAGAGGGCCGGTGGCGGCGGGCATTCTGGCCACAGGGCTGGTAATGGCGCTGCATGTCGCAGTGCATCTGACTTTGCATTGGTAAGCGTGCCGCAATGGAGGGTTGATTGAGCAACGATGCGCCGGCAGCTCCCTTTTCATCGTCGATCGTTCCGTGGCTGAATGTGCGCAACAGCGCCCAGGCGGTCGAGTTCTACAAGGCGGCATTCGGAGCCGAAGAAGTCTACCACCTGGGCGAGCCTGGCGAGAGCGTGATCGCACGGCTCTCGGTGGATGGCGCGGAGTTCTGGGTGGGCGACGAATCGCCGGAGCACTTCAATTTCAGCCCCGAGTCGCTGCGCGGCTCTTCGGTTCGCATCATCTTTACGGTCGCCGATCCGGATGTGATGTTCGCGAGGGCGATCAAGGCGGGTGCGTCCCAGGTTTATCCGGTACACGACGAGCATGGCTGGCGCCTGGGACGAGTCGTCGATCCGTTTGGGCATCACTGGGAGATTGGCCGCCTACTCGACGCAGAATGACCTGCTTGAGCTTTGCACGGACCATTGCACCAAAGAAGGAGAATGACGATCGCGAGACCGCTTCATCCGGTATTGCGCAGCCCAGCGGAAATACCGCTGATCGTGGCGGCAATCGCGCGATTCACTTCCGGCGTGTCTTCCCCAGCGCGCTTGCGGCGCAGCATGTCTACCTGGATGAGGTGCATGGGATCGACGTAGGGGTTGCGCAGCCGGATGGAGTGGGCCAGCACCTGGTTCCTTTCCAGCAGCTCGGTCTGGCGCAAGACGGCTAAGAGCGCGCGCACGGTGCGGTGGAACTCGGCGTCGAACAGGTCGTAGATGCGCTCGCGCAGGTTGGCGTCGGAGACCAGCGAGGAGTAAAGCCGAGCGGTGGTGAGGTCCACCTTGCCGAGAGCCATTTCCACATTGCGCAAGAGGTCAATAAAGAGGGGAAACTCGCGCGCCATGGTTTGCAGCAGCGCCAGATTCGATCCGGAAGATGTTCCCGGCCGGGCGAGATACTCCTCCAGCGCAAAACCCACGCCGAACCATGCCGGCACCAGCAGGCGCGATTGCGTCCAGCCGAAGACCCAAGGAATGGCGCGCAGGTCGGTGAGCTTGGGAGAGGCCTTGCGCCGCGAGGGCCGCGAGCCGATCTTGGCGTTCTCCAACTCGCCCACGGGCGTGGACTGCTCGAAGTAAGTCAGCACATCCGGGTCGTCGAGAATGTGTTTCCGGTAGAAGCCGAAGCTAATATCTGAAAGCTCATTAAGCGCCGCCTCCCACTCCGGCTTGAGCACGCCGGTAAAGTGCCCTTGGGGATCGCGCGCATTGGGCCGTGCCAGCGCATCGAGCGAGGCCGCGATCATCAGTTCGAGGTTGCGCTCGGCCAGCACTTCATCTGCATATTTGAAGTTGAGCACTTCGCCCTGCTCGGTGATGCGCAACTGGCCGTCAAAGGAGTCCATGGGTTGGGCGAAGATAGCGCGATGCGTTGGCCCTCCGCCACGGCCCACCGTACCGCCGCGGCCGTGGAAGAGGCGCAGCTTGAGGCCGGCGTCGCGCGCGACAACGTGCAGATCGCGATGGGCGCGGAAGATTTCCCAGGTCGACGTCAGCATACCGCCATCTTTATTCGAATCGGAGTAGCCAAGCATCACTTCCTGCCAGTTGTCCCAGGTCGCCATGAGCTTGCGGTAATCCGGCCTGCTCCACAGTTCGCGGCAGACGGTTGGGGCGTGGCGCAGGTCTTCAATGGATTCGAAAAGCGGCACGGGCATCAAACCGGGATCGCGGCCTGAGCCTTCCACGCGCACGCCACCGAGGCGGGCAAGACGGACCACCGTCAGAACATCCTCAACGGTTGAAGCGCCGCTGATAACGTATTGGCGAATGGCTTCCGGGGAGCAGCCGTCTTTCACTTCAGCCACCACGCGAAAAGTCTCAAGAACGCTCGCGGATTCATCGGACAGGCCGGTGGGCAGGCTGGGCGCCATGGCGTCGGCCACGGCCTCCTGCAATGCGGCAGCCAGAACGCGTGCGTGCTGGCGGATGTCGAGCGTGTGCAGGTGGAGGCCGAAGGTGCGCACCTGCAGGATGAGTGGATCGATAAGCGTGCGGGCGATGCGCAGGCCGCGGTTTTCGGCCAGCGAGGCGCGCAGGGAGTCGAGGTCGTCGAGGAATTCTTCAACGGAACAATAGGCCGGCAGAACCTGGGCGAGTTGCTCCTGTCCCTGGGCAAGCGTGTACGAGGTCACCGGTAGCGATGCGCCGATGCGGCTGGAATGCGGCCGGCTCTCGTATTCGAGGGTCCGCTGGACGCGTGCCTTCAGACAGATGACGAAGCGGCGGTAGTACTCGAACTCATACTGCTCTCCAAAGACCTGGGCCTCAGGAGTGTGCACCTGGGCAACGTAGGCCTGCAGCCGCGCAAGCAGCGCATCGCTCACCGGCCGCTGCTGGGCGCTGGTGGTGAGCAGGTCAATGATCTCCTGCAATTGGCGCTGGTAATACAGAAGCAAGTGGCTGCGGGCGAGTTGAATGGAATCGCGCGTGACCTGGGGCGTCACGAAGGGATTGCCGTCGCGATCCCCGCCGATCCAGGAGCCGAATTGAAGTACCTGCGGCAACGCCAGTGTGTCGATTTCCAGTCCGTAGGAGGCTTGCAGCGCCTCGGAGATTTCGCGATAGAGGCTGGGAAGCGTTTCAAAGATGGAGACGTCGTAGTAATCGAGCCCCATCTTGATCTCGTCGTAAACAGTAGGCCGTCGTGAACGGACCTCGTCGGTTTGCCACAGGCTTGTAATCTCAGCGAGCACCAGTTGCTCGAGCCGCGCCAGGTCCTGCTCGGGGACGGGAATGCGGTCGAGCGTGGCCAGGAAATCCCCGATACGCCTCCGTTTGAACATTACCGATCGGCGCGCCACCTCAGTGGGATGCGCAGTAAATACGGGCACAATGAGCACCTGCTTGAGCCAGTCCAGAGCTTCTTCCGCGCTGATGCCCACGCGCCGCATTTCGGACAATGTCCCTGCCAAGGACCCGCGCTGGCGGCCGGCTTGCCCGCTGAGGCGGAGCGCGATGCGGCGGCGCTTGCGGTGGTTGGTTTCGGCCAGGTTGATGAGTTCGAAGTAGAATGCAAAGGCCCGGGTGAGCAGGATGGCGCGCTCGATGGGCAACGAGTGCACCAGCTCCAGCGCGGTTGCAGCTTGTAGCGCAGCTTCTTCGTCGAGACCGCGGGCTTCCGCGTCGCGGCGGCGAATAGTGCCCTGGCGCAGCGCTTCCACGTGGGCAAATAAATCCTCGCCCGCCTGTTCGCGCAAAACGTCGCCCAGCAGCGTGCCAAGCGATCGCACATCGCGGCGCAGGGGAGCTTCTTTCAGGTCGCCGGATTGCGCTTCCAACTCGGCCAGCCGCTGCGACCAGCTCTCGGGGTTCCACAAAAGGGCCATCGTACTTCGATTATGCATGACGGGCTATAAAGACCACCTCAGGACACAGTGCCCTGGCCGTCCAACTGCATCATCAGCTCTTCCCACTCTGCCGTCAGAGCCGCAAGCTGCGCGCGCAGATCTTCGGCCAGCGCCGTCAGCCGCGCCGTCTCCGCAGCGGAGACATAAGCGCCCAGTTGCTCCTCGGTGTGAGCAATCGCCGCTTCAACTCGCGGCGTCTCTTCTTCGAGAAACGCGCAGCGGTCTTCCATCTGCTTCTGCTTGATCGGGTTCAGGCGCCGGGGCTTTTCTTTCGGCCCGGAATCGAAGCCGCCCTCGATGACAATCGTGGTGGACGCAGAGCCCGCAGCCACGGCGACCTTATCGCCAATGCGCGAAGACGAAGACAATCGCGGATCCTTCGATTCCGCCGTGCTCTTCGCGCCTTCGCTCAGACTGACCGATTTGGCGGCGGCTTGCGCCTCTTTCCGGCGCAAATAGTCTTCGTAGTTGCCTTCGTGGCTGGTAACCTTGCCGCCTTCCACTTCAAGCACCCGCGTGGCAAGGCGATCGATGAAATAGCGGTCGTGCGAAACGAAGACAACCGTGCCGGAGAATGCTGCGATGGCCTCCAGCAGCACATCTTTGGCGCGCATGTCCAGGTGGTTGGTAGGCTCGTCGAGAAGGAGGAAGTTGGAAGGCGAAACCAGAATCCGCGCCAGCGCGTAGCGGTTGCGTTCTCCGCCGGAAAGCACGCCGAGCGGCTTGAAGACATCGTCGCCCGAGAAAAGAAAGCAGCCCAGCAGCGAGCGCAGCGCCTGTTCCGGAACCTTGAGCGCGGCGCGGCTGATATCGTCCAGCATGCGCGCGTCGCCGTTGAGCACTTTGTACTGGTCCTGCGCAAAATATTCGCTCACCACGTTGTGGCCGAGCTTGACCCGGCCCGACGTTGGCGTTTCATCGCCGGTGAGCAGCCGAATGAGCGTGGATTTCCCCGCGCCGTTCACGCCAACGAGGGCCACCCGGTCACCGCGCTCAATGGTGAAGTTGACGTTGTTGAGCACCTGTTTGGTGCCGTAACTCTTCGATAGGTTTTCCGCTTCAACCACGGTGCGCCCGGAAGGCGGTGGCTGGGGAAATTTGAAGTGAATCACCGGCTCTTCTTCGGGTATCTCAATGCGTTCGATCTTTTCCAGCTCTTTAATGCGGCTTTGCACTTGCTTAGCCTTCGTGGCCTGAGCGCGGAAGCGGTTGATAAACGCTTCAAGGTGCTCGATCTGGATGCGCTGATTGCGATATGCAGCCTCTAACTGCGTGCGGCGCTCGTCCTTCTGGCTCAGGTACTTGGTGTAATTGCCCTGGTAGATATTCAGGCGCTTGTTCCATATCTCGACGGTGCGGTCGATGGTGACGTCGAGGAAATATCGATCGTGCGAAATGAGGATGTAGCCGAAGGGATAATTCTTGAGATAGTCTTCCAGCCAGTTGCGCGTTTCAAGGTCCAGATGGTTGGTGGGCTCGTCGAGAAGCAGAAGATTTGGTTTGGCCAGCAGCAGTTTGGCCAGCGCAATGCGCATCTGCCAGCCGCCGCTGAACTCGTCTGTCTGGCGAGCCCAGTCTTCCTTGCCGAAGCCGAGGCCGGTGAGCACGCCGCCCACCTGGGCATCGAGCGCGTAGCCGTCGAGGGCGTGAAAACGCTCCTGCAGCATGGAGAAGCGCTCAGCTGCAGATTCGTACTCCGCGCCCGCGTGGTCGAGCACGGCAAGCTGGCCGGCGAGCCGCTCGATCTCCTGTTCCATGTCGCGAAGTTCGTCGAAGACGGTGAGGCATTCTTCGAAAACGCTGCGCCCGGCCAGGCGCAGACCCTCCTGCGGCAGATAGCCGATGCTCATGCCGCGCGTTTGCTGAAGGCCGCCGTAGTCCAGCGATTCGAGGCCGGCAAGCACCTTCATCAGCGTCGATTTGCCGGTGCCGTTGGCGCCCACCAGCGCGGTTTTCTCTCGTGCGCGAATGAGCCAGTTGGCCTCAGTGAACAGCACGCGTGGCCCAAACCGCTTGCCGGCATTTTGAAGCGAGAGCATACATGTCCATTTTCGCAGAGCGGCGGCGCGAGGATGTAACCGGTAAGCTCAGGGACGAATCTCGACGGGCGTGCCAACCGGGACCAGGTTCCAAATCTCATCGATCTCGTCGTTGGTGACGGCGACGCAGCCCAGCGTCCAGTCGTAGAGCCGGTGCGCCGGGCCAATCCAGCCTTTGCCATTGGGCAGGCCGTGAATCATGATGGCGCCGCCCGGCGAAGCGCCGAGCCTGGCCGCGCGCTGCCGGTCCTCCGCATTGGGATAGGAAATATGCAGCGCGCGATGATAGGCGCTCGTCTTATTCCGCGCGTCGACGATGTAGTGGCCCTCCGGCGTGCGGCCGTCGCCCTCACGCTCCTTGGCCGCCAGTCCGCCGCTTCCAAGCGCCACTTTGTAAGTGCGAATGATCTTGTCTCCGGACAGCAGCTCCAGCAGATGGTCTTTCTTCAGAATCAGCACGAAGTCGGCATGTTGCGCGGGAGCGGCCTGCTGCGCCACAAGTATGCCGGCAAGTGCGACGAAGGCGAAGAAGGCTGAAGCACGGACTAAAGGGATCGTGATCGGACTGAAAGCCTTGCCGGATTTCATTGGCCCACTTTACTACAAGAGGGAACCGCCTTTGCCGCGACAGCAACCGAGCCCTGCAATGAGGGCCAGGGGCTGCGAAGGAAGTTGCCGAATTCTGTCCCGTCCTGCAAGTGATTCCGATGCGGCCCAATTCCGCGTTCGAGAGCAATCGCCGGCAATACACCTGGAACTCGAAACATTCAGGCATCGGAGCCAAAAGAGGTGTGATCGGGGACACAACGTCCGCCATATTTTTGGGAATACTCTTCCGCCGTCATCGGTTGCGGTGCGCGGGCGTTCTGGAGCCCCGATTGCGCTGCCTGTTCGTCCCGGCGGAGCACAGACCATCAGGCCAGTCTGCCCGCGCCAGCCAGTAACGATTGCCTTTCCTGGTTTTGCTCGCCTGCGATGCCCGAGTCCCGCCTCGCCCAGTGAGGTTTGCCATGAACCACAGTTTGGAGTTCGTTTCGGGCAAGCGGTCTTGCCTGGGTGTATGCCTTCCGCTTTTCCTGCTGACTCTGGCCGCCCTGCTGCTGCCCTCGACGGCGTGGGCTCAAGTCAGCTACACCGGCACGGCGGCGAACCAGAACTTCGGCTCGCAGGCGATTGGGTCGCCCAGCGCGGCGAAGACGCTGAGCTTCTCCGTCTCTGCCGGCACCACTGTGGGCAGCATCGCGGTGGTCACCAAGGGCGCACCCAACCTGGACTTTGCCAACGCGGCGGGAAGCACCTGCGCGGCGCAGGACTACTCCTCGGCCACCGGCTGCACGGTCAACGTGACGTTCACGCCCAGGTTCGCCGGACTGCGTGAGGGAGCAGTCGTATTCTTCTCTGAAACCAACAACACAGGAACTGTGTTGGGCAGCGTGCCGATTTATGGAGTTGGAAGCGGGCCGCAGATCGCTTATGGTCCCGGCGTGGCGACCGCCATCGCCCCCACGGCGAATGGAGAACAGATCTCTAATCCCACAGGCGTGGCGGTCGACGGGGCGGGAGATGTGTTCATATCGATTTGGGACCAAAACCGCGTGGTCGAAGTGCCGGCCGGCGGGGGTGCGGCCACTGTGATTGACCCCACGGCGAATGGCATAGCGATTTACAACAACCATGGCGTGGCGGTGGACGGCGCGGGCGATCTGTTCATCGCGGATTTGGGCAACAACCGCGTTGTGGAGGTGCCTGCCGGCGGGGGCGCGGCGATCGCCATCGACCCCATAGTAAACGGGAAAGGAATGAATCTTCCCAGCGGCGTGGCGATTGATGGCGCCGGCGATCTTTTCATCGCGGATAACTCCAATAACCGCGTGCTGGAGATCCCGGCCGATGGCGGCGCGCCCATTGTCATCGACCCCACGGTGAATGGCAAAACACTGATTGGTCCCTACCGGGTGGCATTTGACGCAGCGGGCGATCTGTTCATCGCGGACACCGGCAACAACCGTGTTGTGGAGGTGCCGGGCGGCGGCGGTGCGGCGACCGCCATCTACCCCACGGTGAATGGTGAGGGGCTGAATCAACCCACCGGCGTGGCGGTTGATGGCGCGGGCGATCTGTTCATCGCGGATATGGTCAACGGTCGCGTGGTGGAGGTGCCAGCCGGCAGTGGTGCGCCCACTGCCATCGACCCAACTGTGAATGGCGCATCCCTGTCCAAGCCCTGGGATATCACGTTTGACGGGGCAGGCGACCTGTTCATTGCGGATTTCAACAACAGCCGCATTGTGGAGATCCAGCGCTCGCAGCCTGCCCCGTTGAATTTCCCGACGGCCACAGACGTGGGTTCGACCGACACTACGGACGGCACACAGACGGTGGAGATTCAAAACATTGGCAACTTGGCGCTGACGCTGACGGCGCTGAGCTACCCAGCAGACTTTTCCGAAGCCAGTGGAGACGCGAGCGCCTGCACTGGCTCGACCAGTCTGACCGCAGGGCAGGAGTGCGATGTGCCTGTCGAATTCACCCCCAAGAATGCCGGACCGCTGAGCGAGAGCGTGATGCTCACCGATAACGCGCTCAATGCGGCGCCTCCCGAGTATGCTCAGCAGAGCATCTCCCTGACAGGCACAGGCTTTAAGCTCGACTCGATTGTAATCGCGCCTTCGTCTTCCTTCGCCACTTTCGTAGGCGGAAGCCAGCAGTTTACGGCCACGGGAAGCTACAGCGGCGGTTCGACCCAGAACCTGACCTCGCTGGTAAGCTGGAACTCCAACAACACCACGGCCGTCACCATGGGCACATTCGGACTGGCAACCGCCCAGGCGGCGGGCGCGGCCACGATCACCGCCAGCCTGGATGGCGTGACCTCCAACGCGGTGACGTTCACAGTCGATTCGGCGGCACAGGCTTCCATCGCCGTCTCCAGCGGCTCCGGGCAGTCGGCCTACGAGACCGCGGCCTTTGCCAATCCACTGGCGGCAGTGGTGAAGGACACGAGCGGCGACCCCTTGCAGGGCGTTCCGGTCACCTTTACTGCGCCCTCCGGCGGCGCCGGCGCACTCTTTTCCAACGGCGCGGCAACGATTGTAGCCACGACCGACTCGACCGGCGCGGCCACCGTTACGCCTACGGCCAACGCGACGGCGGGCAGCTACAGCGTGACCGCAACAGTGGGTTCGCTGAGCGCCAGCTTCAGCCTGACCAACCTGGCCTGGCCTGTCTATTCCGTGACCACGCTGGTCGATGACCCGGCCGGCCTGGGGACAAATTGTACTGACCCGACACTCAAAGTCACCTCCTGCAGCCTGCGGGACGCCGTCACGGCGGCCAATGCGCTTGCGCAGACCACGCTCACCCCAGTGACCATGGCACTGATGCCCACCATCAACTTCGCCAGTTCGCTGAATCTGAGCGCTCAATCTCCCGGAAGCTACAACATCACCAACGGCGGCACACTGACCATTAGCGCGAACATGAATATCGTGGGCCCGGGCGCGAATCTGCTCAGCCTCAACGGCGCGGGGAATCAGATCATCAATATCAACAGCGGCACCCTCTTCCTCTCCGGGCTGTCGCTCGTTAATGGTGGAACCCCCACGATGAACGACCCATACGGCGACGGCGGCAACGGCTCCGGCGGCGGCATCTACAACAACGGGACATTGACGGTGACCAACAGCACTTTCACCGGCAATAGCGCGACCGGAGGCAACGCCAGCGCGGGCGGCCCACCGGAGTTCGGCCTCTACGGCGGCAACGGCTCCGGTGGCGCCATCTACAACAGCGGCACACTGACGGTGGCCAACAGCACCTTCAGCGCCAACGGCGCGAGCGGCGGCGGCGGCTATGGTGACGCAGGCGGCGGCAGCGGCAGCGGCGGCGGCATCTACAATGGCGGCGCATTGACGGTGACGAACAGCACCTTTAGCGGCAATAGCACGGGCGGCGGAGTCGGCGGCGGCGGCAGTGACGCCTCCCAAGACATCGGTTTCAACGGCGGAGGTGGCAGCGGCGGCGGCATCTACAATGGCGGCACATTGACGGTGACGAACAGCACCTTCAGCGGCAATAGCTCAAGCGGCGGCTTCGGCGGCATCGGCCAAGGGAACGGTGGCGACGGCGGCGGCGGCGGCATCTGCAATGGCGGCACATTGACGGTGACGGACAGCACCTTCAGCGGCAATGGCGCGAGCGGCGGATACGGCGGCCCCCCCGGCAACGGCTACGGCGGCGCAATCGAAAATGGCGGTACATTGACGGTGAGGAACAGCACTTTCAGCGGCAATAGCGCGAACGGCGGCATCGGTCCCACGCCAACGCCGACAGCAATGTCTACTTCAACAATCTGACCAACGGCTCGGAAGACGATTGCAACGGCTGCACCACGAATACCAACGCGGTGAGCGGCGACCCTAAGCTGACGGCGCTGGGCAACTACGGCGGCGCGACGCAGACCATGCTTCCGCAGCCGGGATCGGCGGCCATCTGCGCGGGCGCAGTGGGCGACATTCCCGTTGGAGTTACCACGGATCAGCGCGGCTTTGCGCGCACCAACTCAACGTACGAGGGTGGCACGGTGTGCGTGGACGCGGGCGCGGTGCAGACGAACTATGCGATGGCCTTCTCGACCGAGCCGCCGGCGATTGTGCTGATTGGTCAGGCGATCTCGCCCGCACCGGCTGTTGCGCTAACCGAAGGCGGCGCGGCGGCTACCGCAGTCACCAGCAGCGTGGCCATGACCGACAACGCCGCGCTGCTGAGCGGAACCACAACGGCAAGCTTTTTGTCCGGCACGGCTACGTTCAGTAACCTTCTCATCACCTCGGCCACCGGCAGCGACAAGATGATCGCCACTCTGGCGCTGAATCCCACTCACAATCTGATGGCGCAGTCAACTGCCTTCCTGGCACAGACTACCTTACCCGCCGCGCTCACCAGCCCCGCGCCGGGCAGCGCGCTTACCGACACCAGCGTGACCTTCACATGGACGCCTGGGACGCCTGCCGCCACCGACTTCGACCTCTGGGTGGGCCTCAATGGGCCGGGCTCGAGCGACCTCTTCGCCTCAGGCATTACAACAGCCAATTCCGCCAACGTGACCGGGCTGCAAACGAGGGGAGCGACGATCTACGCGCGGCTCTTCTACGAGATCGGCGGAGTCTGGCAGTTCAACGACTACACCTATACCGAAGCCTCGAGCACCGCTGCGACAATGATTTCTCCGGGGCAAGGCACAGCTCTCGGCGTTTCCGACGTTATGTTCAATTGGACAGCCGGCGCCCTGGTCACGAATTACGCTCTCTGGCTGGGCACCAGCGGCCCAGGATCGAGCAGCCTCTATGCCTCCCCTCTTTCCGCAGCCACTTCCGTCACCGTACCCAGCCTGCCCGCGAAAGGAGTCAAGGTCTATGCCCGGCTCTTCTCGGAGGGCAGCGGAGGAACCCAGTACGTCGACAACACCTACACCGAAGGCGTTCCTGCAAGCGGCACGCCGGCAACCATGATTTCTCCCGGAAGCGGAAGCGTCCTTGGAACTTCCAGCGTGATGTTCACCTGGACAGCGGGCACCGGGGTGACCGGCTACGCGCTTTGGCTGGGCACCAGCGGCCCGGGTTCGAGCAGCCTGTATGCCTCCAGTCTTTCAATGGCCACTTCCGTCATCGTGCCCAAACTGCCGGCAAGAGGGGTTACGGTCTACGCCCGGCTGTACTCGGTGATCAATGGAGTGTCGCAGTACGTCGACTACACCTTCACCGAACAGTAGCCGAAAATGCAATAGTCATTTGCCCGCCGAATTCGCGCTCCACTCACTCTCGGTTGCCGGACTGACGAGTCTGGGCGAAGCGGGTGCCGGTGCGTTTACAATCAGGAAACCGGCGGGGCATTCGAGTCACGGTTTCAAAGCAGTATGCGCATCGACGAAGGTGAAGCGGTGGAGCTGGCTTTCGACCGGCTGGAGAAACTTAACCGGCGCACTTTAAGAGCGTCAGGCAGCGAAGGATAGCCATGTTTTCAGGCACAGTGAAATCTTGCGCTCTGGAGAGCTTCCTGTAACTCATTGATTCTATTTAGCGGGCCTGTAGCTCAACGGTTAGAGCAGGGGACTCATAATCCCTTGGTTGGGGGTTCGAATCCCTCCGGGCCCACCATAGAATCAGCAGCTTACAACAGGTTTGAATCTTCACGCTGCTGGCTTGCGACGCGAATTGTGACGGACCAGCCTGAGTCCCTGTTTCTTGCTTGCTGGTCGTTCTCGCTCGGTCACGATTTCCCGAACCGTTTCAAGGCTCGGATGCTGATAGATCATCGCCGTCTCCGCGGTTGTATGGCACAACCTGCATACTATCCAGCCCACACGGCTGCCAATAGGTGTAGGCTACTTAACCATGGTGATGTTCGTACTACTTTTCTCAAGATTACCCGGCGAGTCCACATCGATAGATGTTGTCTGCGCGTCAATGGAAAGTACGGACAGGCTGACAGGGAGACATTGGGTCTTCGATAGAATCACCGATCTCAAGACCACACTAGAATCCGCTGGGGTTTCAGAGAGCGACCTCTTCTTTCCGCTGCAAGCTGTCCAGCTTGGTGTTCCGACGTTCCTGCCAGTCACGGCAGAAACGGCAGCGACATTGGGTCTGGTTCTGCCTGCATCGTGAAGCTCCACGGGGGGGCAAGTGACTAGTCAGTGGGAAGACCGCTAAAGTATTTACAGTGGCATTTGCATTCGTATCTTCTTGCCATCAACGATTTCACCTGAGAAGAGCAGTGTCATGCGGTGTCCGAAGTGCAACCATAGCGTATTTATTCGCTCAGAACGGCGTGGCTTCCTGGAGACGAGAGTCTATCCTCTCTTGGGCTACTTCCCCTGGAGATGTGCAGGGTGCGATACGAGGTTCTTGATGAGAACCCGTGGCGAGAGTAAGAAGAAGACCCCGCCGGAAGC
Source organism: Occallatibacter sp. (assembly GCA_050013495.1). Lineage (GTDB taxonomy): Bacteria > Acidobacteriota > Terriglobia > Terriglobales > Acidobacteriaceae > Telmatobacter. Next base: position 5,313 of record JBEKFD010000143.1, on the reverse strand, counting down.
CTAGAGCGTGTTTCACAAATGACCATCACGGCTCGGCGCAAACCCTCAGGGGTTAAAACCCCTCGTCATTCCGGCCTTTTTCGGCACGCGATCCGGAGGGTACCCCGGTCGTGCCCCGACACAAAGCAGGTCTATTAAATACGCTCTAGCAAACCGCTTCACTTGATCCAGTGCATCGACGAACAGGCTTTACCCAGATCAACTTGTGAAGGACTTCCCCAACGAAGATGAAGCCCGGGCGTGGATCAGGAATGAATTTCGGTTTTAACGGTTGCCCTGATTTCCAGCCGCGCACAAAATTGCGGGAGTATATACTCGACGCAATGGCGGGGTAAGATAACAGGCAGCATGGTTGTGATATGCGGAAGCGGCCTAGCCTGGGCACTTAGCGAAATCGAGAGAATCATGCGCGCCAACGGTTACTTAGATTGCACTTGTGGCCGACTGCTCATTAGCTGGAACGGCAGCCACATGTGGACAGGCGAAGTAATCTCCAGACCACCGGAAAAACCAAAGTTGCCCTCGGCCCGATTTTGCGCAGTTTCGCCCACCTTCAGAAACTCTTAAGCATTCCTGGTTCATCATTGAACGGCGCAAACTGCTTCTCCGTTGGCAGTGACGGAGCCTTGGGGAATCAGGGCTCCGTCTGCGCTACCCACGATCAAGGCATATGGACACTCAACCGTTGACACGTTGCCCAGGCTGCTATTCGTCCCATCTACGTCCGCCTAACTTGAAAATTGAAGATGTGATTCAACTGATCCTGCTCAGGCGTCTAGTACGTTACCGCGATTGCAACTCCCGGTTCTACTGCTGGCGCTGGGACAAAACAATGCCCAAGAAGTAACCGGGCTTGACCCCGCGACCCTACCGCAACCGACTCGCCTCAAAACTCTGCCTACTTTGCCAACTATATTGTTATCTCATTTTGGCTCGGAACGCCCTGGACGCCTTCAACTCCCGGATTCGGCTACTGGAGCAGAACTGGAGCTTCCGCGCCCGTAGATCCACAAATAGAAGATTGCCATAACCAGCAACATCAGCGGCGCAGGGAAAACCTGCAGCGCGGTCGAAAGCCACGCGGAGAAACCTGTAGCCGCGAGGTGCAAGTGGCCGATGAGGCCAAATAGAATTGCCCAGGTCAGGTCGCCGGTTAGAACGAATCCCGCGGTATTCACAAGCAACGCAAATTTGCCGAGTACGCCGCCCTCAGCCCAGAGCATCACGCACGCTGGAATCGTAAGCAGAAGCAGTTTGGCGTCGTACTGACGGTGGTAGACAGGCAGCATGGAGATGGCCGCGATGGAGGCCAGGGCGAGCCACGCTTTTGATGGAGAGATGCGGCTTCGCAAAGTGACGATTGCCCAGATGACAACGAGCGGCGCAGTGACGATGTAGCTGCCCAGGTTGTAGAAGTGCGGGTCGTCGCGGAAGACGCTGAGGATGGACTGCAGGCTGATCACCATAGCCAGGCCATGACCGCCCGCGGAAGCAGGGCCGGGATCGTTGATTCCGCCGCGCGCCGAGAATACGGCCAGGTTGGAATGCCACTCCGCGAGCCAGTGCGGCGAGAAGTGCCAGACCCACAGGAGCGACGGCAGGCCGATGGCAATTGTCACCAGGAGGGTTTGCAGCGCGCGCTTGCGATAGAGGCCGCCGGCAAGCAGAAAGTAGAGCCACACCAAGCCTGTCTCCTGCGGCTTGATGGTGAGGCTGATTGCCAGGCACACGATGCCGACCGCGACGAACCGGTTGCGCATAAAACAGAGAACCGCAATGACGCAGAAGCTTACAACGATTCCGGCCGCGTTGCTGGAGATAACGAGCAATTCGCTGTTGACGAGAAAGAGTGCGATCAAGGCGCCGGATACGAGGGGCGCATAATTGGCTCCGAGATTACCCATCAGAAACGACACGAAAAGGATGCTGACAATGGTGAGGATAAGCCAAAGGATGTGCGCCGGAACCCACGCAAGCATCGCGAACGGAAGCATGAACGTGAATGCGGTGGGCGGATAGACGTTGCACGTGGCAATTTCACGGGCCTTCCAGTCGTCTCTGGGAAAGTGAGCGCTGTCTGCCTGATAGACAGAGCTCACCTGACTTATAAGGTAAGGGTCAGAGTTATAAATGAGAGTTCGCGCCGGGTAATAGAGGGCTCTGAAATCCGACGACGGCGTGGCGGCTGAGTTTTCAAGAGCTACGCCCAGCAGCACAAACACAACGCTCCCAAGCAGCATCAGGATCAACCCGTCGCGGCGGGCTCTAGCGGCGTTTGCCTGCTCTTTGCTGAACATGGCCGGCGTCATTCCATATTACCGAATGGATCTTCGAGCGATGGGCTTTGGGGCGTTAATAACTCGGAGCCGGCTTCAGTGATGAGCAGATCGTCTTCAAGGCGGATGCCGAACTCGCCGCGGATGTAGATGCCTGGCTCGTCGCTGAGCAGATTGCCGGCCTGGAGGCGCGGGTTCAGGTCGTAGCCGTACATGTTGTTCTTCACGAAGTAGGGCCACTCGTGCATGTCCATGCCGATGCCGTGGCCCAGGCGATGCGAGAAGTACGTATAGCCGGGGCCGTAGCCGCCATCGACGATGACCTTGCGCGCAGCGGCGTCTACGTTGGCTGTTGGAACGCCAGTGCGAGCGGTATTGACTGCCGCGGCCTGCGCGGCGTGGACGAGGTCGAAAACGCGCTTCATCTTGTCGGTCGCCTTGCCGAGAACGAAGGTACGCGTGATATCGGAGGTGTAGCCCTCGACTTCGCAGCCGTCGTCGAGCATGAGAATGGAGCCGTCGCGTAGAGTTTGCTGCTGGCGAGAGCCGTGCGGCAGGGCGGTGAACTCGTCGATGTTGAGGCTGGCTTCGCCGTCGAATCCCACGCGCTTGTAGGCCGCCCCAATGAGGGAATGAACGTCCGCGGTGGTCATGCCGGGCTGAAGCGACTGGGCAACGGCGCGGTAGACCAGCAGCGTGGCGCGGCAGGCGAGGCGAAGACACTCGATCTCGTGCGCGTCCTTGATCATGCGGCAGCCGGCGGTGATGGGCGAGGCCGAAACAATCGTCAAATGCGGATTGGCGGCGCGAATGCCTTCCGCGAAGACAAACTTCATGTTCTCGTCGAGGCCAACGGTGGCGCTGGTAAGGCCGCGATCGGCGAGGCCCTTGCCCAGAGCGGCAAAGGGGCTTTCGTCTTCCTGCCACACCAGCACGTCGGCGTCTTTGCCGAAGGGGCCGGATTGGAGCAGCTCGCGGGCGCGGCCTTCTTCAAACGCGGGACAGACCAGAAACGGCCTGGCCTTGGCGGGCATAACCAAGGCCCATAGGCGCTCTCCGCCGTCGAGGCGCAGGTCGGCAAAGTAAACCGAGGACGTGGTGGAGTTGGCGAGGACGATGGCGTCGATTCTCTTTGCGGCCATGAGTTGCTGAGCACGATCAATGCGGGCCAGGCGCTCGGCATTGGTAAAGGAGCGGGCGACGCCGGAGAGAACGGGTAATGCTGCAATGGCCTGCGGCGCCGAAGCCTGTGGTGGCGAATCAGGATCGGCCGCGGCAGATCGAGGAGAGGTGAGTGCGGCTGTCGCAGCTACGGCGGCGGATGCGCCGAGAAAGCCGCGGCGGGATAGGGAATTACGAAAAAGCATGATCCTCCACGGGAAAGCCGATGTCTTTCAGGGTAATGCTTCGAGGTAGGGCTTTTCTCTTTTTGTCCCTTTGAACTGGAATCCCGATCGGCAATTGGCAAGTTGCGATGCGCATTCCCTCGGCGGCTAAAGCCAACGTCAATCATGGTGGCTTGATGTACGGGCTGAAGCCCGTACCCTTCAACCGAACCCATGCCCTTAAGGGGAGATTTTATTGAGGGCCGGTATGGTGCGAAAATAGCGGCATGGCGCTGGCATTTACCACTTCTTACTTGAAAGATTCGGTAAGCATTCTCCGCTATTACAAGGGCCTGGCGGAGCGTGCGATGGGGCAGTTGACGGACGAGCAACTGCTCGCCGCCCTCGACGAAGAGTCGAATTCCATTGGCGTGATTGTGAAGCACATGACCGGCAACATGCGTTCGCGGTTCACGGATTTTCTGATCAGCGATGGCGAGAAGCCGGACAGGCGAAGGGATCTGGAGTTTACCGATCCGCTTGCGACCCGCAAGGCCCTGTTGGCTTCGTGGGAGGCAGGTTGGGCCTGCGTGTTTTCCGCGCTTGAGCCGCTCGGCGAGGCCGATCTGGCGCGGACGGTGACGATTCGCGGCGAGGCGCATTCGGTGATGCAGGCCATCAATCGGCAGGTGGCGCATTACAGCTATCACTGCGGGCAGATTGTGTTCCTGGCCAAGCATCTGAACGCGGGCGGGTGGAAGCCGCTGACCGTGGGCCGCGGACAATCGGAGGAATTCAACCGGCGCGTGCGGGCGGGCGAGGCGAGTCAGCGATAGGACGAAACCAAGTTTGAGCCGGCACTGAGACAGCAGAGCCTTTGCTGGTAGGATGTTGCGCATGGAAACCATCCAATATAATCTGCCGCAAAACCGTATTCCCCGCGCGTGGTACAACCTTCAGGCCGATCTGCCCAAACCGCTGGCGCCGCCGCTGCATCCGGGAACGCTGCAGCCGATCGGGCCGGACGACCTGGCGCCGCTGTTTCCCGTGGCGCTGATCATGCAGGAAGTAAGCCAGGAGCGGGAAATCGAGATTCCCGACCCGGTGCGTCAGGTCTATGCGCAATGGCGGCCGTCGCCGCTCTTTCGCGCCCGCCGGCTTGAGAAAGCGCTGGATACGCCGGCCAAGATCTTCTACAAGTACGAAGGGGTAAGCCCGGCCGGCTCGCACAAGCCGAACACCGCCGTGGCGCAGGCCTACTACAACAAAATCGAAGGCACCAAGCGGCTCTCCACCGAGACTGGCGCAGGGCAGTGGGGCTCCGCGCTGGCCATGGCGTGCGCGTTCTTTGGGCTTGAATGCAAGGTCTACATGGTGCGCGTGAGTTATGACCAGAAGCCCTACCGGCGCGCGCTGATGGAGGCGTTTGGCGCCAGCGTGACCGCCAGCCCCAGCATCGAGACGGAAAGCGGCCGCGCGATTCTGGCGCAGTTTCCGGATACGAATGGGTCGCTGGGGATTGCGATTTCAGAGGCTGTGGAAGTGGCGGCGAAGGACCCGGATACGAAGTACGCGCTGGGCAGCGTGCTCAATCACGTGCTGCTGCACCAGACCGTAATCGGCCTGGAAGCTATGGAGCAGATGGCACTGGCCGACGCTGAGCCGGACGTGATTGTGGGCTGTACCGGCGGCGGGTCGAACTTTGCCGGCCT
>JBEKFD010000142.1:0-12931 GCA_050013495.1 Occallatibacter sp. | reverse complement strand
TGCGGGCTGGGTGCTGATGGACTGCGTGCGGTCGAAGCCGAAGAGTTCGCGGGTGGTGGCGCTGGTGGCTTCGACCACGCCGTCGGTTACCAGGGTGAAGCGATCGCTGCCGTCGAACTGAACGGAGATCTCGGAGTAGGTGACGGTGAGTGAAAGGCCGAGGGGAAGATTGGCTTCTGTGTGAATCTCGATGCCGTTGAGATAAGGATTGGGGTGACCGGCGTTGGCCAGTGTGAGCATTCCGTTGTGGGTAACCATGAATGCAAGGCAGGTGGCGAAGCCGTCGGCGCGCCCGTAGAGGAGGCGACTGAGGCCCTGTAGCAGTGCGCCGGGGCTGTGGCAGGATTCGGCGAGGGCACGCATGGTCCCGACGAGGAGCGAAACGGTCATGGCGGCTTTGAGGCCTTTTCCGCTGACGTCGCCGAGGACGATGAAGGCAGATGGACGCGTGGGGTCGGCGCTGTTGGGGATGGGTAGGATTTGGAAGAAGTCGCCGCCAACCTCTTGTGCGGGCAGGTAGGCGCTTTCGATACGCAGACCGGGGATGGAAGGCAGTTGGTCGGGGATGAGAATCTGCTGGATGCTGCGGGCGGCGGCTATCTCCTGCTCGACTTCGCGATTGCGGTTCTGGATGCGGCGCAGGCGGAAGGTCATGGCGATGAGCATGACGATGGAGAAAAGCAAATAAGCGAGGGGGCGCAGATCGAAATCGAGTGAGCCCCACATGAAGTCCTGCGGAAAGGAGGGCAGATCGAATTGGCCCAAAATGCGATTCGTCTCTATGAACGCTATGAAGACAAGGGCGGCGCCGATCCAGCGCATTTCTGCCAGTTTGGTTTTGAAGCAGCCTGGCACAAGAAGCAAAAGGCTCAGGTCGCCCATAACGGTTGCAATCTGCATGGCCCGGTGAAAGAAGCCATTTTCAATGAAGGCGGCGAGCGGGAAATAGATGGAGGAGGGCCATGGGAACAGGATGAGCAGGGAGACGGCGGAGGAAAAACCGAGAATCTGAATGGCGCGGAAGGCTTTTGGGACGGGTCTTCCGAGAAACGCGAAGACAAACTGAATCAGGAAGAATGCCGCACTTGCGTTGAGAATTCTGTCGGCGGCGAGGGTGAACCAAGCAGGTAGAGCGAGGTGCACGACCCAGCCTAGTTCAAAAATACGGTAGACGGCGAGCGCGCAAAGCCGGGCGCCCAGCCAGAAGTATTCATGCAAGCGCGTGTTGACGGAGAAGAGCAGAAAGAAGATGAACCCGGCCCCGAACATTGCTGCATAGCATAAGTAGTGCTGCCAACTTGCGCGCAGGTAAGCGAACAAGTCCAGGTCGCGCACGGTCTCGATCCGGTCCATTGGGGCGAGTGTGGGGACAAAGCCCGGGACTGGGATTGCGAATCTGATGCCGAGGTCATGAATGGCGATGAGCAGGCGGCCCTGATGGGAAAGGCTGGATGGGATGGCGAGGATGGTCCGGGAGTATTCCGGCCCCTGCCGGCTAGCCAGGCTGCCCGAGCCGCCAATCAGTTGGCCGTTGACGAAGACTTCGTAAATGGGTTGTTCGCCCTGCACCAGTATGCCTAGCTGGGGCGCCGACTGCAACTCCGCTGGCAGCGTGAGTTCAATCCGCCGCCAATGGTTGAGCGGGATCAAATCGCTGTGATTGAACTCCTGGTCGGTGCAGGCGGGGGCCTGGAATTGCGAGCATGAGGGTTCGTCGCCAATGTGGAGCTGCCACTGGTTCCAAGGAAGGCGGAGAACGATGGGCTCTTGTGCATGGGTTGGCGCTGCGGCCAGAATCAGCGCGGCAAGAACCATGCCCGATAGGATCCAACTTTTTATGTGCGCGCTCCTGAAGTTGGGGATCCTGGGCTGTTGAGTCATGCAGGCTAGCGTAACAAGTCTTCGAGGGTTGTGGACAGATCGGTTTTTTCGTCGCGGTATTTGACGATGACCGGACAGTAAAGGCTCAGGCCCCAGGCCTCACTCTTCGCATGGCCTTTGCCCTTGCTGACGGTGCGGGAGCCGGGAACGACTACGGCGTTCTCGGGAACGATGAGGGGCAGGTCGCCGGCGGCGCGGAGGACTTCGCCCTTGACGACGTCGAAGACGGGTGTGCCGCGGGTGAGGATGGTTCCGGCGGCAAGGACTGCGCCCTTGCGGACGATGGTTCCTTCGTATACGCCGGAATTGCCGCCCACCAGCACGTCGTCTTCAATGACGACGGGGCTGGCGTTAATTGGCTCGAGGACTCCGCCGATCTGGGCAGCGGCGCTGAGATGGACACGCTTGCCGATTTGCGCGCAGGAGCCGACCAGTGCGTGCGAGTCGACCATTGTGCCTTCGTCGACATATGCCCCGGTGTTGATATACATGGGCGGCGCACAGACGACACCGCGGGCGACGAAAGCCCCCGCGCGGATGGCAGAGCCGCCGATAACGATGCGAATGCCGTCTTGGGGCGAGAATTGGCGATTGGGGTAGGTGTGTTTGTCGACGAAGGAAAGGACGCCGGCGGGGAAGTCCCGAAGCTCGCCCAATCTGAAGCCGAGCAGGATGCCCTGCTTGACCCAGGCATTGACTCGCCAGCCGGTGGGAGAGGCCGCGTCTGGCGATGCAGAGCGGAGATCCCCGGACTCGAGAGCCGAACGTAGAGAAAGAAAGGCCGTCATGGCGGCGGGGTCGCTAATGGCCGCGGAGCCGGCGGCAAAATACCGCTCGATGGACTGCTGGAGTTCATGGAATGACATGGCAGTTCAGAGTCTATCAAGCCGGGGACAACGCGGGGACATGACTTGGATGGCCCGCAAAGCTGCATTTCTCAAAGACGGCGCGACAACCCAGAATTCAAGGTCTGGCGAGGCCTCTGAGGGCCTGGAGGCCCTCAGAACAGCCGGTCTGGAGACCGGCGCTACGATTTTCGGCGACCCGTGCGAGATGCGGGCTAAGCTATCGGAGGTAAGTCAGAGCGGTAATGGGCGGGCAGGGCTCCCAACTGAGCCTCATGCGGAGAGGGTGGCCGAGGCGCGTGTTCAGGCGGCTGGCGGGTGGACCTGCTCTAGCCTAGCTTCACCGTCCAGGCGGACGGGTTGGAGCTTGAAGGAGTTTCTTCCCGAGGGGATCATAACCAGCGGGACCGGGGTTCGATCGGGGCGGGTATGGAAATTCTTCGACTCCAGCCAGGCGCACAGCCGGGGATCGTGAATCTCCGGTTCGTCCTGCCAGAATTCCGGGCCCAAACCGCATTGAATCTGAAGATGATCCAGTTCTAACTCGATGACTGAAATGTTTCTGGGAAAATAGCGGCGTACATTCGAAGCACCGACGTGGAGTCCGGTGAGACCGCGACCCTTGGATTGTGTTTTGACCACCATGCGAGCCTGCTCTTCAATGGTTGATGAAGTCAGTCTAGGGAGCCAAAGTGCGAGGCGACCTATGCGGCGTGTTAGAGAATTGGGCCAAGATTCCGGATGCGAGACACACCTGCAAATCCGTTCGATTTGGGACGATGGTGCGCTCCTTTTGCTCCCGTGTCAAGACTTCAGCGATGAATTTTGTGTTGCAGGTTAATATTCCTCCTTACCGGATCCAGGGAAGGGTCATTTGGTTCCCGATATTGGACTCTTTTGCAATTCCCGCGCCGGGATAGTTGTAACTACGAACATGTATTTCCAGGTACGGGGAGTTACAAGGCTGAATTAGCCCAGAGATAAAAGGATTAACTAAATCGAGTTAGCGGAATGATAGGACCGCTTCTTCAAGTGCCGCGGCAACGCGCTGTTGCTGGGCGGCGGTGATGCGGTTGAAAAACGGCAATGCGAGCGTGCGCCGGGAGATGGATTCGGTGATGGGCAGGTTTGCGCCGGCGGCGCTGGGGTGGGCGCGCCAGGCGGGCTGCAGGTGGATGGGGGCGAAATACCTTCCGGTGGCGATGCCGCGTACAGCGAGTGCGGCTTGGACGCGATCGCGGTCGACATCCTGAGGCAGGCGAACAACATAGACGAACCAGCTTGGGTTGAGGGCTGGAAGCGCGAGGGGCGGAGGTTCGAGGCTGGGGATCGCGATTTGTGTGAGGAGCGCGTTGTAGCGTTCGGCAGCGGTGTGGCGCAGTTCGAGGATTTCCCCGATGCGGGATAGTTGTACGCGGCCCAGAGCGCAGGCCAGGTCTGAGAGGCGGTAGTTGTAGCCGGGTTCCGCGTGGTCCAGCCAGTCGCTTCCCAGACGGCCTTGATTGCGCAGGCTGCGAAGGCGCGCGGCGTGGTTTGGGTCGTGGGCCAGAACGGCGCCGCCTTCGCCGGTGGTGATCTGCTTGTTGGGATAGAAGCCGAGCACGCCAAGATCACCGAAGCTCCCGGCCCGGCGGGGCGGGTTGCCCAATTGTGCGCCAATGGCTTCGCAGGCATCTTCAACCACGACGAGGCTGTGCCGGCCGGCGATGGCTTTCAGGGCGTCCATGTCCGCGGGTACGCCGAAAGTGTGAACGACGATTAGCGCGCGGGTGCGGGGGGTAATGGCCCGCTCCGCCGCGGCGGGGTCAAGATTGAGGGTTACGGGGTCGATCTCCGCGAACACCGGCGTAGCGCGGACCTGGAGGACGGCGTTGGCCACGGCGATAAAGGCGAAAGAGGGGACGATGACTTCGTCGCCTTCTCCGATGCCGAGGGTGAGCAGCGCCAGGTGAAGGGCGGCTGTGCCGGAACTGACGGCAACGGCGTGGGGGACGGAATGATACGCAGCCAGTTCCGCCTCAAAAGCTGCAAGCTCGGGGCCAAGGCTGAGGTGCGGGGTGCGCAGGACGGCGGTGACAGCGTCGATTTCGGCTTCGGTGATGTCGGGGGCCGATAGAGGTATGGACGCCTGACTCTCAGGACTCATGGGAGTTCTCTGTTTCTTCCGGCAGGGGAGTCGGCTGCTTGATGAGCAGGCCTTCGAGCGGCACGGTGGTGAGGACGTGCGCGATGGTCTTTGCGGCGGTTCCATCGCCATAAGGATTGGACATTCCGCGCAGGGACTCTCTGAAATCGGTGCTGAGCGCATGGTGGATGGCGTCTCGGATTGCTGCAGCTTCGGCGGGAACGTCGATTACGTTGCGGGCGCGCTCGCGGCCCTGCTGGCGCATGCCCACGTTGACCACCGGCAGTGCAAACGATGCCGCTTCCATGATGCCGGAAGATGAGTTGCCAACCATGGCATCCACCTGCCCCAGAAGGCTCCAGTAAGTGACGGCGTCGAGGTTGACGTAGACAGTTGTGTTGGGGCGTGTGGCGGTGAGTTGCCTGGTGCGATCGATGAGCGCGTAGCTGCCCGCATCCGCATTGGGGTAGGCGAAGATGAGTCGGCCGGGCGTCTCGGCCAGGGCTGCGAACAACGCGTCCGCTTCAGCATTTGTGTCGCGCAGGATGGTGACCGGGTGCCAGGCGGCCAGGATGATGGGTGCGGTGAGCCTGAGGCCGATTTTGGCTTCGAGGGTTGCCCGGTCAAACAGTGTGGAGCGGCGCAGGTGGTCGAGCGAGGGCGCGCCGGCGTGGTGCACGCGCCAGGGTTCCTCACCCATGGCGATGACGCGGCGTCGGGCCGTTGGCGTAGACGTGAAATGGATGTGCGCGAGCTTGGTGATGGCGTTGCGCACCTGGTCGTCAATTGCGCCTTGCGAGATTTCTCCACCTTCGATGTGGGCGATGGGAATCCTCAGGGCCAGCGCCACCGAGGCAGGGGCCAGCATTTCGTAGCGGTCGGCAATGAGCAGCAAACTGTCAGGCCGCCAGGCGGTAAGCGCGTCGGCCAAGCCCAGGATGGCCAACCCGATGGTCTTGGCCATGCCGGTGTCTGTGTCCGAGCTGAGCAGGCACTCGATGCGCGCCTGAATGGGGAAGCCGTCGCGCTCGATCCCGTGGAGCGCGGAGCCGAATTCTGGCGACAGATGCGCGCCGAGGGCGAAGACCGCGAGGTCCACGCCGGGATGGGCGGAGAGCTCGCGCAGGGGCCAGTAGAGATGGCTATAATCCGCGCGGGAAGTGGTGATGACGCCGATGCGGCGCTTGCTGCTTGAGGTGCTCATCCGGTGTGGCTCATTGCGTGGGGCTTCGGGATTCCATTCAAGTTGAAGTATAGATTGGGCGGGGAAGTGCCTGTGCGCGGGATCAACAGGTAGAACCTGCGGTCGATGCGGGTGTTCGCGCGCTCGCATACACTTATAGGGTTGCCTGCAACGTTGGGCGGATTTCCGGCTGGGGATTTCAGCCGCATTGGGGAAAAGAAACTATGCGATGGTCTGGGGCCCCGGCCCTGTTTGCTGTTTCAGTTTTGGGTATGGCTGCCGGACACGCTTTCGCATCTACGGCGCGCTTTGACGCCGATGCGGTAAGGACGAACAACCGCGGCGTGGCGCAGATGGGCCAGCAGTTTACCGAGCGCGCCGCGGACACCTTTGCCCAAGCGATGAAGAAAGACCCCAAGCTGGCGCAGGCGGCTATCAACGACGGCATAGCCCTGATGACGCTGCAGAAGCTGGACGAGGCCAAGAAGGCTTTGCAAGCGGCCATCACGCTTGACCCCAACAGCGCTCAAGCGTGGTATAACCTGGGGCTGGCGCAGCACGCCGGCAATGAACTTGAGGAGGCTCTCAAGAGCTTTCAACAGGCGGTGAAGGCGGACTCACGCGACACGGATTCCTATTACTTCGAAGGCGTGTGCTACGCGGAATTGAAGGAATTCGACAAAGCCATCGCGATTTTTCAGGAAGCGTTGAAGATCGACCCGAATCATGCTTCCTCTGAGTTTCAACTGGCGCGGGCTTTGCAGCGGTCAGGCAACACGCCGGACGCGAAGGAGCATTTCAAGCGGTTCAAGCATCTGACGGATACCAAGATTGGCGCGCCGATTGGATTGGCCTACGGAGAGCAGGGGCACTACTCGACGGTGACGCCGGTGGAGGAGGCGGAGGCGGCGATCAAGGCGATGATTCCGGTGAAGCTAATCGCGAAGCCACTCATGGTGCCCATGTCCGGGATGGGATGGGAATGGACGACCACGGGCGGCGCGTGCATGATGGACGTGGCCGGTAGCGGACGCATGGATCTGGTGTTGATGGAATCGGGTCAGCAGGCGATTCGGGTCTTGGTGAGTAAAGCGGATGGCACGTTCTTAAACGGGGATGCAGCCGCAGCCGGCCTCAAAGCGTCCGGTCATGCCGTCGCTTGTGCAGTAGGGGACTATGACGGCGATGGGCTGAACGATCTGGCGGTGGCGCTGGACGATCAAGTGCTGCTGTTCCGCAACCTGGGCAAGGGCAAGTTTCAGGATGTGACGGCGGAAGCAGGCCTGGCGCCGCGAAACCGGCCTTCGGGAATTACGTTCATCGATTACGACCACGACGGGGACCTGGATCTGTTCCTGACGGGGACGCCGGCGAAGGATGGCGATGCGCCGAATGTTTTGTGGCGCAACAACGGCAACAAGACATTCACCGAGTGGACGGAGCCGACGGGCCTGGGCGGGAGCGGGAAGAGCAATGCGGCTATTCTCACCGACTTCAACAATGATCGGGCGGTGGATATTGCTGTGACCGGCGATGGCGCTTCGCCGCTGATTTACATCAATCCGCGCGAGGGCAAGTATCCGACACAGGCGATGTATGAAGGCCAGAAGCTTCCGGCAACCGTGGGCATTGCGGTGCTTGATTACAACAAGGACGGCTGGATGGACATTGCCGTGTCGCATGCCGGCGCGCCGGGGCTCACGCTGTGGCGCAATGTTGAAGGCCCGGAGCACATCGGCCGGCGATTCGAGCGAGTGGAGCTTCCGCTCAACGGCGCGCTACGCGGATGGGGCGTGACGGCCATCGACATCGATAACGATGGTTGGATTGATCTGGCCGCAATTGTGGAGACGAAAGCGGGGTCGCAGGTGCGCGTGTTTCGCAATCGCGGCGACGGGACGTTTGAAGACGTTAGCCAAGCGCTCGGCTTGGATGCGGTGAAGCTGCAAGCTCCGCGCGGGCTGATTGCGGCGGATGTGGATGGAGACGGCGCGGCGGATTTGATTGTGACGCAACTAAACGCGCCGCCGGTGCTGCTGAAGAATGTTGGCGCGAACAAGAACCACTTTGTGCGCCTCGATTTGAGCGGGTATGCGGACAACAAGACGGCGCTGGGTGTGAAGGTGGAGACCTTCGCCAACGGGCACTGGCAGAAGTGGGAACTGGCCGGCGCATCGGGCTACCAGACGCAGGCTCCGCCGCAGATTCTCGTCGGACTTGGCGATGCGGACGGCATTGACCTGTTGCGCATTCTGTGGCCGACGGGCGTGCTGCAGGATGAGATTGACCTGCCGAAGCTGAAGGATGGGCGCGCGGTGATTGCGATGAAAGAAGCGGACCGGCGCGGCAGTTCGTGCCCTGTTCTGTTCGCATGGGATGGCCATAAATACAGGCTGGTGACGGATGTGATTGGCGCCGGCGTTGTGGGCCACTGGTTCACTCCGGAGCGGCGCAACATTCCCAATCCTGGCGAGTGGATCAAGGTGGACGGCGCACAGGTTGAGGCGGTGGACGGGAAGCTCAGCATGCGCTTCATGGAGCCAATGGAGGAAGTGAACTACATTGACCAGTTGCGGCTGGTTGCAGTGGATCACAAGGAAAATGTGGACGTGAATCCGGATGAGCGGTTCCTCGACGATCCGCCGTTTGCGTCGGGCCGCGTTGTAGCTTCAGCCGGCGCGCGGCTGCCTGTTGGCGCGTGGGACGGCGAAGGCCGCGATGTGCTGGATGCGGTGAGCAGGCGCGACCACACTTTCGCCAGCGGGTTCACGCCCGCGCCCTATGATGGCTTTGCGAATCTGCATTCGCTCACGGTAGACCTTGGCAATGTAGATGCTCAGAAGCCGCTGAAACTGCTGATGACCGGCTACGTGAACTATTTCAGCGCGACATCGCTCTACGCAGCCTGGCAGGCGGGCGTGAAGCCGGTCTCGCCTTATGCGGAAGCGCAGATGGCGGATGGAAGCTGGAAGCGGATTGCCGGCGATGTTGGCTTCCCCGCAGGCCTGGAGCGGACGATTGTTGTGGACCTGACGGGCAAGCTGCCGGAGGGTGCGTGGAAGATTCGCCTGGTGACGAATCTGGAGATTTATTGGGACGAGGTGTTGATCGACAACAACGCCGAGGCAGAGGCGCATGCAACGGAAGTGCCGCTGGCGCTGGCAACACTGCATTTCCGCGGCTATCCGAAACAGATCGAGGGCGCAAGTGCCGGCGATTTGGATTACGACTACGATCGCGTCAGTTTGACTGGGCCGTTTCAGCATCAACGTGGCAATTACACGCGCATGGGCGACGTGACCGCGCTGGTGAAGGGCATTGACGACCGCTACGCAATTTTTGGCAGCGGCGAAGAGATTGCGGCGGAGTTCGATGTGAGCAAATTGCCCGCGCTGCCCGCGCATTGGAAGCGCGATTACTTTTTCTACGCCAATGGCTACGTGAAGGACATGGACTGGTGGGATGCGTCTCCCTTCACGGTTGCGCAACTGCCATTTCACAAGATGAGCACTTACCCATATCCGGCCCAGGAAAAATTTCCGGACGATGCGGAGGGGCTGGAGTATCAACTGAACTGGAATGACCGCTGGGATTCAGGCGAGCCGGTGCGTTCGTACCGGTTTGATTACCGATTGATGCATTCGACTCCTGCTGAGGATTTTTTTGCGCCGATCGCGCAATTTGACAGCGGGGTTGCGGTTAAGTGAGTCGGCGCGAAACAAGGACAAGAACTACAGCAGGTCCTTCGACTTCGGTCGCTGGGGCGACCAGCGCTCAGGATGACAGGCATTCGGTGGATGCATCATGAGTGGATTGGTGCTGGAACCGGCAGTGCGGCAATTGGAACTTCTGCGCACGAGTGCGATTTCCGTGACTGAGCTGGCGGAGGCGCACATCCGGCAGATCGAGCGGTTGAATCCAAAGCTGAATGCGCTGGTGGATTTCGATGCAGACAAAGTGCGGACGCGGGCGCGGATTCATGACGCGTGGATGGGGCATCGTGTGCGCAGGCCGTTGTTCGGGCTGCCGGTGACGGTGAAGTCTTCGATCGCCACGCGGGGCCTAAAGTGCGAGATCGGAAGCTTGCTGCACAAGGGCGAAATTCCCGCCCACGACGCGGTAGCGGTGGCGCGTCTTCGCGCAGCCGGAGCGCTGATTCTGGGCACGACCAATTGCCCGGAGTTTCTGATGGCGTATGAGACAGACAATCTGCTGCACGGGCAAACGCGGAATCCATGGGACCTGCAGCGGACGCCGGGCGGGTCAAGCGGGGGTGAGTCGGCGGCGATTTCTGCGGGCATGTCGGCCGCAGGCCTGGGCAGCGATAGCGGCGGCTCGGTGCGGGTGCCGGCGCACTTTACCGGGATCTGCTCGCTCAAGCCGACCCCTGGCCGCATTCCCGGCCGCGGGCATCTTCCGCCGTGTGTGGGGCCATTTCAGATTCTCGGAGCAATTGGGCCCATGGCGCGCACCATGGCCGATGTTGCGCTGTTGTTTCGCATCTTGAGCGGGCATGACCCCGCTGACCCGGCGAGCGCTCCGGTGGCGCTGCGCGAGCCGACGCTCAATGAACTGCGGTCGAACAGGATTGGATTTTTCGAGGACGATGAGCTGGTTCCTGTAACGCCGGAGACGCGCGCGGCGGTGCACGCTGCCGCGGACGCGCTGCGTGAAACGGGTTTTCGCGTGGAGCCGTTCAGGCCGTCCACGCTGGAAAAACTGCGCCAGTTGTGGTGGAGATTTTTTGTGCAGTGCGGGGCCATGTTTTATGCACCGGAGATCCGCGGCCGGGAGCAGGAGTTGAGCCCCATATTCAAGGAGTTTCTCGGCATTGCTGCCGGTGCGCCGGCATTGACGGGTGATGAACTGTTGAATGCGTGGGCGGAACTCGATTTGCTGAGATCGAAGACGCTTGAAGAAATGCGCAGATTTCCCGTGTTGCTTTGTCCGGTGGCCAGCGTACCTGCTTTCCGGCATGGCGAGCGGTCCTGGGATGTCGAAGGCCGAACGGTGGAGTATCTCGACGCATGGCGGCACACGCAATGGTTCAATGCGCTGGCGGCCCCGGCGGCGGTTGTTCCCGTGGGGCGATCGCCCGAAGGGCTGCCGATCGGCGTGCAGATTGTTGCGCGTCCGTACGACGATGAGACAGCGTTGGGCATCGCGGCCATCGTGGATGCTGCGTTCGGGTATCGGCCGCCGGCGATGGCGTTGAATCCTTAGATCGGGCGTAAGTCAAGTTCATCCGTCACAGACAAGTGTTCATTGCGTAACTACAACCGAATGAACAGGTGCGATGCGAACTCGCCACGCGCCTCAATCTTTGGATGGAGGCGGGTGCGCGGACGATCGCGGTACTCTGACGCTTCCGCTTCCCCAGAAACGGAGCGCACCGGGTGCGCGAAACCTGGCACGAACGATTTACCGATTCTCCCGATGTTCTGAAGAGCGCACGGCGCGAGCAGACGATTGTTCCCGTGCTGGATATTCAGATTGGCGGCCAAGAATTTATCACAATGGCGGGGCCGTGCTCGGTGGAAACCGAGTTCCAACTGATGGCAACTGCCAATCACGTGCGGCGGGCCGGTGCGCGCATCTTGCGCGGCGGCGCATTCAAGCCGCGCAGTTCTCCTTATGCATTTCAAGGTCACGGCCTGCAGGGGCTGCAGATGCTGGCGCGGGCGCGTGAAGAGAGCGGCCTGGCCATCGTGACGGAAGTGATGAGCGAGGCCGACGTTCCCATGGTGGCCGACTATGCGGACATTCTGCAGATTGGCACACGGAATATGGAGAATTATTCGCTTCTGGAAGCTGCGGCGCGCAGTGGACGCCCGGTACTGCTGAAGCGGGGAATGGTGGCGACGATTGCCGATTGGTTACGGTCGGCGCAATTGATTCTCGACTGCGGAAACCCCAACGTGATTCTGTGCGAGCGCGGCATTCGCACTTTCGAAACGGCGACGCGGAACACCTTCGATGTGGCGGCGATTGCGCTGGTCAAACAAATCTCGCATCTGCCCGTAATTGCCGATCCGAGCCACGCAGCCGGGCACCGCGAACTTGTGCCGGCCCTGGCGCGCATTGCGGTTGCGTCGGGCGCCGATGGATTGCTGGTTGAGGTTCATCCCAATCCCGAGAAAGCGTGGAGCGATGGGGAGCAGTCGCTCGACTTTGCGGGATTTGACGACATGATGGATGGCCTCGATCCATGGCTGGAGGTGCGCGCGCTGGAACTGGAGCGGCGCGAAGACGGCGGCGCGCTGGCGGTGGAGGCTGTGGGATGAGGCCATTGGCCAAAGCATCGTTGGTGGCCGCGTTACTGCTGCTGATTCCTGTTTGCGGTTTCGGGCCGAATGGGTCACAGAGCGCGATTGAAGCGGATGTAATTGTGACGGCTGCGCCCGCGTATCTGCCGCTGGCGGCGCTGAAGAGCGGGGAGCGGTTTCCCAAGGGCGCGCAATTGCTGTTGATTCACGCGGGCAAGGCTGAGCCGCTGGTGGCGGGCTTCTGGGCGGCGGCGGACGCCAATGTTTCCTTCGATGGGCAGCGGGTCTTGTTCGCGGGCAAGCAGGTCGCGAGCGATCCGTGGCAGATTTGGGAACTGGCGCTAAAGGATCGATCGGTGCGCAAGCTGATCGCGGGCGACGGCGACGCGATCCGCCCATTCTATTTGCCCGCCGGGCGTTTGGTGTATGCGCGGCGAACGGCGCAGGGCTTTCACTTGGAAGCAGCTGGGAACGACGCCCCGGACGTGCTTGCGCCCATTGATGCGCTGGCTGGCGCAACGCTGCTCCCGCTAAGTTATCTGCCCGGTAACACGATTCCGACCGACGTATTAAAGGACGGGCGCATTCTGTTCGAGGCTGGGTTTCCGCTGGGCGCGGGGTCGACGCCGGA
>JBEKFD010000141.1:0-12989 GCA_050013495.1 Occallatibacter sp. | reverse complement strand
AATTGGCCGAGGCGGCAGAGAAGACAACACTCTTCGCCCGCCTCTCTCCCGCGCACAAGCAGCGAATCGTTCGTGTCCTCCGCGGCAAAGGTCACGTTGTGGGGTTCCTGGGAGACGGAATCAACGACTCGCCCGCACTGCGTGCCGCGGATATTGGCATCTCGGTGGATACTGCGGCCGACATCGCCAAGGAATCGGCCGATCTGATTCTGTTGCAGAAGGACCTGATGGTGCTCGAAGGGGGCGTCATCGAGGGACGAAAGGTCTTCGCCAACATCATCAAGTACATCCGCATGGGCGCCAGTTCCAACTTTGGAAACA
Organism: Occallatibacter sp.; assembly: GCA_050013495.1. GTDB lineage: Bacteria > Acidobacteriota > Terriglobia > Terriglobales > Acidobacteriaceae > Telmatobacter. Next base: position 12,668 of record JBEKFD010000141.1, on the reverse strand, counting down.
TGTTCAGCGTGTTGGGGGCAAGTGCCTTTCTGCCGTTCCTCCCCATGGCCCCGATTCAGATATTGACCAACAACATGCTCTACGACTTCTCGCAGGTCCCGATCCCCAACGATGCGGTGGACGACGAACTGGTCGCGCGTCCACGGCCCTGGAATATTGGAGAGATCAGGCGATTCATCCTTTGCATCGGGCCAATCAGTTCGATCTTCGACTACACAACTTTCTTTGTCATGCTCTATCTGTTCAAGTGCTGGGATCCATCCCGCGCCCCGCTCTTTCAGACAGGCTGGTTCGTTGAGTCCATCATGACGCAGACGCTCATCATTCATATCATTCGCACGAACAAGATTCCTTTCTTCCAGAGCCGTGCAAGCTGGCCGTTGTTGATCACGACATTCACCATCATGGCCTTCGGAGCGTGGCTGCCCTATTCTCCGTTGGCTTCTTCGCTGGGCCTGGCCCACCTGCCGGCTTTGTATTGGCCGATCCTCCTACTGACGCTCCTTGCCTACACGGGCCTTACACAAGGCGTCAAGGTCTGGCTGCTGAGGATGAAATGGATTTGAATGGGAATCGGTTGTTCTCGGCGTTATAGCGAATCCCGAGTGACTGTACCCCGAAACCGCAGCTTTCAAGTCGACGCGACCAACAAGGAGCGGCGACCTGGCACAAAACTCATCGGGGCATACCAACTCTGGATTCGCTCTAATCGGGTGACTGGAACTCGAGAGCCAGAGCCCAAAAGGACCGCGCTCCCCGGCTTTCAGCGCCTGTTCGGCCCAAAAGGAGTCAAGATGCCTGAAAGCAAAAAGGAACATCATCACACCGGACGTATTGGCTGGCTGCGCGCAGCGGTTCTGGGCGCAAACGACGGAATCCTTTCAACATCGAGTCTCCTGCTCGGTGTTGCGGCGGCGCATGCGACACACCGTAATCTATTGGTCGCAGGAATGGCCGGCCTTGTGGCCGGGGCTATGTCGATGGCTGCCGGAGAGTACGTTTCGGTCCATTCACAGGCAGACACCGAGCATGCTGACCTGAATCTTGAGCGCCTGGAACTAAAAGAGACAATAAAGGCGAACACGAGGAGTTGGCGGCAATCTACGTCGGTCGCGGGCTCAATCCCTCTCTCGCCAAACAGGTGGCCAAGCAACTGATGGCGCACGACGCATTGGGCGCGCATGCCAGCGATGAACTTGGTATCTCCGAGACGCTTCGTCCACGCCCTATTCAGGCTGCGTTGTCATCCGCCGCAAGCTTTGCAATCGGAGCGGTGATGCCTCTCGTTGTCACGGCGATCGCACCGGTAAGTGCACTCATCCCGCTTGTGTCTGTATCTTCTCTTGCGTTGCTAGCCCTCATGGGCGGACTCGCTGCACGCGCGGGTGGCGCAAAGGTGATGATGGGCGCAATACGCGTGACGTTCTGGGGTAGCCTGGCGATGGCTGTGACCGCCGGCATCGGGTGGCTGGTTGGGGCAATTGCGTAAAGACAGCCAATTGCATTTTGCTACCCGAAAGAATACGGACTTCACTTCCAATCTTGCCCAACAGTCGGTCGCGCCATGCTTGCCCATCCACCGAAACCAACCTCTTCGAAAACCGCAATAATCGCGAGAGCTGCATTGAGAGCCTGCAACCTTTCGGAAAACGACCGAAGGGTCGCATGAGTTTGACCAGCGTAGCGCGATTGCCCGCGCATGTTCGGCCACATCGTTAGCAGTTGAGTTTACGTGTGGATACGCAAAGCCGCCTGCGCGACTCTTTACATCGAAGGCTTCAGCAGCTTCGTTGCCTCCACTACTGCTCCGATTGCTACCCGGTGGTAGCGAACCAGTTCCCGGTGGGATTTACACCCACTGTGGACCAGCGCCTTTCACGACGCACGGTTGCTTCCGGTTTGCCGGTTATACACCCGGAACGCAGGAATTTGCTTCCCTGACGCCCGATTTGCGCCTCGGCGATTTGCCAACATTCGACCCAGGTTCCAAATTTCCAGCAAGATGGAATTTGGCCGAATCACCGACCCCTGCCCGGAGGGCCCACCAGGAATGCAGATCTACCATGGCTCCATCCGTGAATCGGGCTCACGGTGGACCGCAACGGGTCTTAATCACAATGGGATATGCAGGAGTCTGCACCACTCCGTCTTCCAGGCTGGGTCGGCCATTCAAATCGAATAACGCAGGTTTGGCAAAAGGGGCGCATAATTCACGATGTGTAAATGTCCTTGGACTCTTGCAGGTCAATCCTTCTGGACGTCTGGCATTTTCGGTGGTGAGTGGCACATTGGGACAGTTCATTCCACGCAGCAGACCGGGGACAAAACCGAATCTTTGAAGGTGGATTATGACAAGATCAGGTTTTGCAGTCTTATTTCTCATCCTTGCGACCGCATCCATCCCCGCGTCCGCAGACACGATCCTGTACTCCAACCCTGGCGGAGCCGCCAACTATTCCACCGAGGGAGCCTGGTATGTGAATGGCAGCGATATCTACCAGCAATTCGCTGGTATGGTCGGCGACCTAGGCGGGACCGGGCCGGTGGACTTTAGTTTCACTATTCCTTCCAATTCTGTTTTAACCGATGTGAAACTCCCACTCATGGAATCCTCCCTTTTATTTAGCTACCTCTATCCGATGAGCCTAGATATCTATTCCGGCACGACGCCAGATTTCTACCTCGCATCCATACTCACATCGTTGACACCGGTCGGGACGGGTCCGTACTTCTGGCCCCCCTCCGGGCTCGCCGGGCTGACCACCTACACATGCAATGTCGCCTGCAACTTGGTGGAAGAAAACACCTACTGGCTAGTTGCTTATCAAACGGACCCAGACGCAAGTGATACCTGGTATTACGCCAATCCGGCGCCTCCTGACGATTCATTACAAGTCGACGCCTCGACACCTGCCTTCCAGATTGATGGAACAACCCCAGAGCCTCCAAGCTTAGTGCTGTTGGCCAGCGGGCTGGCGGGTTTGGTGGTCATGGCTAGGCGGATGGCATAAATCTCGGCCAGATTCAAGGGCCCAAAGCCAGGCTCCAGCAGAGTTCAGATGACGCCAACAGGCCAATGCACGATTCCAGCCCCGACTGGGCCTGGTCTGGGGAGTCCCGGGTGCATGGTCGCCAACTCGGAAATAACGCCGTTTTCGGGTTACTTCCGGGTTGCCGGTCACCCGAGCCATGATCCCGATGTTCGGGCAACTACGCCCTCGTTATTCTCTCAACCAACTTTAAAGCTCCCCAAATTATGGCGAGATCCACTAATGCGATTGGAAGCAGCGCAGCCCCTGGATAGGATTTACCTCCCCACGGATTGAACATAACGATAGGAATCTGAGCAAGCGTAAGAATCGTCAGCGTCAGCCAAAACGGGATGCGCTTTCCCAAATCCCAAAACATTCTGGCTCCCAATGCCGTCATGCCAGCACAAATACATGCTGCACGCCCTCTTCCAGGATCTCCGAGAACAGCAAACACAAAGAACAACGGCGAAACACAGAGCAAGATCACAATCGCTGTTTTCCTTGTCAATTTGCTCGATGCTTGATTTGGATTGTCTTCGCTCATGAGTCCCCAATCGAACATCATCGGTGCGCTGGCGAATTGATCGTTGCGACTGATCTGACTATAGCTTAGTCACGAACACGATAATTCATTAGGCTTCTTGCGCTTCCCAAATTGGGCCATTCCGGGTGGTTTGTCGGCCATCCGGACATTACTCAGTTCCCGAGCGGGCACGAACCGGAAATGATGGCTAAGTTGCTCCTCCTAATCTAGACCCAACCTGTAGGGTTCGGGGTCATAACCGAGACACAACCTGTCGGGGAAACCGGAGTGAAATGGATATCCAGTTCCGTCAGTTATCGAATCGTCAATACTCAACCAGTACCTTCCGGTTGGCCGGGAACGATCCGCCCCAATGAACGGAGACTTGAATCGCCGTCAATCGCGGCCCGGTGCCGACAGGAATTTCTCCTGCGCACTGTGCGTTTCTGCGCTTACCGGAGCTAAATTGCGGATTGTGAAGCAGCGAGTCTATTTCTGCCCATACCAATCAATATGCAAAGACAAAATTCCGCAACCAGGGCAAACCGTATATGTCCACTGGAGAAAGCAAGAAGGACACAACCCTGCGGTAGCAAAAGTGTTCCACTTGTGCGAGCAGGTACAAGCCCAAAGGTCGGCCGGGCTCGGTGACCAGCGACATAAAGGACACCGGATTCTCGAGCCGGATTGCCCGGGATTGCGTTGCCCGGTGGAGTTTGGCTCTTCGGCTTCCGCCGCCGTTAGTAGCCCCTGTGTCTCATCTAACATTGGATGACTTCTCGTGGTACTCTACTTGAACTCGTCCCCGTGGTCGCGCCAGCTTTCGCCTTGAACCTGCCGGTATGTCCTTTCATTACACCCTTGGAGTTGGGAAAATCCAGTTCATCCCATGATAAGGACTTTTCATGTTCAAACCAAGGAATTTGTTCAAGTCCCTCGGCCCCCCGAAGAGAACCGTTCCGGGTGACGTGCAAACTCCGGACACTCCGGCGACGCGGGACGACGGCAAGAAGGCGACTGGGACGCCATGCACATTCCTGGCAGCTTCAAATGACAATGGAAACCAGGTAGCCGCGGAAGGCATCAAGCGGCGTGTCGATCAATTGATGAAGGCGGGTAGATTCCCGAAATTCTATTTCTTTGGAGTCGATCCAGTCAGCGGCGCGATCGCTTATTTGAACGGTACAGGTAAAGTACGCCGGTCGCTGTTGATCTTCAGCTCGCCGATGACGGCCAGGGACTATCTGCGTTTTGCCAAGAATCCATTCGGTGTGGCCGGATTCAGCATGGATCATGTTCCACTCTGGTCGCAACGATGGAAGCAGTATGGTTTTGATTCCATTTTTATGAACCCGTGTCCGCGGTGCCCGGGGTATACCGCAGTTCAATTTAAGGACGGCCTGATTACGAAACAGGTGCTTGCAATCGCCTTTGCGACGAGCTCGGCCCAGCGCAACTTCAAAGGGGAGCCGCTGGTCCGCCAATTCATGGCACAACGCGGCGACGATGCAGTCTCCAGGAAACGAGCGATTCTTGAAAACCTGCGAGACCATGTGGACTGCAGCATTCCTTATGTTCACCAGTTGATAGCTTTGTTCGCGAGCGTACAGCGGGATGAAGAGGCACGATCGGCGGCCATCTTGAAGATTCGGGAATTCGGTCCGCAATTCAGGCAAATTGAAACTTACCCTATTAATCCGGATGACCCGATGTCTTGGGCCGAGCCCATGTCACAAGCAAACATTGGCTTGCTGGCAAGCTTTGGAATGTTAAATCTAGAGCAAAAGCCGCTCGCGACCCAGGTTGATGGTGCGGATAAGCATGCTATGGATGCGTCCCAGGCTGACTGAATGGTAGTAGCGGGAAGGGCTGAATAAGGCGGGAGGCGAACGGCCCGCAATGGTAGCGGCTGGGGGCCTACAGGTGCAGATTGGACGCTACAAAATCATCGAAAACCTAGGTGCCGGAGGCATGGGCATCGTCTTCAAGGCGCAGGACTCATCCGGTGGTCCTGTGGCAATAAAGATGATTGGCTCGAAGGCGGCAATCGACGCCACCATCCATGCTGACCATGCAATCGAAAAACCTCTTGCGCTCGATTTGAAGCGCCGCATGATGCTGGTTCGGGAAGCGCGCATGGCCATGGAATTGGACCATCCCAACATCGTTCGTGTCTTCGATTACGGCCAGCATAATGGATTGCTATACATCGTCATGGAGTACCTGCCGGGCCGATCGCTCGATAAAGTGGTTCCAATCCACGCCTCGGTGCCGCTGAAGACAAAGATCGACCTTATTCGGCAAATGTGCGATGCCCTGGAGCATGCGCACCGGCAGGGAGTGTTGCACCGTGACATAAAGCCGGCGAACGCCATGGTGCTGCGGGATGCAAAGTTGAAGGTGTTGGACTTCGGACTCGCCGCAAGGTTGCGAGAGCCGCTGCCGGGGGAAGTTGCGTTTGTCGGAACTCCGCAGTATATGGCTCCTGAACTTGTCGCGGGTTCCCAAGGCTTTGACGCCAGAAGCGATATCTGGGCCACGGGAGTCACCTTGTATCAATTCCTTACAGGCAGGCTCCCGTTCATAGCTACGTCGATAAGCCAGACGCTCAACAACATCGCCCGCGAACAATTCCCACGGCTGGACGAATCGTTCCCTCACACGCGCGAGTTGGAGCGAATTCTCGATCGGGCGCTCGCCAAGGACCCGCGCAATCGATATGCCAGCGCCGGAGACTTCGCTCTGGATTTGAAAGAGCTGGAAGAAAGAGCTTCAGAACTGCAATCCTTGCCTCCCAGCGGCATCACGGTGATGGACGAAGAGCCTGGGTCGAATTCGACCGTGACCCGAGTCGCGATCGGCCCAGGTCCAGAGGTTAGCGAAGCCAGCGAGACCGTTTCGATGATCTCGGGACGAATCGCCGCGCGGCGCGGAGGGCACTCGGTGCGCTTCCTCGCATACAACAACTTCGTGCCCTCAATCGCGTTAAAGGTCATGATATATGCAGGCATTCCAACGCTCTTCCTGATCGCTGGTTATGCGACCGTCGGGGCGCCCCCGGACGCCGATTTCTTCGGCTGGCTTCGTGAAACGTTCGTCATTCAAGACTCCTCTCCACCTTTCGTGCTGCTGCGGCTTCCGCTCCTTCTTTGCAGCCTTTTCATTGCCCTTTCCCTTGCCGTCGGCTTCCTCCTCTGGCTTCTGGCGTTCCGCGAAAAATTCCACGAGATCCCCCGTTGCCATACCTGCACGGTCCGGATGAGGCACCTCTCGCGCATCGACCGTTTCTCCTATACGGAGATCTCGCGGAAGCATGCATCGTCCGACTGCCTGGCCGCACTGAAGGAGAATCTGTGGGACGACGCCGCCAAGCTGCTATCCATGCACGGCGAGTTGTTCTCGCCGAGAACAAAGGTGAGCGCGCCCGTCGTCCGCTATTACCTCGACTTCTACACTTGCCGCATTTGCGGCGATGAATCTGCGCTGTTGACGAACGAAGACGCTAGGCGCAAATTACTCAGGCCGAAAGTGGGGTTTGAAGGAGCGTACAAGGCGAAGAAAGGCGCGGCGGTGGTTCCATCCCCCGTTCAGCGCAGGCGCGGCTCGATGGAAGCAGCGAAGACAGCAGCAGCCCTTGCCGCGGAATCGGTCGATTCTGGCACGGTCAGGATCTTGCTGATCGGCGCCATTTTCCTCTGCGCCTATTACTTTCCGATGATTCCGCAGGTGACGCGCATCTTCAGGAACGAAACAAAGATTACCATCAAGTCCGATCCCCAAGGGCAATCGATCGCGGTGGACGGAAAACAGGTCCAAACACCCGCAACTTTCTGGTGGAAGATTAACTCCCATCACGCCCTGGGAGGCCTCTCTGACCGGCAGATCAATGGCGTTCCCTTTCGCTTTGGCATTGTGACCGGAAAGTATCCAACAATATTCATGGGCTCCTGGGAAGATCGTGTCGTATGCAATCTCTCGAATACTCATTCCGGGGATTGCGGAATCTCGGTCGTTCAGGGCGCGGACGCAAACAGCCCCCGGATACCTTCCTATACGGTCAGGTTTTTTCGCGCCGATTCGCCAAGCGTGGCTGGAGGCGAAAAGAAGGGGACACAGGCGGCAGTTGGCGCGAAACCGCCCGGCCTGACCCCGGACCGCAGGACCGCCGACAGCAGAGCGGGCCTCGCCGCGCCTGGCCGCGCGACCTCCAACCTGGAGACGTTGGGGAATGGCAACCCTGTAGGCGGATCGTCGGGGGTTGCCGACGGTGTGGCCGGGGTGCCTCGCGCGACGTTTCTCGTGACGTCGGAACCCACGGGATTGAGCGTAGCCGTAGATCGAATTAGGATTGCTACTCCGAAGTCTTATCAGTGGTCAACCGGCTCGACTCACACTTTGAATGTTCCCATCGGAATAAGAGTCTGGGTTCAAGCCACGTATAGGATTGAGTCGTCTAAAGACACCTTTTACGCCGATGGGAGTTGGATCACCAGTCCGGGCGAACACATCATCTCCGTGAAGGTTCCACCCACGCATCCCGATCTTGTTTCATTAACGTACACAGCGAGGTTTCAACGGATATCCGCCAATCGTGCGCCCTGAGCGCAGAAGGTTGATAAGCCCCAGCGGCGAGCAACTGCTTATCCAATGAGGGTGGGTCCCTAGGAACTGTCTTACAGGAGCGTGTTCTGAACTACCTTCTGCGATTGTGGTTGAACGGCCTTGTTCGTGAGCGCCGAAGGAAAGAGCTCCGTATTGACCGTGTCAGGTATCGAGCGAAAGGAGGACGTCAGGCGTACGACTGTTGAAGTGTCGAAAGCTATGAGACGATGTCAAAACCGCGGCGTGATTGTTAATACGCGACAATGCTCCGACAAGACCTGTTTACAGGACGCTGCCAAACCCGGGCATAATGCATGTGTTGAGAAAGAGCGAGAGCGCATGCGGCCGCATAACCACACTTCCGCTTCTGAGTCAGCATCGAGATGCGGACATCCCGACTCGGCCCGTTCTCGCGGATTCCGGTTGTATTGTCGCCAATCCGTCTCTAACCCTGATCTTTACCTGCTGGTGGCTCCCGGTAGGCCGAAAACCGAGTTCTGTCGGGATGCCGGTCAACCGGCCGCGATCCGTCCAGTAGTCCTCAAGAGATTGAGTTTATTAGCCTCGCGGTCATTTCTCTTCAAGCCAAGGGGGAGATTGGAGCCAAGTGGAAGGATATGCATCATCCTCTTCCGCAGAAACGATTGTGCCCTGGCGATAGAGGATGCGCCAGCCGTCAGGCGTGCTTTGCCAGATCGTCGCTCGACGGGTGATTCTTTCGTGCTGCCGCAGGGTGTAGGTAAAAAGGTAAGTGTCCGGGCCGAGCCGTCGAATCGCATGATCGTGAGCTTGCCAGCCAACTGAGGCGGCATCCACGGGTGGATGTTTGTCCAACTCGCGGAGGATGAAGGTGCGACTGTAACGGCGTCCCGATGCACTCGCCTCCCAATACTCCGGGGCAGTGGCTCTTTCGTAATCTCTCTCGATGTGCCAAATCCAGCCGTATGAAAAATTGGCTCCCGGCTTCGTAGTTCATTCAGTATTGGAAGCAATTCGGCTTCAGTGTGCGAAAAGACAGAGTCAGATATATCCATAAGCGGCATCTTACGACCGCCGCATCTGAATGCAAAGAGTCCCACCGTGTTTTCCGTTCGGAAACAACCCGGCAGGACTCGCTCTGCGTGCCAGACAGGCACGGATGTCTTGGTATTGCGAGAGCATGGTCGGCTATCCGGACATAACTCTGGCCCAGGCGGGTCACTTTCGGATAGCCGGCTACTCAGACGAAAGGCGCAAATGGACGGCAGAGCATCGTTCTCCCCAATTGGTCTGGACCTGATAACGCATCTGTGCCATTGAGGGTTGCGCACTTAAATGTCAGGATGCGCGTATGCGAGTCAATCTCATCACTCGACCTTCAGACCACTCCCCATCAGGTGCGGGAACGATTTCGCTCTCGCTGACAATCCGCCCGGCGTACAGCATACCGGGCGAATACGAATACACTACAGATAGCACGGCTCTGTTGCAATTGCTTCGGCAGCAAACGGATCTGTCTGCCGATGTACTTCAACCTTTTGAAAAGAGACTGCGCGCCTCGCTCGGTGCGCGTCTCATGGGCGTGGAACTGAGTGACAGCGTCCTCACTGACATTGGCTACTTCATCGACTAGTGGCCACCACTGAGGGGTTATTTCCGGCTCGCACGATCCTCATCATCGTTCAAATCCCTCCTTGAATTGGGTTCGGGAAACTATTCGACAATGTATTCCGAGTTCCGCCAGAATTGTCGCCCCGGTAATACACCCGGAACCTCAAAATCTCCGGCAGATACGTTCGATTAGTGCCTTAGAGAATTAGTGCGAATCGCGAAACATTCCAAGCGACATAGCTGTTTTCCATTACAAAATCCTATAATGCTACGCTGGATATCTGAGCAAGGGCTGCAAAGCAAGACCTGTCATTGAGAATCTGCGGTAAGTGGACCGATGCTCACTAATGGCAACAACGGCCGAATTGGAGCGCGGCTATTGTATAAGCCGGCGGCGGAGTAGTCCCGCGAGCCCTAACAGACCAGTGGCCAACAGGACGAGACTTCCAGGCTCCGGCGTTGCAACGGACGAAACGACACTGGTTTGCATCGACGGGTCGGTTACGCTGGTTGTCCCGTCGATGTTCACATTCAGCGTCGCGGCGAAGCCATCGGTTGTATCGGTGGTAAGGACCGGGACGGTCCCCGCGGGGTCGGAGAACATGCTGATGGCGAAGATGCTGCCAGACGTGGACACCCCATCAGGCGCACTCAGCGCAGGACCGTAAAGACTCACCTCGAACGACAGTGTGGTGCCATACGTGAAGTCCTCGAAGAAATCGTTGTATTGCGTTTCATTGTCGTAGGTCAGCGTTGCGGGCAAGGCTCCGCTCACATCGCCGGTGAGCGAGGGGCTGCCTGCCAGCACGCCGTCGCTGGTGAAATCCAGTATTTGAAGCGAGGCCGCCTGCGTTGTCAAAGGGCCGGGATTGAATTGGAAATCCAGCGATCCCATGGTGCCCGCAATCGACGAGGTATTTACGGTCACGTCGTAGGTGACCGGGTCGGCCTCGGCAACCGAGGCGGCGAGGAATAACGATGCGATAAAAAGCGAGGATGTTTTAAGCATGTTAGATGCTCCCTTCCGTAACTTGAGGTGTGAAGTGGATGGCGGCGCCTGAGGGATCCTTGAATTGCACATTGACCACGACCGACTGGCCGGGCGCGAGACTCGCCGGAGCAGAAACAGTTATGTACGGATTCCCCAAAATCGTTCCCGTGGCATTGACCAGCGTCACGTTGGGGGTCAACCCAGTGAAGAGGATCTGGAAGGGTCCTTCAGTGCTGCCGCTGCCGGTGTTCTTGAGCGTGACCGCTCCCACATAGGTCTGCGATACCCGGCTGTAGGCCAGTCCGGAGGCGGCGACGGCGATCGTTACCTCTGGCTTCAATACGGGCGCATCGGTGGTGTGAATGATCTCGGCGATGTTTAGCAGGGTTGACGGCGTCGCCAGGCCCGCATCGGTGGTGTGAATCACCTCAGCGATGTTGAGCAGAGTTGACGGCGTGGCCACGTCCGTGTCGGTTGTGTGAATTACTTCGGCGATATTGATTACGGCAGGCGGAATGGCCAACCCAGTCCCGGTCAAGGTTGCAGTCTGCGGCGAATTGGTTGCGTTGTCTGCGACCGAAAGCGTGGCCGAGCGAGCACCCACCGCCTGCGGCGTGAAGGTGAGATAGATAAAGCAGCTCGAGAGGGCCGGGAGCGAGCTGCCGCAGGCGTTTGAAGCCGGGACAATGGTGAACTCGGATGCGTTGGCGCCGGTCCGGCTGAGAACGATGTCGTCAAGCGGATAGTTGCTGGTGTTGGAGAGGGTGAGCGAGGCCGTTGCGCTGGTAGTGCCCACAGTCTCGTTGAGGAAGGCCAGCGGGCTGGGCGTAAGTGTGGCAAAGGGTCCGGGCACAGAGGCGGTGAGCGTCACCGTCGAGGTCGAGTTTTCATTGTTGACGGAGTTGGTGGAGAAGAAAACTGTCCCATTGAGCGTGCCGCCTTGCAAAGCCGTCAAGGTAATCGCAAGCTCGCACAGCTCTCCGGGCGCAATCACCAGGCCGTTCACGCAGTTGTTGCTGCCGGACGACTGGATGGCGTAGCCGTACCCCGCGCCCGCGAGAGAGACGTTATAAAGCGTCAGCGCCTGGTTACCGCCGTTGTAAAGCTGCACAGTCTGCACGGCGCTGGGCGTGCCCAGCGTCTGCTGGCCAAAGTTGATCGCACCCTTTGAGCGGTCCACCTTGTCCAGGTTGCCGTTTCCGGCTCCGGCATTGGTGCCGGCGTGGCCCACGTAGAGAGACCCGTCCGAGCCTAGAATGAATCCTCCGGACCAGTTCAGCGAATCCATCAATCCCTGCGAAGTTTGATAGTTGCTGGCCGGAAGCTCGGTAACGCCTCCCACATTCCCTAGTTTTACGTAGAGAGAGTCGGCTGCATCCACGGCCAGGCCATTGCTTGTCGGATCGCCGAAATTGGTAAGTTGGGATTGTGTCTTGCTGGCAAGTAACTCATTGATTTGATCGGCACTGCCGACAAACGCATTGCCGGAACTGTCGGTCGCAAGCCAGAAAAAGTCTCCGTTGATCTGAGGCAGAATTGCGCGAATTGCATAAGCTCCGCCAGGCATCCGTTCAAACAACTGCTGGCAATACGCCTCAATGACAAAGAGATCGCCTTTGGGATCCGCAGCCACTCCGGTCAAGTACTCCGCCGACCCGCAGGGGACGTAAGGCAGCGGCGGGGCAATCGTGAGGGAGCCCTGCGTCTCATTCACGGTATTCCAGGTGATCAGGTCCTCGATGGTGCTCGGGTTGGCATTCGAAATGTAAAGCATCCCGGCGCCATCGATGGCGCCAAACTGCGGCGCAACCACCTGAATAGGAAGCGTGGCCACCGCGTTTGGCGTGTTGCCGCCCTGGGTCACGCTGAGGATCTGGCTGCCGTTTGATGTCTCGGTCTGCAGGTAGACCGTACCGATTTCGTCCACGGC
>JBEKFD010000140.1:0-12991 GCA_050013495.1 Occallatibacter sp. | reverse complement strand
TTTGGCGCATTTTTCTGTCCCGCCTGATCGATGAATGGAACGGCTTGTTCGCCCTGCAAGGCCCGCAAGCCCGCAATACTCAACTTCAATACGCCTGAGCATCACTTTTTCAGGATCGACTATTCCAGGGTGAATCCAGCCAGCCCGGCTGCTTCCTGCAAGCGCTTATCGAATGTCAGGAACACCTGGCCCTTCGAATTGCCTTCGCACCACTCCAACGCTGCGGCCAATTGCAAGGTATCCGCCGCGCTCAGCGGATGCACCTCAAGCAGCGAACAGGCCTTGGCCGCAATCCTTGCGGAGGGATTAATCGAAACCCAGGTCGTTGCGATGGTCTGCGCAAGCCGCTTTCCGGCAAGCAATTCATCGGGGCCGATCTCTCCCATGCGCATGAGCCGCGTCAGCCCACTGATAATTTCCACCGGAGTAGACCACCAGACGGCGATTCCGTGGATTGCGAAGAGCGCGGTCGACCTCTCAGTTTGCTTCTGTTCGACGCAAAGTCGAATAAGCGCACTTGAATCCCAAAAAGCGATCGGCAGGCTCATCGCCCATCCCGCTCCTCACGCCAAACCTGTTCCATCACCTCATCCGAGATCATCCGGCCGGGAGGCTCAGGCAAGATGTATCCCTCCGGGCGGGGCATTTTCGCCGGCGTCAAAATTCCCTTGGCGATGAGACGGCGAGTGCGCTCGTCGTAATCGTCAAGCGATCCGACCGCAACAAGCCGCGCAACCGGCGTGTTGCGGTCAAGAATCAGCACTTCTTCCCCGTTCTTCACGTACTGAATATGGGCGCTGAGTTTGGCCTTCAATTCGCTGATCTTCGCGGTTCGCATAAGCTACCATATCACAATGTGACCAACATGGTCATGTCAGTTGTGGCAGGACGTGCCCTCCCCGCAAGCTCAGCTTCGGCGGTTTCGCTAATTCCATTCGTAATCCCTACGCTCGCTCCAGCCGAAAGCTCCCTCGAAATGCACGAACTCCTTTTCCTTCCCCGGAATGATGTAGACGCTCAGTACGTCGAACCGCACCGGTGGGCTGGTCTTCATCGGCAATTGGCGCACGTAATGCCGGGCAAGCTTGCGCAGTGTATTTCGCTTTTCGGAGTCAACAGAAACTTCTGCAGCGGCCATATCGTGCGCGGTGCGCGTCTTCACCTCGATAAAACACAACAGCGAGCCCTGCCAGGCAATCAGGTCGAGATCGCCGCGCTGGTAGCCTGAAGACCAGCGCCGCGCCACGACGGTATAGCCCTTGCGGCCAAGATAAAAAAAGGCCGCATCTTCGCCGTTGATTCCGGTAGTCAGATGAGCGGGCCGGCTCGTAATGCCACCGCTGCGCCGCGCTGCCCATTTCATTCCTGAAAGGGCGTGCTCCAGCCAGTCGATCCGTTTCTGCTGCAGCCATCCCATAACGAACCATTCTCGTCCCGATGATGAGAACAAGCAAATGCGGCCCGAACCTCAATCGAGGACCGGGCCGCATTTGCGTTCAAATTCGGAATGCCTGGAAGGTCTACGCCGTCACAGCCTCCAGAGTCCGCGCCTGCTCGTGTTCCTCTTCAACCTGGCTGAGCGACTCCTCCAGAATGTCGAGCGCAACCGAAGCCTCTTCCTTGCTCACAATGAGCGGCGGACACAAGCGAATTGAAGTCTCTCCGCACCCGAGAAGCATCAGCCCTTTTTCGAACGCGAGAGTCTCCACGCGGTTGCGGAGCGCAGTGGCCGGCTCCTTGGTAGCCTTGTCCTTAACCAACTCGATGCCGATCATCAGGCCGCGTCCGCGCACGTCGCCCACCAGCGGATGGCTGTGCTTCCAGCCGCGCAGGCGCTCAAGCATGAACTCGCCCACATGGGCCGCGTTCTCGATTCCTTCGCGCTCCAGAATGTCCATGGTGGCCAATGCCGCGGCAATCGAAATCGGGTTGCCGCCAAAGGTGGATGCATGCGAGCCGGGCACCCAGTCCATGATCTCCGCGCGGCTCATGCAAATGCCCAGCGGCATGCCCGAAGCGATGCCCTTGGCCATGCAGACGATATCCGGCTGCACTCCGGAGTGCTCAATGGCCCACCACTTGCCCGTGCGCCCCGCACCCGATTGCACCTCGTCAGAAACCAGCAGAATGCCGTGGCGATTGCAGATAGCGCGCAGTTCGCGCAGGAAGTTGTCCGGCGCAACCACGTAGCCGCCCTCGCCCTGGATGGGCTCGATGAAGATGGCAGCCACTTCCTCCGGTGGAAGGATGGTCTTGAACAGCTTTTCTTCGATGTAGCGCGCACAGCCCATGCTGAACGCTTCCTCTTCCTGCTGGCCTCCGCTACAGCCGCGATAGGTATACGGATAGCGAATGTGAGTCACGCCCGGAAGCATGGGGCCAAACCGGCGCTTCTGCTGCGGTTTGGACCCAGTCAGCGACAGCGCGCCCATGGTGCGGCCGTGGAATCCCCCCAGGAACGCGATCACGTTCTGCCGTCCGGTGTGATAGCGGGCCAGCTTGAGCGCGCATTCAATGGCCTCGGCGCCGGAGTTGCCGTAGAAAAACTTGTGCGGCCCCGGCATGGGCGCGACGGCCGAAAGGCGATCCGCCAGATCGGTGAGCGGCAGGTTGTAGAAGTCCGTTCCCGATATATGAATCAGCTCGGCAGCCTGCTTCTGAATGGCCGCCACCACCTCGGGATGGCAATGGCCGGTCGAATTCACAGCAATACCGGCGGCAAAGTCGAGAAACTCGTTGCCGTCCACGTCCTCAATGCGGATGCCGCGGCCGCTCTTGGCCACCAGCGGATAGGATCGGGTGTAGCTGGGCGAGATGAGCCGGCCATCGGTCTCGACGGCTGCCCTGGCCTTGGGCCCTGGCAGCGGACAGCGGAGTTTGGGACCGTATTGCGCGTACAGCTCTTGCTTGGTCATATTCTTGTCTCCTCAGCAGATTCGGTTCTGTGGCCCGGTTGCCTTCAGATGCAGGTGAGGCACGGCCCCGGACCCAGTAACGTGGGATCTATCCATTTCGGTTGACCCGGTAAGGTCGATCAGCGCGGGTCGCAAAGTGCGATCAAAGAAGTCTGGCAGGAGGGAAGTTAGTCGCTTGCGAAGAGGCTAGGTCGGGTGCGAATCGGCAGCACGCGCAGATGCCGGCGCGGGCAGATGCTGCGGTCGCGCGACCGCGACCAGCGCCTGGCGGCTGGTGCAAGCAACATCGTGTTGGAAGTTTGCCTGTGCATGGGAGTCCCGTGGACTGAGGATAGCCCATTTTTGTATCTTCTGTACAGATTCCTTACGGATCCCAGGCCTGGGATCCGTGCCGATCCGGTCTCCCACCGTATTGGGCATCACTCGCAAGCCAACATTCAATTTAACAAGTGAAGATCGTCGCCAGCCGCTCCCACAGCCGAATTCGATCGCTTCGGCGTATCTGGAATCTGCGGTCCGCCGTTACAATTCAGGAATCCTGCTGACCGAGGTGCGCATGCGAATCGGGTTCTCGATATCCAGGGTTCTCGCTCTGGCGGCTTCCGCTCTCGTTGCGGCTTTTCTGCCCGCAATCCAGGCGCAATCCTTCGATCTCGACGCCTCGCGCCTTCCCATAGCGCAAGTCGATTCCGCCTGGCGCTTCCATCTCGGAGACGATCCACATTGGGCCCGGCCTGAATTTGATGATTCCAACTGGCCAACCATTCAGCCTACCGTGGACTGGATCTCGCAAGGCTACCCCAGATTCACCGAGCTTGCCTGGTTTCGCTTTCGGCTTCGCGCTCCAGCCCATACGCAGTCATTGGTGCTCGATCTTCCCACCATCCCGAAAAGCTACCAGCTTTTCAGTGACGGCAAACTGGTGGCCCAGGTGGGAATGCTGCCGCCCGGCCCAGCCTACAATGTGATCGGCGCCGACCGCGTCTTCACTCTGCCCGTCAACTCCGGCTCCAGCGCAAAAGAGATCGTGGTCGCAATTCGAATCTGGCAGGATCCAAGCCTGGCCGGCACTCGACCCAGCATTGTTGAGGGCGACGTGTACGCCGGGGAGCCGGATACGGTACTGCGTCAATTCGCCGCCAACAAGGCCGTGAGCCTGATTGCGTCGGGCGGCGCATATACCGTCAAAATCGTCATGCTCATCGTGGGTGCGGCAGCAGCGCTGCTCTTCTGGCTTACCCGTGAGCGCACTTATCTCTGGTTCGCCGGTTTTACGATTGTAGACGCAGCGTTTTTTGCCATAGACTTTGCCGGGGCGCATCAGGCGTGGAGTTATTACCTCTATACCTACGTCAGTGCCATGCTTGACATCGCATCCGGCATCGCCCTCGTGCTGTTCATTGTAGAGGCACTCCATCCGGGCAAGTGGAAGCCCGCCGTTGTGCCATTGATTCTCGTGCTTCTCGCCGAACTGTTGGTCTTCCTTGTACTGAAGTCCTACATCCCTTTGAAATGGGGCGACATTGGATACTGTATCGCGGCGGCTGCGGCGCGCATCGTGCTGGCCTGGTATCTGATCCGTGGGTGGCGTGCCGGAAATCTCTACGCCAAACTCCTGTTCTTTCCGTTCGCCATCGACGCTCTATCGTTGCTGGCCAATAACCTCGGCTTCGCGCTGGTGGACCTCAATATCCGCCAAGGTCTTAAAATTTTGCCTGGCGGTATCCTGGTTCTCCACGAACCATTCGAAGTCGGTCTCGACGTGGTTGCCACTTTCCTTTCGCTTCTGGGAATGATGTCAGTGCTGGTCTATCGCTTTGCGCGCACCAGCCGCGAGCAGCAGCGTCTCTCCGCAGCCCTGAAAGCGGCTCACGACATCCAGAATCGTCTGGTCCCCGTCAACGTGCCCACCCTGGGAGGACTCCACACTGAGATCGCTTACCGCGCCGCAGAAGAGGTGGGCGGTGACTTCTGTCAAATCCTGCCGCGGCCCGACGGTTCCATCTTTGCCGCCATCGGGGACGTCAGCGGCAAGGGCCTGCAGGCCGCAATGCTCGGCGCGGTGGCCGTCGGCGCGCTGCGCTCTCTAGCCGATGAACAAATCGAACCGGCCGCGGTCCTCGAGCGGCTTAACCACGTTCTGCTGCGCACTGAAAACGTCGGCTTTACTACCTGCCTCTGCCTGGTGCTTACCTCAGACGGCCAAATCGTTCTGGCCAATGCCGGTCACCTCGCGCCGTATCTTGATGGCGTGGAAATTCCCATCGATGCAGGCCTTCCCCTTGGCATCCTGGACGGCATCACCTACAGGCAGTCCACCTTCGTCCTGCCAGACAATGCTCGTCTAACTCTTCTTTCCGACGGCGTCGTCGAGGCACGTTCCCGCAGCGGAGAGCTCTTCGGCTTCGATCGAACTTCCCGGGCAAGCCAGCTTCCGGCCTCTGAAATCGCTACCATAGCCCATCAATTCGGCCAGGAAGACGACATCACCGTCATCACCCTCGACTGGCGCGCTGCCGCCTTCGCCCCAGTTTAAGGCCAAACAACCTGTGGTGAAAATCGGGTTTTGAAAGGGCACGACTTTAGTCGTGCCGCAAAAGGCCAAAGACGAGGCTGGGCTTTACGGGCTGCGGAAAAACTCGCTAAGAGCAGCATTTGGCGATGTTCTGTAACAGGGTACGACTTCAGTCGTGCCGCAAGTGCCATAAAATCAGCGTCGGGCTTTAGCCCCCGCAAAGGCCAATTCCGTCGGGAGCACCATGATGGGACATTTTCCGCAGCCTGTTTAGCCCCTGCTGAATCCCATGATGCGCGAAACTGCCCGTGCCGCTCCTTGATGCCAACTGCCGGAGCAAACCTGATATTCATCTATTGAATTTTCGCCCATGGAGTTCTCAAGGCGGGCGCTCCACATCCGCGCCCCACACAAAATGCACGGGTGCCCCATGTCTCGTCCTTTGGTGGCATGGGAAAATACATTTGGCTCCTTTGTAGATAATTCCATCCCTTTGGCGCACAATGAACTTGATGAGAAAAAGAGGGGTAAACACGCGGCGCAGTCGAACTTGAATCCCCTCCGAAACCGCCGCCGGAGCGGCTCTAAATACCCCACCCCTCCCCCACTTTCGCCGCAAATCCATGACACAACAGATGTTAGACCCAAAATAAGCCATTTGACCCGTCGAAACAAAGGGCTTACGGGCTGCCCGGCTATGAGATAGCCGACGTAAGTGTCGCAAGAACCGGGAAGCGGGTTCGTCCGGCTCAGGCTACGATTGAATCATCTCCATGGCGAATCCCGCGCTCCAGCCTGCCCAGCCAAAAAAGAAAGCGGCCACCACCGCTTCCATCGTTCTGGCCTTCGCCAGCGTGTACTTTTTTTGGGGATCGACCTATACGGCGATTCGGATTGGCGCAGCGGACATGCCGGCGCTTCTGCTTGCCGGGACGCGCTTTCTGCTCGCCGGCGCGATTCTGCTCGCCTGGTGCCGCTGGCGCGGGCTGCGCCTGGTTTGGCCTGCCGCGAACATGCTCCGCCTCACTCTGATTGGCCTGCTGCTGTTGGCCGGCGGCAACGTCGGCCTGGTCTACGCCGAACGCACCGTGCCCAGCGGGCTGGCTTCGCTGGTGCTGGCAGTCACTCCCATTTACGTCGCGCTGATTGAGATGTTTCTCCCCCGCGGCGAGCCGCTGCCGGCGCGCGGCTGGCTGGGAATGGCGCTGGGTTCTGTGGCGCTTGGCGTGCTTGTATGGCCGTCGCTGCAGTCGGGTCTGGCCGGAAATCGCACGCTCCTGCTGGCCCTGGGAGTGCTGCTGGCCGGCGGCTTCTCCTGGACGGTCGGCAGCATTCTCTCCCGCCGATCGCGCCTGCCCGTAAACAGCTTTGTGGCCGCGGCCTGGCAGATGCTGGCGGCTGGCGTCTTCTCGACAGCGCTGGGGACGGCTCTCGGCCAATGGCCGCAATTCCACCTGACTCACGCCGCCATCGGATCGCTTGCCTGGCTCATCACCGGCGGCTCGCTGCTGGGCTACACCTGCTTCATCTACCTGCTGGAGCACGTGCCGGTGGCCAAGGTTTCGTCCTACTCGTACGTAAACCCAGTCGTCGCAGTGCTGCTGGGAATCTTCATTCTCCATGAGCGGCCGGCGCCAACGGAGTTCGCTGGCATGGCGGGGATTGTCGTGGCTGTTTTCCTGCTCACCACGGCGCAAGTCCGCGCGAAAGGCAAGCCGCAGCCCATTGAGGAACTGGAGCAGATGCCGGCGGAGTAAGCTTACTTGATCAGCAATCCCCACACCACAGAGGCCACGCCGACGACTGAAGCGCCGATTCCCAGGTACCAATAAATGCGGCTGCGGGTAAGCAGCGTGACCGAGCTTACGACGAGGCCGATTTCCAGGAGAGTTTCGGCGAGATCGAAATACTTGGCCTTGTCCTCGGCCAGCTTCACGTCTCCCTCAAGGCCTTGAGCCTCTTTCTGTTCGTCTTTCAGGTCGTCGGCCCATTTTTCCTGGTGGCTGGCGTAGCCTTTGGCAATCTTCGCGGCTCCATCCTTGTCCGCGACAGTCACCACGCCGAGCAGATCGGTCATCAGCACTGTGTCGTAGGCGCGGTTCTTCTTGGCCTGGTACTCATTCCACACGTCGCTGGCTTCGGCCCGCTTGAGCACTGCCCTGGTTTCGGCGCGGTGGCCGAGAACGGTAGTGACCGCAACCAGCACGGCGATTACGCTCATGAAGAAGGCGACGGGGCGCAGGGTCGACTCTCCGCCCTTTTCAGCTTGTTCCTTCAGTTCGGATACTTCATTGGCTTCCATACAGCGATCTCCTGCTTCTTGGGGAAATTCCTTTACTTCCGCTTCCAGCGCACTCCGTCTTTTGAATCTTCGATGACCACACCCTTTTCTGTCAGTTCATTCCTGATCATGTCGGCGCGGGCAAAGTTGCGCTGTTTTTTGGCCTGGGTGCGCTCGGCAACCAGAGCGTCGATTGCTTCATCGGTCAGCGATTGACGGGCAAGTAGTTCAGGCGCCACGTCGGCGAGACGGCCGGCTGCGGCCGCCCACTCCAATGCGTGCCGGGTGGGCTCGGCATCGTGATCCTCAATCACATCGAAAACAGCGTCAAAGCTTGCCAGAACGGCAAGAATCGCGTCACGATCCGCCGCCAGAAGCTGCCCCTGATCGATGGTTGTATTTGCGATGCGGATTAGATCGAAGATCGGTGCTCGCGCTTCCGCAGTGTTCAGGTCATTGGCAAGAGCGGCGATGTAGTCGGCTTGCGCCTTCTGCGCGGCGGACTGTAACATCGGGTTCGAGCCTGGAGTGAGATTGGCCTGCTTCAGTCGTTGCGAAAACGTGCGCAGCCGTTCGATGGCGTTGGTTGCTTCAATCAACCCGTCGAACGTGAAGTTGAGCTGGTGGCGATAAGGCACCGAAACCAGCGCCAGCCGGATGGCCGACGCCTTGTAGCCCTTCAGCAGCAGGTCGCGCAGGGTGAAAAAATTGCCCTCGCTCTTGGACATCTTGCGTCCGTCAACCAGCAGGAATCGCACGTGCATCCAATGGCGGGCGAAGGGCTTATGCGTCACGGACTCGCTTTGGGCGATTTCGTTCTCGTGGTGCGGAAACATCAGGTCTTCGCCGCCCGCGTGCAGGTCGAAGCTCTCGCCCAGGTACTCCATCGCCATGGCAGAGCACTCGATATGCCAGCCCGGCCGGCCGCGGCCAATCGCGGTATCCCAGGACGTTTCGCCCGGCTTGGCGGCCTTCCAAAGCGCAAAGTCGCGGGCGGAATCTTTCTCGTACTCATCCACATCCACCCGCGCTCCGTCTTCCATGCCGCTCAAGTCCTTCTTGCTCAGCTTGCCGTATTCGGGAAACGCAGCCAGGCGGAAGTACCAAGATCCGTCGTCGGTCTGGTACGCGGCGCCGGCAGCGGCCAGCTTCTGGATTAGTTCCACCATGCGCGGAATGTGCTCCGTAGCCCGGGCGATGATCTCTGGCTTCTCAACGCGGAGCGACTCCAGATCCTCGAAGAACGCCTTCTCGAACCCGGCGGTGTAGTCGCCGATGGGCATGTTCTGGGCCGCCGCATTGCGGATGATCTTGTCGTCCACATCGGTAATGTTCATGACGTGGCGGACCTTGGTTCCGGTAAGCAGAAGCAGCCGGCGCAGGATGTCTATCTGCAAAAAAGTTCGGAAGTTACCGATGTGTCCGTAGTCGTAGACCGTGGGTCCGCAAGCGTACATGCGGAGCGCCTTGCCGTCCATGGGAACGAGCGGGTCGATTTCTCCAGTGAGGGTGTTGAAGAGGCGAACGGTCATGGGATGCGGCGAGAACGGCTGGCTCATAAATGGATCAAGAGAAATAGCCCTAGGACAACCCGATTGTAGCAAGCCGGAGGCAGTCGCCCGGCTCGCAAATGGCTGTACCCGAAAGCCCGGAAGCGGTTGACACCGGCGATCAACGGCGTTTGCGGTTGACTAGAATCAGCAGGAGAAGGCCCACAGCCACGGCGGCTGCTCCGCGCCAAGCCCAGATCATCTGGCCAGTCATGAAGCTTCCCGGAAGGATGTTGACCCCCTGAAGAATCCACACGGCGCCTCCAAGGATCAGCACGGCGCCCACTATGTTCACTGCGATGCGCATCGGTCTTCTCCCTTTGTCTTGCTTCCGCCCACGGAAGCGATTGAACACTTATTGCTGCTGATAAGCGCCGCGGTCGTAGCCGTCCGGGCCGGGCCGGGGGTTCCCGGCGAAATCGGTGGCCGGGGCGAGGTAAGGAGTGCCGGAGCCGACGGCCGGGCTGGTTGAGGAGACGGTGAGCATGACGTTCAGTGGATTGATATCCGCTGGATCGATGTACAGGGGGTTGGCGGTCTGGTCGTTGGGGCCGCCGGGAACGTCGCCGGCAATCGTCCCGTTGTAATAGAGGTTGTAATTCAGCGCCACCGACGATGTGGTTTTGGGAACCGAGGTTACGGGATTTTGGCCGGTGGCGCTATAGAAGATGTTGTTGATCACGTTCACGTCGGAGGTCTGATTAAGGAACATTTCGCCGCGGCCCGAAAGGGGGGGATTGGTGACATTCTGATAAGTGGAATTATTGACCACGTCGACGTGGTCGCTCTGGAAAACCTCGATCGCCGAACTGCCGTTGTTATAGATGACGTTATTGGCGATCAGCGTCCTGCCCGAATATGGAGGCAAAGGATCGTTAGTGGAGTTATAGGCTGAGTTACGTGTGGAGTCGATAATGATCGCCTCACCGTCGGTAATCATTGGCGGATTGTTGTCGAATACGGGAACTAGTTCCGCATTCCCGTAGATACGATTGCCTGTGATGATCATCTTATAGCCCGTATTGCTATCCGAGTTCCAGTTCTCCCAGGTGGAAATGGCGCTTGCGCCGTAGATCGAGTACCAGGCGGAGTTATAGATAGTGTTGCCAGAGATGGTTACGTAGTCAGACCATGCGGTGCCTACGCCACCGCCGCCGCATTCGCTGACGATGTTGTTAAGAATGCGAATGTGATTGGGCCTTTGGGTCGCGGTGCCATTGCGGCCGTCGGAGGCGATGCAGTTGCCGTTGTAGATCGGATTTGGATTGCTTGTGGACTGCGCCAGCGCCTGGGCCAGGGTTACATTGGCGTTATTGCCGATGACGGTGAATCCGTTCACTTCGATATACGCCGCAGTGGGTTCGAAGAAAATACCCTCCCAACCGTCGAAGGAAATGACCGGAGTCTGGCCGGGATAGGCCTTGTACGTGATCCAGTTACTCGGCGTCCCAGGAATAGTGATATCGAGCACGTCGCAGGAGGCGCAGGAGTTAGTATAGGTCCCGTTCATGACATAGACGGTGTCTCCCGGCTGAGTTAAACCGGCGGCATGCTGTAGAGTGAGGAACGCCGCAGCAATCGTAAGTCCGTCATTCGAGTCGTTACCGGTCCCGCTGACATAGTAAGTGACGGCAGGAGCGGCCGCGGCGTAATTTGCGGTGACGGTCGTATTGGTTGCGAGGGTTACATTGCAGGTAACCGTGCTGGCAGTGGTGCAGCCGGTCCAGGAGGAGAAGTTGTTTCCGGCAGCGGTGGCCGGCGCGGTGAGTGTAACCGCTGCGCCCTGGTTGTAAGAGAGGGTGAAGCTGGTTGAACCGGTGGACGTGTTGTTATTGTCGGCGGGTGCGGCGTTGATGGCGACGCCGCTTGATGGATTCACAGAGTCCACGGTCAGCGTGTAGAAAGTGGGAGCGGTGAAGTTGGCGGTGACGGTCGTATTTGCATTCAAGGTGACGTTGCAAGTGACGGTGTTCGAAGTGGTGCAGCCCGTCCAGGAAGAAAAAACATTGGCGCCGGCTGTGGCGGGCGCGGTGAGGATGACTGCGGTTCCGGAGTTATAAGTGCGCGTGAAGCTGGTGGTGCCGTTGGTGAGATTGTTGTTGTCCGCCTGGCCGGCGGTGATGGCGACGCCGCTGGCGGGGCTGGTGGAATTGACGGTGAGCACGTATGTTGCCGGCGGGGGCGTTGAGACGGTTGTGGTTCCGGCGGGGCCACAAGCAGCGATAGACAGGCTCAGGCCATTGGCGATCAAAAAAGCTGCAGACTTACTGAGGCTCATTGCTGCGACGACTCCCTGGCACGCGTACTGGTCCAATCCTACAACCGGAGGGGCCGATTGACACGAATTTCAGCGTCCCAGCGCCAGCGATGGATTGGCGGACAGGTCAGGAGGCGCAAAGTCCTGCGCCAGCAAACGCGGCCACGCAGCGGCAGCGATCATGGCCGCGTTATCCGTGGAAAGTGCCAATGTGGGGAATGAAACGCTGAGATTGCGGCGGACGCCTTCGGCCGAGAACCGCTGCCGAAGCTCCCGGTTGGCGGCGACGCCTCCAGTAACCAGAATGCGATGGGCGTGGAGCGACTCGGCCGCGGCAAAGGTCTTTTTGAGCAGGTCGCCGACAACGGCGTGCTGGAAACTGGCAATGAGATCAAGCGTAGACTGGCTCGTCGCAGCCAGCGTGGCTTCAATCGTGGGGCGCGCAGGGGCGTTTGGGCCGGTAAAGAGCGCGTCGCGGCGGGCCTCGGCTTCGGGCCGCAGGTTATGGAGTTCCACATAGCGCAAAACGGCGGTCTTGATTCCTGAAAAGGAGAACAGGAAATGTCGATCGAGGTCGGCAATCGGCGCTGTTTTGGCAGCTTTAGTCCTGGGCGCGTTGCCGGCGAGGTGAAGCTTGGTCTTGATTTGTGAAAACGCAAAAGGGACGGCCTGTGGGTTTCCGAATTGAGCGAGGGCGTCGATCCAGGGTCCACCGGGGTAGCCCAGGCCTAGCAGCTTGGCCACTTTGTCGTATGCTTCGCCGGCCGCGTCATCGAGCGTACGGCCGACCAGGGTGTAATGCCACGTGTTGGCGGTGGGGCGAGCCAGATAAAGGTGCGTGTGCCCGCCGGAGACAACCAGGGCCAGGGCGGGGTCGTCTTCGGGCGGAGACTCGTCACTACCCACTCTTTCCGAAGAAGACCGCGGAAAGGATGGGGCACCCGTTGATCCCAGGTTTGTCGATTCGCGCTCATTTAGCAGCACGGCGTGGATATGGCCTTCCAGATGATTGACGGCAATGAGCGGCAAGTTGGCTGCAAACGCCAGAGCTTTGGCATAGGTGATGCCGACAAGAAGCGCTCCCGCGAGTCCAGGACCGCTGGTGACGGCGATGGCGTCGAGGTCGCTGAGCGTGACGCCAGCCTGGTGGAGGGTCGCGCGAACGACCGGAACGATGGCGCGGAGATGCTCTCGGCTGGCCAACTCGGGGACAACCCCTCCATAGCGCGCGTGGGTGGCAATTTGCGAGGCCACAACGGAACTGAGCGTGTGGGCCCCGCGCTGGACAACGGCCGCGGCGGTCTCGTCGCAGGAAGACTCGATAGCCAGGATGAGACCGCTTTGCATTTATATAGTTTAGCCACCCAGCCGGCCAAAAGCTGCGTGGGACAATCGATCCCGGAATGGAAAGAAATCGAAAGAATGGAGCGCGGAGAGTTTGTGACGGGCGAGAATGAAGATGGGCATGGTGAG
>JBEKFD010000139.1:0-13036 GCA_050013495.1 Occallatibacter sp. | reverse complement strand
GGCACGCGCGCGCGGCCCACCCGCGTAATCAATTCGTCAAGCGCGGCTACGTCCATGTTGCCTTTGAAGGGGAGGATGGTTTCCGGCTGGCGCGCTTCGGGATGGACCAGATCGACGGCCTCTGCGCCGACGAATTCGACGTTGGCGCGGGTGGTGTCGAAGTGGGTGTTGTTGGGCACCACGTCGCCCTTCCTGCACATCACGGTGAAGAGAATGCGCTCGGCGGCGCGTCCCTGGTGGGTGGGAATGACGTGCGTGTAGCCGGTGATGTCGTGGACGGAATTGCGGAAGCGGTCGAAGCTCTTGCTGCCGGCATAGCTCTCGTCGCCTTCCATGATGGCGGCCCACTGGTGGGTGGACATGGCGCCGGTACCGGAGTCGGTGAGCAGATCGATGAGCACATCGTCGGCGTGCAGCAGGAAGAGATTGTAATGCGCGGCGCGCAGAAGGCCTTCACGCTGCTGCCGCGTGGTCCAGTGGATGGGTTCGACGCTCTTGATGCGGAAGGGCTCGATGATGGTTTTGGTGGACATCTGGAAATGTTCCTCGATGGATGATGCTTTGTGCTCGGCAGCGGGATTGGCTGCGGGAGAGGGTTGCTTCCCTCACAGGGACCGGAAAGACATCCCTCAGGGGCTAAAGCCCACGCCTATTTTGCGGCGTTTTCGGCACGACTGAAGCCATGCCCTGTTACAAAACGCGTCAAATTCAGCGATGGAGTTAATTCTTCAGAAAGCTATGAAGTCGTGCCCTGTTAGGAGGCTTTGCCATTTCGCGCTCATTGCGCGTCGCGGCCTTTTGAGCAGAGTTGCAACCGGTCAGTTCTCTTCGACGCGCAGCACCACGCCGCGCTCGAGCAGAAACGGTCTGGGTTTGCCTTCATCGGCGAGAAAGCCTTCGCCGCCGTCTTCAGTGGCGAAGAAATACCATCGCTTGCCGCGCTTTTCCAGGCGGCCGATCTTGCAGGCGAATGCAGCAGTGACGCCATTGGTGCCGGCGAACGAGATTTTTGTTTCGCTCTCCATCTTCGCCTGACCCTGGGCCCCGAGGTCGAAATACGTGCCGATCTGAATCGCTTTGCCAGTGACCGAAGAAACGAAACTCGACGAGGACCGCATCATCAACTTGCCGGCAAATGCGAATTCATAAGCGAGATAGAGATAGGCCTGCTCCTCCTTGGCATAGGCGCTGAAATCGACCGAGGGCATGAGGAGCTGGACCTTGGACACATCGAGCCCATCGTAGGTGACCTCTTCGAAGCTGAAGGCGATGTCATGCCCTTCCGCAAAGGAGAGATCGAGCTTGGGCGCGGAAGTGATGCCGATGCACTTGAGGGCGTCCCCCAGAAACGATCCGGCGGCCGAGGTGGACTTGTTATCGGTTTCGTGGTGCTCAATGTCTCCAAGCTGTCCGCTGTTGCGCGGGGGGGCGGAGGTGCCTGGAGGGAGAAAGTCGGAAAGCGGTCCCTGGGGCGCAAGCTTCCGCTCCTTGTAGGTGTAGACCCAGGGCGCAACCAGGCCGGAGCGCGGTAATAGAAGAGGCTGGTATCCCTCTGCGTTGAGCAGCTTGACAAGAGCGTCATTTCTGCAACCGGTAATGGACATCGCGCTAACCTTTCTTTTGATTGGCTGGTGAAAAGGCGAACTGGAAAACCTCGCGGGCGCGGTCTGGAAATCCTGCAATTGCGTTGCGCAGGAAGGCGCCCATCGCCGCCCACATCTTATCCTGCCGCTCGCTGTTTGTCGCGGCCGGGGCCTCGGGAAACAGAATTGCGGCCATCCCGGCGACCACTCCCAGATCTTGATCCGACAGGTCTCGAAAATCCGGGCTCATGCCGGCCAGCAGTTCCGTGGGCGGCTTGTGGCCTTTCACAATTTCTTCGAGAATGGATACCAGACGCGACAGCGCGTGGTCATAGGTGCTGGGCGCAGTCTTGCCGACGGCCTGCGCCCCGGCGACTTCCAGTTCTTCGTCGAATGAATACGCAATGGTGCTCAGTGACCAGAACTCCCGTTCACTGTTGCAAGCGCCGCGGATAGAACGCACCACCGTCTTCATGCGATCGAGCGGAGGCGGATGACTTTCGCCGAAGGTGTGTCCCAGATCGCCGAGGACGGCGAGAACCCGCAGCGAGACCATCACGCCGGCAATGCTCATGCGCGCCTGCGCGATGCCTTCAGGCCCGGCGGCGATGAGCAGATTTCTGCTGCCCGCCTGGTCGGACTCTATTTCCTGTTTCAGTGTCAGGCCAGGCGGCGGATTCTCATCCTCTGGAGGCTGGTAATAGAGCACGTGCCCGAACTCGTGCGAAAGGATGAACGACAGAGCCATCTTGACCAGCAGCGCCGCCAGTTCCGCGTGATCGGGCGTCAAGGGGGATGGGGAGACATGGGCGATTCGATCCTGCGCGATGCCTTCCGGCGTCCATGCTTCGAAGAGAACTTTCAGGTTGGCGACGACGTCGGTGATGGACAATGCAGCCTTGGTGAGCGTGCCATCGTGATCGAGGTTCATGGCTCCAAAGAGTGTCGCGCTGACGCACTCGTAAAAGTCAATTAAGCCGCTGAAGAACATGATGGCATGGCTGCCATCCTGATAGTGCCAGGTTTTGGCATTGGGGAAACGGTTGGTGACCTCGCCCACCACGAGGGCCCCTGACTTGCGCATGGCTTCAAGTCCCGGATCGGCAAGGGGCACAAGGCTCGAGAGGACGGCGGCAAGGCGATCGCCGGCGGGGCCGAAAGGGTTCTCATCGCGGCGAGTGTCGAGTGTGTCTCCTGCAATCATGGGAACTCCGAATCTAAGGTAGATGCCCAAAAGCCGAGATCAAGGGGCCGGTTGAGGTTTCTGGTCTCCCACCCATTCGCAAAGAACGCGAATGGATGGGGCACAAAGCGTTTGTGCGGGTTTGGAGGTAGGCAAATCCCCGTTTTTTGACGGGTTCTAAAACGGGTAAAGCTATTCCACGGTGACGGATTTAGCCAGGTTCCGGGGCTGGTCGACGTCGCAGCCGCGGCGGACTGCGATGTAATAAGCGAGCAGTTGCAGCGGCACAATCTCGATCAGCGGCGAGAGCAGCTCGATGGCCGGCGGAATGTGGATGACGTGCTCGACAAGGCTGCCGATGGTTGTGTCACCCTCGGTGGCTACGGCGATCACGCGGCCGGAGCGCGCGGTGACTTCCTGAATGTTGGAGAGGGTCTTCTCATAACGCAGCTTGGAGGCGGGGTCGGATTCGTCGCGTGTAACGAGAACGACTACGGGCAGCGTTTCGTCGATCAGCGCGTTGGGGCCGTGCTTCATTTCGCCCGCGGGGTAGCCTTCGGCGTGGATGTAGGAGATTTCCTTGAGCTTCAGCGCGCCTTCAAGAGCAATGGGGAAATGGATGCCGCGGCCGAGATAGAGAAAATCGCGCGCGTTGGAGAACTCCTTGGCAAGTTGCTCGCATTGCCCGGACGTGGAGCGAAGGATCTCTTCGATTTTGCCGGGAATGCGGCTCAACTGCTCGATCAGCGTGACGGACTGGTCTGCGTCCAGCTTGCCGCGCAACTGGCCCAGTTTGAGCGCGAGCAGGAAAAGCGCCGTGAGCTGCGCGGTGAATGCCTTGGTGGAGGCAACGCCAATCTCCGGGCCGGCATGCGTATAGATTGCGCCATGCGCTTCGCGGGCCACCATGGCGTCCACCACGTTGCAGATGGCTACGGTCTTGGAGCCGAGGGCGATCATTTCACGCTGCGCGGCGAGGGTATCGGCTGTCTCGCCGGACTGGGTGATGAGCAGGCCCAGTGAACCGGGTCCGGCGATGGGCGAACGATAGCGGTACTCGCTGGCGTAGTCCACGTCGACGGGCAAGCGCGCCAGCCGCTCGATCATGTATTTGCCGGTGAGGGCTGCGTGCCAACTGGTGCCGCAGGCGGCGATGCTGATGCCTTGAGCGCTGGCCAGTTCGTCGTCGGTGAGCTTCATCTCGCCCAGGTAGACCTTGCCCGAATCGAGCGAGACGCGGCCCAGGGTAGTGTCCGTAATCGCACGCGGCTGCTCCCAGATCTCCTTGAGCATGAAGTGCTTGTAGCCGCCCTTTTCGGCCTGTACCGGATCCCATTGAATGCGGGTGATGGCGCGCTTGATGGGGTTGCCGTCAAAATCAGTAAGCTGAACGCCGGCCAGGGTGAGGATGGCCATGTCGCCGTCGGCCAGGAAGTAGATGTTGCGCGTGTGGTGGAGAACTCCGGGAACGTCGGAGGCGACGAAGGACTCACCTTCGCCGACGCCGATGACGACCGGCGGACCAAAGCGGGCGGCGATGATTTTGTCCGGCTCGGCGGCGGAGAGAACTCCCAGGGCAAAGGCTCCTGTGAGCCGCTTGACGGCGCGGCGGACTGCATCCTCAAGCAGGATAGGCGCGCCAGCGGCTTCCGCATCCCGCTGGACTTGCTCAATGAGGTGGGCAATGATCTCGGTGTCTGTTTCGGTGACGAACTTGTGGCCCTGGGTAATGAGCTCGCGCTTCAGATCGAGATAATTCTCGACTATGCCGTTGTGGACGACGACAATGCGGCCGGTGCAGTCGCGATGGGGATGAGCGTTCTCCTCCGTAGGCCGGCCGTGCGTGGCCCAGCGCGTGTGGCCAATGCCGAACGAGCCGGTGAGCGGTTGCTCGCGGAGTACCTCTTCGAGGTTGGCCAGCTTGCCTTTGGCGCGACGAACATTGAGGGTAGGACTCGATGGGCTGCCCACGGCAATGCCCGCCGAGTCGTAACCGCGGTACTCCAGACGCCGCAACCCCTCAATGATGACGGGGACTACCTTCTTGGGACCAACGTAGCCAACAATGCCGCACATAGAAAGATTCTATGCGATTCGGCGGGCGGCAAGGCACTCGGTCCCCATTAGGAGGGAGTTACCGACAAGACACGCCGGGACCATGCTAGCCTCGTTACGAGCCCAATCCATGCACGTAAGAAGGGGGGCGGCCATGGCGGATTTCACGACCCTGGTTAGCGGAATGTCGTTTACCGAATGCCCGCGATGGCGCGACGGGCGGCTCTATTTCTCCGATCTGTACACGGATCGGGTGCTCGCGGTGGGGATGGACGGCAGGGTAGAGACTGTGGCACACGTTGCCGGGCAGCCTGCGGGCCTCGGGTTTATGCCGGACGGCAGTTTGCTGATGGTGTCGCAGCGGGAGCGCAAAATCTGGCGGCGTGGAGTGGATGGGTCGGTCACGCTTCATGCGGATTTGAACAGCTTTGCGCCCTGGCACTTGAATGACATGATTGTCGACCGGGATGGCCGCGCCTGGGTGGGCAACTTCGGCTTCGACCTGATGGGCGGCGCGCCGGCCTGTACAACTGTGCTGATCTCAGTAGAGCCGGACAGAACCGCGCGAGTTGCCGCGGATGGGCTTGGGTTCCCCAACGGGATGGCGATTACGCCGGATGGCAAGACTCTGGTTGTGGCGGAAACAACCATGAGCCGTTTAAGCGCGTTCGATGTGGCTGACGGTTCGCTGGGTGAACGCAGAACCTGGGCGGCGTTTGGAGAAGAACCCACCTCGGCAAACGCCGGTGAGATCATTGGCACCGCGGCCCTGGTGCCGGACGGGATTTGCATGGATGCCGAAGGCGCGGCGTGGGTGGCGGACACGATTCACAACCGGCTGCTTCGCGTGGCTGAGGGCGGCGGGATTCTGGATGAAATCAGAACCGAAGCGCCCGTTTTTGCCTGCATGCTGGGCGGCGATGACGGCCGCACGCTGTTCGCGTGTCTCGCGCCGAGTTATGTGGAAAGCGAAGCGTCGGCGCATCATCTTGCTTTCATCGCAATGACCAGGGCCGCAGTGCCGCACGGTGGGCTGCCTTAAGGTCCGTCAAAGAAATGAGCCATGTGGAAGGGGACGGACTTCAGTCCGTACGTTTTGAACGGATTCTATTCCTCGATGCGGTATGAGTATTCTTCGATCACCGGGTTGGTGAGCACTTCCTTGGCGATGCGCTCTACCTGGGTCCTGGCTGATTCGGCGGAGAGGCCGTCGGCCAGCGAGAGGGCGAAGTACTTGCCCTGGCGAACTGCCGTGACGTCGGAATAGCCGATCTTGCGCAGGGCGTTCTGGATGGTCTGGCCCTGGGGGTCCAGGACCGATGTCTTCAGCGTAACGTAGACATGCGCCTTCATTAGCTGTGATTATAGTATGGCCGGTGCGCGACCGGACACATTCAACGAAGCGGCCGGTTTCTGCGCGCCGGACTCCTCCCCCTCCCCAACTCATGAAGGAGCAGAAAGAAAATGATCAACTATTTGGAGCTGCCCATTGGCGACCGTTCCCCTGAAGTGTTTCGGACCGTTGTCGAGATTCCCAAGGATGGAACGCAGAAGTTTGAGTACGACAAGCAACTGCACGTGTTCAAGCTGGACCGCAACCTTCACTCCCCGGTGCACTATCCCGGCGACTACGGCTTTAGTCCCTCCACGCTGAGCGACGACGGCGACCCGCTGGACGTGCTGGTGCTGGTGCCGGGACCGAGCTTTCCCGGCTGCGTGCAAGAGGTAAGGCCCATCGGCCTGCTCGAAATGCTGGATCAGGGCGTGCTGGACGAGAAGGTGCTGGCGGTGGGAAAGAACAATCCGCGCTATACCAACGTGTGGAATTACACCGATATCTATCCCCACATGCTCAAGGAGATCACCCATTTCTTCTCCATTTACAAGGATCTGGAAGGCAAGCGGGTGGAGATCAAGGGCTGGCACGACGCCGCGTATGCGCGCGACCAGGTATTGAAGTCGGCCAAGCAGTTTCTGGACAATAAGGCGAAGTTGGCTGACGAGGCGAAGCTGAAAGCCGGGGTGTAACCCGGTTCCGTGCCCCATCCTTCGCGGTGGCCGCGGCGACCGCGAAGAATGGGAATTGGGCAGAAAACCCGAGGCAGCAATCCCTGACCGGATTGCTGCCTTTTTCAAATCTGACCATTTGAATTCACACCAGCAGAATCGCCTACTTCCGCATTTTCGCCCGCACCCAGAGCGTCCCAAAAACCGGCAGCGCCACAAGCAACACGATCAACCCGGCAGGAAATCCAACATAGCGATAGCTGTCGGCGTAGCTCACGGTGTGGCGCCCGAACACATTCCACGCCAGCAGGGAAAAAATGGCAATGCAAGTAGAGGCAAAGAAGGTGAAGAAGGCCGACGCTACGGACAGCAGCAGGCTGGTAAACAGGCCAAAGCCCTGCAACGGGAAGCCAAGAACCCTGCCACCGCCGGGGCGATGCGTCCCAATAAATTCGGTCATCTCGATGGCCCTCGTCGTCTAGAATACAAGTTCAGTGTCTACCAGCGCACAAATCGAACTTTGGCATGCGGAAAAGGTGGCCACGCAGGTGACCGTGGCCCAGGCTGCGAACGGCATCCACTTCGCTGCCTGGGGTGAGACGCGCATCTCCGACACTGATCTGGAGCGGCTGGTGGGCGCAGTGCCGGCCTCGCTTTCAGCCGCGCTGAGCAACCGCGCCTATTACTTTGTGCCTCTGGCCATTGCCGATACCGGCGAGGTGTTGATTGCGCCGGCGTACACCGTCGAACTGGGTGACCGCGCCATCTGCCATCGCAACGCGACCTTCGGATCGACGGAAGCGGTGTTTCTCTCCACGCGCCTGGTAGAAGATCGTTTCGGTCTGGCATTCGAGTTTTTCATCAACGTGGCGCACAACTTTGTTGAGGCAGCAGGCGTGCCGGAGAGCTTTTCCGCGCTGGCCTGGTCGCAGGCCGAAGCCCAGGTCCGCGGCGAAACCAGCCAGGACGCCTGGGAAACCCGCCGTAGAGCCCAGGACAGCTGGGCCTCCAGCAATTCCAGCTCCGACGGCCGCGGCGGGCAGAAGGTGATCGACGAGCGGTCACGCAACAGCTATTACGAGTCGGCCTTCTCTGACGCGCTGGCTGTCTACATGCTGTCGCTGGCTGTCGATTTCGATTACCACGACCTGCGCGAGCGCGAGTACCCGCTGCTGGCTGCTCCGGCGCTCGCCGAGCGGTTGCGCCATGTCGCGGGCCTGTTTCCCGCCAACACCGGCTACGAGTTTCAGATACTGTATCGGCGCAAGGGCTGAACGGCAAGTCCCCGTGGAAGCGCCCCGAAATCGTTGGAACCGCAATCAGTTCAGCGAGAGATTCGGCGCCGGCGGCAGTGCGGCAGTCAAAGCAGCCAGCACGTTCGCATCGATCCCTGTAGTGAGAGGCAATTGTTGCTGGCTTTGGAAGCTATGCAAGGCGGTGAGCGTATGGGGGCCGATGGCGCCGTCGACGCCGCCTGGGTCGAACCCGAGTAACAAGAGCAGCAATTGGCCGCCGCGAATAGTCAGGTCGGGAATCTTGGCCACATCTTGATAGAGCGCATAGGCTTGAGCCAATTTTGTGTCGTACTGATTCTTCGCGTAATTGGGGCCGTTGTACTTCTCTGCGTAGGTGGCCCAGTCCTGCTGCTGCAGCGCATTCTGTAAATTATTGTCCTGGATGAAACCCACCACCGCTTGAAGCTGGCCGTCTTCAGAAGCAGTCATGGATGTCACCATGTCCTGGATAGATGCGAAGCCCACAGCGGTGGCATTTGTGCCTAGCACCTGGCCCAGCCCCCAGGAAGCACTTTGCAGGGCGGCGTTGCGCGTCGGAGTAGGAACCGAGGGATCGGCAGGATCGGCGGAATTGAGGCCGTACGCCTGTCCCAGCCTCGTATACTGGGATTCGCCGCTCGGACCATATCCGCCGGCTTGCGGATTGCTGAGGTTGGGTGCGGCCGCATCCCACACCCCTTTGGTGAGATGGGAAAAGATGTGACGTTCGAAAAGAATCTGCGGCCGCCTGCTTGCCAGATAGCCGCATCCCAGGCTCTCGACATGAAGCATGGCCCAAAGGGTCGGCGCATCGATGCCGAGTGTATTGATGGCATTTTGAACGCCATTGGGGCTCAACGGAGCTGCGACGCAGGGAAACGGCAAAGTAGCCATGGGGATTCCTTTCCGAGTTGGACCGCACGGGCGATGAACTGTTTTCATCCGTCCGGTCCGTGTTCGTTTGAAAGCATCGGCTGAACTTGGCTGGGACTGAGCGCTAGGATCGGCGCCCCGCACGATAAGGACTCAGGCCAGGTGGGAGTTCGTTCAATCCGGGTTCGCTTTCTATCCCCAGAGCGAAGCTTAGTGCGAAGGGAAGTGTGGATGCAAGGCTTTTCTCTCCATCAAACGCGTCAAGGATCAAGAGAGCCGCGTCAGTAGTATGATCGACAGCACCACGGGTGCTATTCCCTGCCCTGATTCCTTTCTTTCGGATCTTATGCGACGGCACGTGCTCATCTACGGGTTGGTCGGGGGAATTCTAATCACCCTGCTGCAGTGGACGCAGTACCGGTTCGTGGTTATCGAGCATTCGGTGGAAATCTACAGTGCGCTGATTGCTGCCACCTTCGCCGCTCTTGGCATCTGGCTCGGACTTCGGCTGACAGGTCCACGGCGGAGCGTTGAGGCAAAGGCAGAATCCGCTCCCACAACCGTGGAACCGTTTGTTTCGGATGAGAGAAAACGGCAGGACCTGGGCGTTACCCCGCGCGAACTTGAGGTGCTGGTGCTGATCGCCGAGGGCATGAGCAACCGCGAGATTGCCGAGAAGCTGTTCGTGAGCGAGAACACGGTCAAGACTCATTCCAGCCGGGTCTTTGACAAATTGGGCGCGAAGCGGCGAACGCAGGCCGTGCAACTGGGCAAGGAACTGGGCTTGCTTCCATGAAAATGCCTTCGGGGTGCGGCAGGTCGCAGCGAATCATGCGCATGGCGGACTTGGTTCGGCGGCTTCGTTTTCAAACGCCCGGTCGGCAAGTTTCTTTGCATGCTTTGCCACATCGATCGGCCATCGCTCCACGAACTTTGCATAGCTCTCCCGATCTCCTCTGAAAAGCGCCCTTGCCGCTTCTTCAAAGCCAGGTTCGTTTCCGGCCATGGTTGACATGAACCGGTAGGCAGCCTCTTGGGCGGATCGGAGCCGATCTTTTCCCTGGTTCGTCCGCCTGGCCTCTTCCACCAGCTTGCGGAGTGCAACCGAGGCGCCTCCGGACTGGGTTCCAAGCCACTCCCAGTGCCGCGGCAGCAAGGTCACCTCGCGAGCCACAACGCCCAGCTTCGGCCGGCCTGGACCTCGCGCTCCAGTATCGGGCGTGGAGGCCTCAGTTTTCTGCGTAGCGGAAACCTCGACCTCTGCAACCCGGTTCCACACATCCTCCGGAGTTCCGCGCAGGTCGATCTCAATGACGCGGCCCGTCAGGTCATCGAAGATCAGCACGGGCGCGTAAGTATCTGAAATCGTGGACTCTTGTGCGCGCAATGCAACGGTTTGAAGATCCCCGCCGGCGATCATGCGCGCGCCGGAAAAGGCCGTACAAGTTGGCTCGAAAGAAGTAATCATGCGAAGCCTCGCAGTCGGATTATATCCGGGTAAAACAATATTACCCGGATATAAATCAAGGGTCAAGGCGCGCTGCTGAAAGCAATCCGTCCCTCGCTGATGGTCCAGCGCACTTTGCCTTGCATGGTCCAGCCGTCGAAGGGGGTGTTGCGGGATTTGGATTTGGTGTCGCGGGCGCGGTAGGTCCATTCGGCCTTGGGATCGAAGATGACGACGTCGGCATAGCTGCCCACGGCGAGCGTGCCGCGCCCTTTCAAGCCAAGCAGTGCGGCGGGCTGGGCGCTGAGCAGGCTCAGCACGCGGCCCAGCGGCATCTTCCACTCCTTGTGCAGCCAGCGCAGGCACAGGCCAAGCGCGGTTTCCAAGCCTGTGATTCCGTTGGGCGCGTTCTCAAACTCCACTTCCTTCTCGTGGATCGCGTGAGGCGCGTGGTCGGTAGCGATGGCGTCGACCACGCCGTCGAGAATGGCCTCGATCATGGCGTCGCGGTCGGCAGCCGAGCGCAACGGCGGGTTCATCTTGGCGTTGGTGTTGTAGAGGCCGACGTGCTCCTCGGTGAGCAGGAAATGGTGCGGGGCCACCTCGCAGGTCACCCGCAAGCCGCTGCGCCGGGCCTGCCGCACGGCGGCAAGGGCCGCTGCTGTGGAGGTGTGAGCAACATGCAGGTGGGCGCGGGTGTCGCGGAGTTCGGTGACCAGGCGGACATCGCGCTCGACGATGCTCGACTCGGCTTCGGGAGGCATTCCGCGCAGGCCCAGCTTGAATGCCGTCGGCCCCGCGTTCATGCTGGCGCCTTGGGTGAGGCGCGTGTCCTCGGCATGCTGGATGACGCTCAGGCCAACCCGGGCGGCGGCGGCCAGCGTTTCGCGCATGATGTTGTCTTTGAGGATAGGGGACCCGTCGTCGGTGACGGCCACTGCGCCGGCGGATTTGAGGGCGGCATAGTCGTTGATGGTCTCGCCCTTTGACCCGCGCGTGGCGGCGGCGATGGGGAAGACGCGGATGGAGGCGCCGCGCTCGGGAGACTGCATCCAGCGGGTGATCTCGACCGAATCGTTGACCGGGCGCGTGTTGGGCATGGCGGCTACGGAGGTAAATCCGCCGGCTGCCGCAGCCGCTGTGCCGGTGGCAATGGTTTCCTTGTAGCCCTGGCCGGGTTCGCGGAGATGGACGTGGATATCGACCAGGCCGGGGGCGATGGTGAGGCCGGTGGCGTCCAGTGCTTCGGCGCCGTTGGCCTGCTTGAGCTTGCCCGGCGGGGCTATTTCGGCCACGCGTCCGTCTTTGAGCAGAATGTCCTTCAGGCCGTCGATGCCCGCTGCTGGATCGATGAGGTGGCCGCCGCGAATCACCAGGGCCGTCATTCGCGGCCTCCCTGCTTGTGGCCTGCGAGCAGTGCCCGCTCCACCACGGCCATGCGAATGGCTACGCCGTTGCGCACCTGCTCAAGGATGACCGATTGCGCGCCGTCGGCTACGCCTGCCGTGACTTCAAGGCCGCGGATGATGGGGCCGGGATGCATAACAATGGCTTGCGGGGCCTGCGCAGCGAGCCGCTGCCCGGTGAGCTGGTAATTGGCCTTGTACTGCTCAAGATCCAATTGCAGGCCGGCAAGGCGCTCGGCCTGGATGCGCAGCATCATGGCGGCCTGCGACTGGCGAAGGGCCGCTTCGAAGTTGCGCTCAATGGCGATGCCGGGGCCAGCCTGGGTGGCGATCTCCGGCAGCAGTTCCTTCGGGCCACAGAGCAGTACCCTTGCGCCCAGCCGCGGCAGAAGAAGCATGTTCGAGCGGGCTACACGGCTGTGCAGGATGTCGCCCACGATGGTGACAGTGACGCCGGCGAGGGTCTCAGCGGTGACCTCGTAGATGGAAGACGCAGGTCCTTCGACTCCCTCCGCTTCGCTCCGGTCGCTCAGGATGACAGGCCTTTTATAACGCTCAGGATGACAGGTTTTTGTGGTGGGATCGAGATGAGAAAGGATGGTGCGCAGGTCGAGCAGCGCCTGGGTCGGATGCTCATGCATGCCATCGCCGGCGTTGAGCACGGGCAGGCGGGTTTCGGCTTCCAGCAGCCACGCCGCGCCGGAGGAGTTGTGGCGCAGGATGATGGCCTCGGCGCACAGCGCGCGCAGGGTGAGGCCGGTATCCTTCAGCGTCTCGCCCTTTTCAATGCTTGAAGAGAGGCTCGAAACCAGCGTCGTATCCGCGCCCAGCGCCTTGGCGGCCAGCTCAAAGCTGGTGCGGGTGCGGGTGGAAGACTCGTAAAACAGCAGCGCAACGCGGCGCTTGGCCAGGATGCGAGCGCGGATGAGCGGGTCCTGATCCTCCAAAGCAGTGGCGCGAATGAGGATGTGACTGATTTCGTCCAGGCTCAGGTCGGAGGCGGAAAGCAGCGAGCCGGGATTGTAGGGGAATGGCGATGCAGGCGCTGGAGGCGGGTGAAGTTGGCGGCGTGCGGGGGTTGTGGCGGGGTTCATATTCTCTAGCTTTCAGCTCTCAGCTTTCAGCTCTTAGCCCTTAGCAAGAAGCTGAGAGCTAATGGCTGAAAGCTGCTTTCCTAGTCCACCCGCTCGACCAACAGCACTTGCTCG
>JBEKFD010000138.1:0-20523 GCA_050013495.1 Occallatibacter sp. | reverse complement strand
CAGAATGCGAAAGCATGTGCGAGCCGGCCTGCGCCCACTGGGAAAACACGTAGGGTCTCCAGCCGGCGAAAAACGGGCTGGTTCCGCGCAGATCGAGCTCGAAAGGATCGGTGCACTGGCCCTGGCCGTTGCCGATATTGAAATCCGCGTCAACATTATTTTCGGTCTCCCACGCCACGGCGTTCTTGAGCTTGGGAGTGGTGGCTACAATCTGCGCCAGATGCTGAGCGAAAGTGCCAAACCAGTAAGGCACTCCCTGCATGACAGTATCGTCGCTATAGAACCAGCCGCAGACGGAGTATTGCTCCGCCGACAGCACGTCGATCTGGGCAGTCTCAGCAACCAGGAATGGCGGGAAATAGTCGTTTGGATCGGTGCCGCCACTCAATTCGCCAGCCACGAACTTGAGCGGAACCAGCGAGCCCGCAGCCTGCATGGCCGTCACCGTCTCGTCGTACACCTGCGCGTACTGTGTGGGCGACAGGTTGTACAAGTCGGGACCCTCAAGAATGCACCAGTAGGTAATGGGTGTGAAGGGGGTGTGTACGTGCTGCACTCCGTTCGAGTCGGTAAATCCCGTGGTGGTGTTGTAGTACTGCACCATCTGCGCCGCGAACTTGGCGAAGTCCTGAAAGTGCTCCGGAAGCAGGTCGCCGTTGGCGTCATTCATCCACGGTGGCCCTTCCGTCAATCCAAAACTGATGCTCTTGTCGCCCACGCCAATCACCGCATCGACGGTGGTATCGAGCACGGTGAAATCCCAATTCCCATTCACATCCTGCGGGATACCCTGGCTTGCCGCGTAAACGCGAATGTGCTGGGGATTCAGACTTGCGAG
Organism: Occallatibacter sp.; assembly: GCA_050013495.1. GTDB lineage: Bacteria > Acidobacteriota > Terriglobia > Terriglobales > Acidobacteriaceae > Telmatobacter. Next base: position 19,685 of record JBEKFD010000138.1, on the reverse strand, counting down.
CGTTTGGGTGGCCTGCGGCAACGACGGGAAGAAGGACTCGTCCCACTCGGCTGCCCAGACCTGGGTGGTCATGAAGGTCTGCATTTGGCCGCCGAATCCGACGCTCAGGTTTACCGTGGGACTGACGCCGATGTTGACCGTGACCGGTGCGGACAAGAGGGTGAGGGCAAGCGGCGCGGTGACGGCGGCTCCGCCTTCCGTCGCGGTCACATTCAGCGAGTAGGTGCCGGGAACGGCAAAGGATTCCGCGGTGAAGGCGATGGTACCGGTGTTTCCTGTTCCCGGCGACGTGATTTGCGAAGTGACGTTGCCGGGGACCGAGGTAGCGTTCAGAGTCACGGAGTTGTTGTCTCCAGCCACTCGTTGAACGGTAACGGTGACAGTGGGGGATGCGCCGCTGACCGGCGCCGTGGTGGCGCTGGAAGACAGTGAGATGGTGATGGGATAGAGCGTAGGCGGAGCGTTGCTGCCCGCGGAAGCATTGCCGCCGCCGCATCCGGAAAAGAGCAGCAAGGCAAAAGAACCGAGAGCGATGGATAACGTCAGTTTTTGAGACATGGTCGATGTCTCCTGCTTTTGCGTCAGGCGGTGTGGGCAAGGTGGTTGGCTCACCGTGCAGGGCGCGCAAAGGCCCTGGCGGGATTATAGGATTCTTTCCCAGTGCGATCTCGAAAAAATCGTTCTGCGCAGCGTTCGCTTCGGTCTTCCTGGATGCGCCTGTCCGAACTTTTTTCCAGCAGGGGCTCTTGACATTTCTATGCCCTCGGAGCATTATCCTTGCAGACTAGTTTGTATAACAGACTAGTCTGTAAGGAGAAATCAGATGAATGCAGTCATTCGTTCCGGAAACGTCGATCCGCAGTCGATGGCCTGCGACATGATGCAGAGGGTGCACAATCGCGACGGTTTGCCAGAAATCTTCGTGGGCGTGAATCTGCTGGTCTTCTCGGCAGTCAATTGGTTCAACGGCCTCATGGCGATTTCTGTGGAGCGCATTGTCCTGGTCTTCGGGTCCGCGATCGCCGGTCTTGCCATGTCTTTCGCGTCGGGCTGGGCGCTCAAGGGGATTCGCAACCGCTACCTGGTGGCGAGGACGGGCTACGTTGCGGTGAAAACGAATAGGTCCAAGCTCACGCTGGTAGTGGGCCTGGCGCTTGTTCTGGCCGTGGTTGCGGTTGTGGCAATGCGATTTCTGGTGATGGGGAAGGTTCCTTTCGCGGTATCGGATCGCTGGCTCCTGGTGGTCATGGGACTTGGGGTAGGCGCGCTCCAGCCCATCGCCGGCAAGCTGCCGCGTTTTTACTTAACTGGCGCATTGGCGGCAGTTGCGGGGATTGCACTTGCATTCTCCCGCCTCTCGCTGGATTTCAGCATTGCCATTTTCTTTGACTTTGTGGGGATTGTCGCGCTGATTACAGGCGGCGTCGCGTTGCATAGGTTTTTGCGCGAGCCAGTTGACGTAGGTGAGTGAGATGAGCGAGCAAATCCAGAAACTATCGGGGATCGATCGCATCATCCACGAGCCGGCGCGGCTGATGGTCGTAGCTTTGCTGGCCGCGGTGGAGGAAGCCGACTTCCAATATCTCCACCAGGCGACGGGCCTGACCAAGGGCAATTTGTCTGTCCATCTGTCGAAGCTGGAGGAAGCGGGCTACGTGGCCATTGGGAAGACCTTTCGCGGGAAATATCCGCTGACCATGTGCCGTTTGACGGAACTGGGTGCGAAGGCGCTGAGGGATTATCGCGCAGTGATGAAGGCTGCGCTTTAAGAACCTGCCTAAAAGCTCATTCACGAAATATGTCCGGGCTTCAGCGCGGACATAAAAGGTGGAAATAGACCAGGGCTTTAGCCCCAGAGATTTACAGCGGATTTCGAATTTGTGTAGCCTGATTGGCATGGTGGAAGGTGGCTTTTTCTTGATGAAAAAGCCACTCGGAGACAATCGCCTCGGACAAAGTAATTCGAAATCCGCTATAGCCTTGGGAATGAGAGCCCGCCTCAGGGCCTGAAGGCCGGCACCTTCTTGCGGCCTGAATGTCAGGGCTGAAGCCCTGACCTACCGTCGCCCCTCGATTCCGCTGAGTTTCTAGGCAGGTTCCAAGGCCGATTCTTTGCTAACGCGCCCGCCGCTGTAAGAAAGTCCGCTTCGCCGCAGACTATCTTGGATGAAAGGCAAGATTGATCCGTGCCGAAAGCAGAGCAGAGCGTCGAGCGAAACCAGAACAGGAGCTTCGAAGAGGCTGCGGCTGAGTACGGCCCTGCGCTGGAACGCTTGGCGCGCGCCTACGAGGCCGAAGCGGACACGCGCCGCGACCTGATCCAGGAGATACTCATCGCGTTGTGGCGAAGTCTTGAAGGCTTCGACGGCCGCTGCTCGCTGCGCACTTGGGTGTACCGCGTGGCGCACAACACCGCTGCCTCGCATGTGACCCGGCAATTGCGCCTGAAACGGCAGGCCTTCGTAGCGCTGGAAGAAGTGCCGGAACCGGCCGATCAAGCGGAGGGCGAGGAGGCTGCCGGGCATCGCGATGAGATCGCCCTACTCTACGCACTGATTGAGCAGCTCAAGCCGCTCGACCGGCAGGTAATGGTGGCCTATCTCGAAGGAATGGACGCAGCCTCGACTGCAGAGATCACCGGGCTATCTGCGCGGAATGTGGCCACCAAGATTTTCCGCATCAAGCACATTCTGGCGCGTCGGTTCCAGTCGCGCGCCGCCGGGGCCGCGGGCCCCGGGGAAGGAGGTCGGGATGAGCGATGAATCCATGCACGACAGCCGCATGAGGGAGCTTTGGCAAAGTCAGAAAACGGAAGGAGTTCGTATGTCAATCGAACAGGTACAAGCAGGCGCTCAAAAATTGCAGCGCAAGATCGAATTCAGGAATGCGCGCGAGTACGTGGCGGCATTTCTTGTGGTGGCGTTCTTCGGGTACGAGTTCTCGCGAGCCGCGGATCTACTTGCGCGGATCGGCTTTGTCCTGATCATCGCCGGAACGTGCTACCTGGTTTGGCAATTGCATTCCAAAGGCTCGTGGAGAGCGCTGCCCAAGGATGCGGGTCTATCCAGTTGCATCGAATTCAAGCGCCGCGAACTGGAGCGGCAGCGTGATCTGGTGAGCAGCGTGTGGCGCTGGTACCTGGGGCCGCTAATTCCCGGGATGGCCGTGGTGATGGTTGCTACAGGCCGCGCGGGCTACGGGAATGTGCAGCATTTGTGGCTCATTGTCGCGGTCTACGCGGCTGTGGTTGGGGCCGTATTCTTCGGGATTGCAAAGCTGAACAAGAGCGCTGCGCGCAAGCTGCAGCAGCAGATCGATGAGCTGGATGAGGGAGGGCGATAGAGATGAGCCGCACTATTGCGCGGGAAACAGGAACCTCAGCATCGGTCTGACACGCTGCGCCCAGCTTGCCTCATCGTGCGTAGCGCCGTGCACCTTTTCGAAGTGCAGCGTCTCGCCTGGGCGCCAGTGGTTGGCTTTCAGCCGGCGGTTGAGGGTTTCAGCATCGTGGACGGCGCGGCGGCCTTCTTTTTCGCCTACGTCGAGCCACAGCTTTGGGCGGTCCCAGATCTCCGGCGCGCGCTCATTGAGGTAGCCGAGAATGCTCTTGTGATTCCACCACACGCTGGGTGACAGCACTGCCAGTTTGCCGAACCATGTGGCGTAGCGCAGGCCTAAATAGAGCGAAACCAGGCCACCGAGCGACGAGCCGCCCAGGCCGGTGTTTTCGCGATCCTTTTTGACGCGGTATTGCGAGGCGATGAAGGGCAAAATCTCGCGCGTCAGAGTGAGCCCGTATTGCGCCGCCTCACCACCGCCAATCTGCCAGTCTCGCTCATGGGTGTACTCCGCCAGGCGGCGCTCGGTGTTGTAGATGCCGACAATAATCAGCGCGTCCACTTCGCCGGCGCGGATGGCCTCGTCGGCGTGTTCGCGCACCTCCCAAGTGCGGCCAGGAATGAACGAGGTACGCGGATCGAAAAGATTCTGGCCGTCCTGCAGATAAAGCACGGGGTAAGTGCGATCGGGATGTTTGTCATAGCCGGGCGGCACGTAAACGATCAGGTCGCGCTTGTCGGGCAGGTAATGGCTGGCGAAGGCGCGATGCAGGCGCAGACGCGGGTGAGGCGTGGCTGCCGGTTCTGCATGGGGGGAAGCTAGCAGTGCCTTGGGTGCGTGATGCGAGTGAGCATCGTCCGTGGAGTTGGATTCAAGATGCAAGCTTTGTGGTCCTTTATTGTCTATCGGCACGTCGCAGCGATGGGTCGAGGAAAAACAGCATCCCAGGCTGTTACAGTATCAAGAAATCGGCAGTTCTCCAAAGGGCAGAGACCCGGGAACAAGGGACCAGGGACTAAGGGACTCCGAAATTCGATGGGGTGCGGGAATGAATCGTGAGTATCACAAGTGGTATTCAAGCCGGCTGGGCCGCGATATGGAATTGCTGGTCTTTGGCCATGCGGGGCTGCCGGTGGTGGTGTTTCCCACTTCGGGCGGAAGGTATTACGAGTTTGAAGACCGCGGCATGGTGGGCGCGCTGGGCGGCAAAATCGACGCTGGCGAGGTGCAGCTCTACTGCGTTGACTCGGTGGATATGGAGAGCTGGTACAACAAGCAGGTTTCGCCGCGCTGGCGCATTGCGCGGCACGTTCAGTATGACGACTACCTGATTCACGAAGTGGCGCCGCTGGTCCGGTTGAAGAACCACGACTGGCACCTCGTGAGCCTGGGCTGCAGCTTTGGCGGATTCCACGCGGTCAACGTGGCGCTCAAGCATCCGGATGTGTTCACGGGATTTCTGTCGATGAGCGGGGCATTCGATCTGCGCAATTTTCTGGGCGGCTACTACGACGAGGACACATACTTCAACCAGCCGTTGGACTTTCTGCCTAACCTGGGCGATAACTGGTTCCTGGAGCGCTATCGCCGCGGCAGTTATGTGCTTGCCACGGGCTGGGACGACCAATGCCTGGGCCAGAACCAGAGGCTGGATGAAGTTATGAGCGCCAAGGGCATTCCGCATAAGCTGTTTGTGTGGGACTCCTATAACGCGCATGATTGGCCGACCTGGATGCGGATGGTGGATCAGTATCTTTGAGGCAGGGATTAGGGATTAGGGAAAAGGGAACAGGCAAAATCAACTTGGGCTTTGGCCGCTGAGGTGGAATGCTTTGAGCGAATTGAATCCATACGAGAAATTTCTCGATGGGCGCGCACTGGATACGATTCTTGCCGCCACGCCGGCCGAGATTGGAAAGCTTATTCTTGCTGTCGGTGCGGAAAACGAAAACGTTCCGCCCGCCCCCGGCAAGTGGAGCGCGGCGGAGATTGTCGCGCACCTGGCGGACTGCGAAGTGGTCTTCGCATTCCGGCTGCGGCAGACGCTCGCCGAAGATTCGCCCGTGATTCAGCCCTTCGATCAGGATAAGTGGGCGCGAACGTATTCGGGCGTGCCGGCCAAGCAGGCCCTCGAGGTTTTTTCGGCCATGCGGGGATGGAATCTGCGCCTCATCGGCCTCGCTCTGCCGGATTCCGGGGACCGGCCTGTCACGCATCCGGAGAGGGGAACCATGACCTTCCTGACCCTTGTGGAGACCATGGCGGGGCACGATCTGAATCACCTTGGTCAGTTGAAGAAGCTGGCCGCTCCGTCAGGCACTTGAATTGGGGACGAAGCCCGGTGGTACTCAAGTTTCAATTAAAAATGTTCCTCCCTCACGCAAGATTCCTCCCTGTCCTCGTTCATACTCCAAGGACTGCGGCGATTTTGCTTCGAATTGGGGACCATTTTGCTCGTGCCGTGGTCCAAGGGAATAGCATTCCCATTGGTCAGTCCGAGGAGGACCCATGCGCCGAATTGTTGCCGTCAGTGCTGTTGCGTTCACGCTGCTTCTTGCCACTCAGTTGCCGCCAGGTATTGCTGCTCAATCCAAGGGAGGCGTAAAGGCTTCCGAGGCGCCCCTTGCTGCGGCTTCCACTCCCCCTACGATCAAGGATCTGCCGGTCCGCAAGGTTGTTCTTTACAAAAACGGCGTAGGGTACTTCGAACATGCCGGGTCGGTGAGCGGGAATCAGCGCGTGACCATCGACTTCACTTCTCCGCAGTTGAATGACGTGCTGCAATCGCTGACGGTGCTTGATGAGGGCGGCGGACGGATTGCCGGCGTGAATTACAACTCGACCACGCCGCTGGCGGAGCAGCTGAAGACGCTTTCGCTGGGCATGAGCGACGATCCCACTTCTACGGAACTGTTTCAGGCGCTGCGCGGGCAGCGGGTTGAGGTGACTGGCGGGCCGGGAGGCACACTGACGGGAAGGCTGATCGCGATTGAGTCGCGCACTGAGAAGGCAGGCACCGGGGACGCGACGGTCGACCATTTCTATCTGACGCTGGTGGCGGGATCGGGCGCGGTTAAAGTGATTGAGCTGACGCCGGCATTGAGCGTGCGTCCGCTGGACGCGAACCTGCAGGGACAACTCGACCTCAACCGGCCTGCGGCACTTGACGCTCGATGCGCTGGGGCAGGGGCAGCGCGAGTTACGCGTGAGTTATATCAGCGAAGTTCCCGTATGGAAGTCGACTTATAGGATAGTTTTCCCGCGGACGGCAAATGGAAGCGCCACCATGCAGGGATGGGCGGTGGTGGATAACACCGTGGGCGCGGACTGGGACAATGTGCAGTTATCGCTGGTGGCGGGTGCGCCGCAAAGTTTCATTCAGCCGCTAAGTCAGCCCCTTTATACGCGGAGGCCGGAGATTCCGATTGCGACGCTGGTGGAGACGACGCCGCAGACGCATGAGGCGGCGGATATGAAGGCGCCCGCGGCTCCGGAGCCGCCGCAGGCGGGGGTAGTCAGCGGGTCCATCGGCGGGCCCCGGAGCCAAGCGTTTCATGGCCGCAATGCGGCGGAGTTGATGAAAATGATGCCTGGCGCGGCGTCAGAGACCGTCACCGTCAATGCTGAGTCGATCAACGGAGCAATTGGTTCCGGATCGGGCGGCGGAATAGGCTACGGCAATGGCAGAGGCTATGGCGGCGGCGTCTACAGGGCTTCCGACGCAATTCAAGAAGGCGATGTCTCGACCAATGCATTCGATGACTTCTTCGAATACGCGCTTGCCGCGCCAGTGACGATCCACAAGAACGAGTCGGCGATGGTGCCTATTCTGCAACAGGACTTGCCCGCTGAGCATGTGACACTGTGGAGCGAGAAGGAGCCGACGCCGCTACGGGCGGTGTGGCTCGAAAACACATCGAAGCTGACGCTCGATTCGGGAAGCTTTTCGATCTTCGAGAGCGGCGAGTTTGCCGGCGAGGGGCTGCTCGATCCTATCCATCCCGGAGAGAAGCGCTTGCTGAGTTATGCAACCGATCAGGCAGTGCGGGTAAAGGTAACGGCGCGCAGTGGAAAGCGGACCATTCACCACCTGAGTTTCCACAAGGGAGTTATCGTGGAAACGCACATGAATGTAGATTCCCAGACTTATTCGGCGACTAACTCGGCCGATGTGGACCGCGTGGTGCTGATAGAGCATGGAAGAAGAAACAATGGCTGGACGCTGGACGATGGGTTAAAGGCGGAGGAGACCACCCCGGACTCGTACCGCTTCAAGGTTCCGGTGGCGGCGCACTCAACGGCCAAGCTGGAAGTGCGGCAGCGCGGGCCAGAGTACGTTACGGTGGACCTGAGAAGCAATCCCCGCCAGGAGGAATTTCTGCTGCAACTGGTCAAAGACGTTCCCGATGCGCTGGACAAGCTGAAGCCGGTGATCGACGCGCAGGGCGTGCTGACTGACTTGGACAGACGTATTGAAGACTCCAAGAAGACCGAGGAGACTGCGGCCGCGGACGAAGCGCGCGCCCGGGAGAATCTGACGGCACTGAAGGGCAACGATGCGGCAAAGCGGTTTGTAGAAGAGTTGAATCGAGCAGAAGACCAGTTGCAGGCCACGCGGAAGCAGACTGCGGACCTCGAAGCGCAGAAAAAGGCAGCGGAGGGAAAGCTGAAAGAGCTGATCGCCGGGATCAGTTTCGACTGGAGCGTGACAGAACAGGGAACAGGGAACAGGGATTAGGGATCAGGTATCAGAGATCAGGCACCAGGGATCAGAAATAACTCCTAACCTGACATGGCGCATTGAATAACTCCCACTGTGGAAGCCTCGTCTGGATGCGAAGAAACCATCAGGTCATAGAGGTGCGGATTGAGCCAGTATTTGCTGTAGTACTCCTGCAGATACTTGGCGCGCTCGGCGTCCACGGAACGGATGCGCTGCTCGACGTCAGTGCCTTTGGGCAGGCGAGCGCGCAGACGCAGAATGCGGTCTCTGTGCGGGGCGTAAACGAACACGTGAAAGGCTTCTGGCTTGTGCTGCAAGATGCATTGTGAACCGCGGCCCACAATGACGGAGTTGCCATCGGCGTAGGCTTGTTCAATGACCTTCTGGGATATCTTTACCATTTCCTCGGCGTCGAATACGGCGTTGTCGCGGAGTTCAAGTCCGGCCGCCAGGGCGGCGGAACGCATGGCCTGTTGATTCAGGCGCCGCAACCACGATTCGACATGCTCATCGTAGCGCTGAACCACGCTGGGATCGACGTGCGCGGCATAAGCAATCGCGTCGATGATGTCCTTGTCCAGCAGCTTCCAGCCAAGATTCTCGGCAATGGTCTGTGCGATCCGGCCACCTCCGCTTCCAAACTCACGATTGACGGTCAATAGTCGGTATTTCATCTGCCCTCCCTACAAGTGATTCCGGCCGAGCCACGTGGGGTGCAGGGAGTTTTGCCTCCCACGCGGATTCGTGCCTCGCGAGTTAGCGAGAACGGATTATAGCGCTGTGCGAAGGCGGGGTCGGTGACGGATGATTCCCTCTTTCAGAAAAAAAGGGCCCGCGCGAAAGACCGCGCGGGCTGTTGCGAATGAAAACTGGAAAAGCTTTAGTAGATTACCTTCAAACCGAACTGGATAAGCCGCGATTCGAATGTGCCGATGACCGTGCTGCCGGTGTCGATGTTCGCGGCGGTCAAGAGCATGATGCGCGGTTGCTGCATACTGCAATCGAGCGGCCTGCGAGAAAACCCTTGCAAAGGCCTGAATGTGTCCTTATGGGTGTGAGCGTACAGGGCGTGGTTGATGATTCTGTGAAACGGGTGTGAATGCATTGTGAATCGGCGTCGTGCTTATCGGCGCTTATCTCTTCATTTCGGACTGAGGTACTGAGCTTGGCGCAACTTCTTCATGGCGCGCAGCGCCAGGCCGTGGGTAACGGAGGTGAACTCATTACCGCTGCGGATGCGGTCAATGCCGAGCGTGTTTCGAATATGCGCGCGCCGCGGGAACACGGGAGCTTCCGCGCCCACGATGGAAATGAGGCGAGCTGCACCTGGGCGTTTTCATCCATGAGCGCGACGGAACTGTTGGTGGCACCGAAGCCGAAGCCGACGGCATCGAGGGGAAGTTGCGTTGTCTGCATCGGTTCTGTTATTTCGCAGTGGGGTGGTTCGCCGATGAACCAGAACAATCAGTCTTGCAGCGGGAGCCAGGCGCCGTTGCGATTACACCAGAGGTCGCCCATCTCCAGCATTTCATCTGGGTGGGCGCCGGCTGCGGTCTTGATCGAGACGGCGTGGATGGGCGCGAGGCCGTTGGCATCGGTTACGCGAAACAGGCGGCCGTCGTAGTAGCTCTCGACTTTCAGATTGGGCGCCAGATCGACGACTTTGGACTGCCTGAGGGAGGCTCCGAAGTGAGCGATCATGGCGTCGAAGTTGGCGGGATTCTGTCCACTCTCGGGACTCTCGAATACCGGACGGAGGAAGCCGGCAATCGTTTTCATGTCGCGCAGGACGAGAGCCTTGTGCAGCGCCTGCACCGCGGCCAGCACGGCGTTGGGGTCGCCCTTCCATGGAGTGGCGTCGTCGAAGATGTGGCGAGGCACGTTGTTGAGTGTCAGCGAATACTGAATTGTGCCGGCCCCGGCGAGTTCTTTTTTGAAGAGCGGATGGTCCATGGCGTCGGTCGCGTCGCCGGAATCGGATCTGGTGTTGAAGACGAGCAATTCTGTTGACGCGTCCTGCCCTGTCGCCTTGGTGTCCACCGTGAGCGAGTTGACGCCGTTGATGCCGAAGCTCGATAGTCCGCTGGCAATGATGAGCGTGCCGGATTCATTGCTCTCCGGAACGTCCTTTCCGAAACGCTTGAGGGGGATTCCGTTCAGGCGCACGGTGCCGGTTGTATGCGCGTAGACGACATTCACTGCAAGCGTCCCAACATCCTGCGCGGATTGGGCGGGTGTGGTTTGCCCGTTGATTACCTGTGCTGCCGCGCTTGCCAGAAGAACACAATGCAGCGCGATTTGGAGTCTGTTGATCTTCATGCCGGTTCCTCGCCGTTCCAGGTGGTCCGCGGGCAATGCGCCGCTTGCTCGTTCCGGGCTGGGGCAATTGTACTCGGGCTGTGTGTGGTCCTGGTCCGCTCAAAGTCGAGGACAGGGTGATCGGATGAACGCTGAAGAGGGGCTGGTGAGATTCGTCCCGCCCCTACAGGGCGGACGGATTCGGCTGGGACGCCTTCCCAGGGGTGCGTCCGCCGCTGCCACCCCAGCGACGAAGACCTGTCGCTGGGGTGGCAGCGGCGGACTTCCCCTGGGCTATTTTCGATCCCTCCCTACGGGAGGAGATGTGCCGGCTTGGCTGCATGAGCCGAGACCAGAAATCATCTCTGCGTCAGAATTCATTCATTCAATTGCCCTGGAAGAGAGGCCGACCGGGACTCCGAGTATGTGGAAATTTGCCTGGATTTTGGTGCAAAATCGGTTCGTTCCTCGGGATGGTGTTTACGTAAGCCCTTTGTTTCGAGAGGTCGAAGTGGGTTTTTGGGGTGTAACGGCTGTTCGTTCATTGGTTTGGGGCGAAAGTGGGGGAGGGGTGGGGTAACTGGCTGGTTCGGACGGGGCGGAGGCTCGATGTATTGAGCGGGGATTTCCTCGCTTTGGACGGGGCTCATCCTTTCTCATCCTTCTCATCCTTTCGATCTAACTTGTGGGTGAACTGGACATGTGATTATTTTGCGCTTGCTGGACGTAATTATCTGCAAATGATGCTCTTTTTTTCTGCGGTGGGGATTGATCGTGATCTCCTTCGGCAAGCCAGGGCAGCCTTTCGACGCGCTCAGGGCAGGTTCTGGGGCACCCGGCACCCGAATCCCGGCGCCCGGAAAAAATTTCTGCGGGACTCTTTTGAAAGAAGGAGAGGCCGGATTATTATGGTTCCACCCCAGGAAAAAACATCGGCTGAGTCAAGACGACACGAAGGAAAGGAATGACCATGGCGGACCACGGATTGAATTTGGAGCAACTTGAACAAGAGCACAACAGATCGGCTGTGCTTGCGGGACCGCCGGCTGTACAACCAAATCTTCGCCATCATCACCCGGCCCCGGCGCCCAACGCTCGCCTGGCCGCCAAAGAAGTCGGCAGGGTGTTGACGGAAATAGGGGCGGGGTTGATGGAGGTAGGTGAAAAGGGACTGCACATCGCAGGTGAGGTGGCTCCGCATGCGCTGGGGGCGGCCGCGGCTGTGGCAGCGCCCGTGGGTTTGGCCGCGCAATGTGTCATTTCCGGGATTGCGCTGCGCTCGGCCTATAAGTCTCACGTGGTCTGGTCGGAAATGACGGAGCTGTTTAACGACATACGCTGTGGCGTGGTGAAAGTCACCTGTACGGCTCTCCCCGGCGCCGACCTGGGAAACTTCAAGGTGCAGGCTCACCAGATGGTTTTGTTCCAGGTGCTGCCGTATATCTGCGCCAAGAAGCAGCGCAAGGAAGACAGGCAAAATTTCAAGGCCGCGCCCGTCGTGGGGCTCGGCGCGGCCCTCTATTCGGTGGGGAAAAAAGTCCAGAAGAAAGCCCAGGGAACGCTGGGCGTGAACCGGCATCTGTATGCTCGATGGCTCGCCTACCACTTCATGACCTGCGATTGCATGGTGGCGCAACAGATGGTCAGCCTGCTTTTCGCAGGCGCCGAAACCGGGCCGTTTGAGCAATTGGAATACGACGAACTTACCGAGCGGCTTATGGACAAGATGAAATCGGTGTGAGGCGGCAGGCATCAAGCGGTCGCGGCGGCGAAGGCGATGAGGATTTACGGTCGTCGTCTCCAGGTCTCAAAAGCGAGACGTGGGCACCGGCGAATAGGTATCATGTCCCCCGATCTCCCAGGGGTGCCCCTTCCCCTTCGCTTTGCTCAGCGTCAGGGTTCCCCTGGGCTATTTTCGACCCCTCCCTACGGGAGGAGATGTGCCGGTTTGGCTGCATAAGCCGAGACCAGAAATCATTTCTGCATCAGAATTCATTCCTGCGATTGCCCTGGAAAAGAGGCTGGCCGGGGCTCCGAGTGTGTGCGAATTTGCCTGAATTTTGGTGCAAAATCGGCTCGTTCCTCGGGATCGTGTTTACGTAAGCCCTTTGTTTCGAGAGGTCGAAATGGGTTTTTGGGGTGTAACTGCTGTTCGTTGATTGGTTTGCGGCGAAAGTGGGGGAGGGGTGGGGTAATTTGCCTGGCCGAATCGGGTAAAGGCGCGATGAATTGGGCGGGGATTTCCTCACTTTGGACGGGGCGGCTGCCTTTCGATCGAATTTCTGCGTGAGGTTGGACATAGGATTATTTTGCGCTTGTTGGGCTTAATTATCTGCAAATGAAGGTTCGTTTTTTGAGGGCGGGGATTGATGGTGACGGAGATGCAGGTTAGGGATGTGGTCTCGCAGGTCTCGAAGTCGAAACCTTGGGCACCGGGCGAGGCTCGTGGTCGTTCAAGCTAGGGTTTAGGAGCGCTCGGATTAGTGTTTACCAGTTCTGGATGCGCAGCGATGACATCATCTCTTTCCTTCTTAACGTCCGGCAGGCCAAGGATGTCCAGAATCTGCCAAGCGGGCACAACAATGGACACGTCGCTGTTGGCGCCGACGGTCCCTGAAATCGAAGTCGTGACAGTGAATGTCAGGTCGGCGTTCTCGTAGACTTCCCCGCAAATCACGCCTAAGAACCTGTACGAGAAGCCAAATCCGCCTGCGAAACGAGAAGTGTCTATTAACACGGGCGACCCGCTGTTCCCATGGAAGACGTGCGCATCGGCCAACAGGACGTGCCCAGGCTTTCTTTGCATCGTTGTGGGGAGCAGCCCTTCGGGCACCATCGCGAGCGAACCAGAACGGACTATCGGCTCAAGTGATTTAATTTCGTTATCGAAAAATTGGATGAAGAGCCCGGAGAATAACAGAGGATCGCCCTCCACGGCCTTTCTGTTACGCATTTCATCGAGGGTCAGAAATTGTGTTGTCGAGATGCGGATAAAGTCGAATTCATCATTGGATATTGGCGCCAGCATAACTGCCAAATCCACGGAATCGTCCGTCGAAAAATGCCATTTTGTCCCGCCATCGAAGCGAAGGATCTTCGCGTACACCGAGAGATGCGCCGAGTCCGGCTTGTGATTAAGAATCACGAAACTTCCAAGCGGAACCTTGCATGGCTTACCGATGTCAATCCCGGGTTGAACCACATGTCGATTAGTCACCAGATAAGTAAATCCGGTGACCTGTGTGGCGTCTGCCACCGGCGGTAGCTTGAGGCGGGAGTCCGGAACGGCAATCAAGAATCCCGTTCCGAGATAAGTGTCGGGCGCCAGGGCATCAAGCTCGGTCGGCGTCATGTCTTGGGTATCTGCTGGATTTAACGCCGTCATCTTGAGCAGGATGCTCGCTCGCCATTCGCCTTCCGTCGCCAGTTCCGCCGGGTCGTTTGTGCGTGGATTCGGTTTCTTCAAGTGGGCAGCTTCTTCCGGGGAGAGCTTCGACATGCTTGCCCGTACCGCCTCCATCTTGGAAGTTACGTCCACTAGCTTTTGAACGACTGAAATCTCTTGAGGCAGAGGCATTGCAGCAAGCCGACCTTTGCTCAGAGAACTGACATCGTCTGTGAAGTCGTGCAGACAATCCGTCCGCAGGTAGACCACCGTCTTCTTCACTTGTGTAGTTAGCGGAAGGGCCGGGGTCGCCGGGGTTGGAGCGGGAGGCGCAGGTGGTTGCGCCGACTGTCCAGGTTGTTGCGGAGGCACCTGTCCCGGCGCGGGTAAAAGAAAAATCGTAAGCAAGAATGAGAGAGCAACTCCGAATGTTCTTCTCATAAATTGATCCTCTGGTATTGGGAACGAGTATAAGCCTGAATCTTGCAAGAAAAACTAGACAGGCTGCCCCGCTTCTTGCGGCCCCAGAACGCGCGCGGCCGATTCGAGCCATACTGGAATCCGTCGCCAGCGCACTCATCGCTACCTGCGGGCCACGGTCTCCAGCCTTCGAGCGGGGCTGGCGTTCTAGAAGCTCACGCGCACCTTCCCCGGCGACCATCTAGACAACCCACTGGCTTACACTGTAGAGGTTCATACTTGCGTGGGCGATTTTGGGCGCACGCGGCTTTGTCTTGAGGAGGGGTGGGGCGCTATGAAGAAGATCGGCATTCTGTTCGGGATGGAGAACAGCTTTCCCGGCGCGCTGGTGGAGCACATCAATGCGCGGAACCTCGATGGGATTCATGCGGAGTTCGTGGAGACGGGGGCAGTCAGGCTGGATAAGGCGCCGGATTACTCGGTCATCGTGGACCGCATCTCGCACGACATTCCCTTCTATCGCGCCTATCTGAAGCACGCCGCGCTGAATGGGACGGTGATTATCAACAACCCGTTCTGGTGGTCGGCGGACGACAAGTTCTTCAACTACTCGCTGGCCGAGAAGCTGGACGTGGCGGTGCCAGCAACGGTGATTCTGCCGCACAAGAAGCATCCCGAGGGGACGACCGACCGGTCGATGCGCAACCTCGAATATCCGCTGGACTGGGAGAGCGTGTTTGCTTACGTGGGCGAGCACGGTTTCATGAAGCCGGTGGACGGCGGAGGCTGGCGCGATGTGTACCACATTCACAATCGCGCGGAGTTTTTTGCGGCCTACGATCAGTCGCGCGATTTGTGCATGCTGTACCAGAAGGCGGTTGAGTTCAAGGAGTACTTTCGCTGCTATGTGGTGGGGCAGAAGAAGGTGCACATCATGCCGTACGATCCGCGCAAGCCGCACGACGAGCGGTATGTGCAGACGCCGGAGGGCCTGGGGGCAGCGTACGACAAGAAGCTGCTGAAGCGCGTGGAGGAAGATGCGCTGAAGCTCTGCCAGGCGCTGGGGTACGACTTGAATACGGTGGAGTTTGCGGTGGAGGATGGGGTTCCGTACGCGATCGACTTCATGAATCCTGCGCCGGATGCGGATTTGCACTCGGTGGGGCAGGCGAACTTCGACTGGATCGTGAGGGAAGTGGCGGACCTGGCGATTGCCAAGGCGGCGAAGGCTCCGCTTGTGCCGGATTTGCGGTGGGCGGCGTTTCTGGGGGCGGAGGCGAAGAAGAAGGCTGCTCCGAAAAAGAAGGCTGCGAAGGCGGGTTAGCGGGTTAGCGAGTCAGCGAGTCAGCAAGTCAGCGAGTCAGCGAGTCAGCGGGTCAGCAAGTCAGCGAGTCAGCGGGTTAGCGAGTCGGCGAGTTCGCTATGGGTGGGGGAAAGCCTGGGGCGCTTGATCCTCATTGCCTCATGCGGTTTTGCGGAAAGTCAGGTTGTAGCGGTAGGGGCCGGTGAGGGGATGATGGCCTGGTTTGAGGGGCTGTACGCCATGGAAGCGCATGCGCGAGGGGCCGCCCCAGACGATTACGTCCCCGTGCTCCAGTAGCATGCGTTTGACGGGGTCGGTGCGCTGAAGGCCGCCGAGCAGAAATATGCACTCAAGGCCGAGCGAGATGGAGACGATGGGCTGCGTCATGTCAACCTCGTGGCGGTCCTGGTGCAGGCCGAGTTTGATGCCGGCTTCGTAGCGATTGATGTGGCAGGCGTCGGGGCGGAAGTGGGGGAAGCCGGAACGGACGGCGCAGCGGAGGGCGAATTCGCGGAGGACGCGGGGGATGGGTGGCCATAGGCGCTTGACGACCGGATTCTGCGGGTCCCAGCGGCGGCGAAAAGCCTCAGGCGTGCCGCAGTCGGAGACCATGACACCCATGGGCAGTCCGCTGGGAGTGGTGGCACGATGAAGCGGTGCGGCGGCTAAGATCTCTTCGACCGCCGCGAAAAACTCCGGATCCTGCGACAGCGCCAGGCCGCGCATCAATACCGCGCCGGGATGGATTTCTTCATGCGTGGGCTCGACGGCGAGTTGGGAAAAGAGATTCATCGCGCGAAGCCCATTCTACCGCAAGAAGCGAACAAAAGGAGAAATTATTTCATGTCGAATGGCTTACAATTGACCCACGAAGTTTCGAGGTCAACCCATGCGCCCATCGTTTTCGCTTGGCATTGAAGAGGAATACCAGACCATTGACCCGGTGACGCTCGACCTGCGCTCGCACATCCAGACGGAGATGCTGGCGCAGGGGAAGCTGCGGCTGCAGGAGCGGGTGAAGGCGGAGATGCACACTTCGGTGATCGAGGTGGGCACGCGGGTTTGCCGCAATATCGACGAGGCGCGCGAGGACATTTACGAACTGCGCCGCGAGATGATCAAGCTGGCCAGGGAAAATGGGCTGATCCTGGTGGCCGGGGCGACCCATCCCTTTGCCGACTGGCGCAAGCAGGGGATTTACCCCGACCCGCGCTACCAGCAGGTGGTGAAGGATCTGCAACTGGTGGCGCGCGCCAACCTGATCTTCGGACTGCATGTGCATGTGGGCATCGAGGACCGGGAAGCGGCCATCCGCATCATGAATTCGATTCGCTACTTTCTGCCGCACATCATGGCGCTGGCCACGAATTCGCCGTTCTGGCTGGGGCTGAACACGGGCTACAAAGGCTACCGCGCCAAGGTATTCGAGAATTTTCCGCGGACGGGGATTCCCGACGCCTTCCAGAGCTACTCGGAGTTTGAGAACTACGTGAACCTGCTGGTACGCACCAACTGCATCGACAACGCCAAGAAGATCTGGTGGGACATCCGGCCGCATCCGTATTTCAGCACCGTCGAGGTGCGGGCGTGCGACATTCCGCTGCGAGCCGAAGAAACGGTGGCGATTGCGGCGCTGATCCAGGCTACGGTGGTTTACCTGTGGAAGCTGCAGGAGGGGAACCAGGATTTTCGCCAGTATGCGCGGCCGCTGCTGATGGAAAACAAGTTTCGCGCAGTGCGCTATGGGCTTGACGGCAAGCTGATCGACTTTGGCAAACAGGTGGAGGTGCCGGTGCGCGACCTGCTGGAGGAGTACCTGGCGCTGATTGACCCGGTGGTGGACGAACTTGGTAGCCGCGAGGCGATCGACGGTGTGCGGAAGATCATGGAAACCGGAACCGGAGCAGACCGGCAGTTGAAGGTGTTTGAGGAGTCGAAAGGCGACTTGAAATCGGTGGTGGCATACATGGCCAGGGAGACGGCGGCGGGGCTTTGACCGGTGCCGCTGTCCGGCATTGGGCACGACGCAAATCCGCGCTGCATTTCCTCATTTCATTCCCGTGAAATTTCCGGTACCCTCAGAGAGTGGGGGCTCGTTCTACAGGACCCTTTGAGCGAGGACCGTGATCCAACGCATGACTGAGACTTCCAGAAACCTGCTTTCCATGGACTATCCCGCCGAGTTCAAGCCCGGCGCTTTGTCGGCTGTGACCACCTGCCTGCGCATTGACCCGGCGGAAAAAGTCACGCTGATTACCGACCGGGCCACGGAGCCGATTGCCGCGGCGCTGGGCGCTCAACTGGCGGAGCGCGGCTGCGAGTGGAATGCGTTTTTACTGGAGGATTTGGCGCCGCGGCCGCTTGTCGATATGCCGGCGGCGGTGCTGGCGGATATGGAAAGCTCGCAGGTTTCGATCTTTGCGGTGCAGGTGCAGGCAAATGAGCTGCATTCGCGGATGCAGATGACTGACGTCGTGAACCGGCGGCACATGCGCCACGCGCACATGGTCAACATCACGGCGGAGATCATGTGCCAGGGAATGCGCGCGGATTTCAACCTGGTGGACCGGCTCTCGCAGAAGGTGCTGGAGCGGGTGAGGAAGGCTACTCGGATTCGCGCTACCACGGCAGCCGGGACTGACATTACGGCAGAGATGAATCCGGGATACAAGTGGTTCAAAACCTCCGGCATCATTTCGCAGGAGAAGTGGGGCAACTTGCCTGGCGGCGAGTGCTTTACTTCTCCTGGCGAGGTGAACGGCAGGTTTGTGGTGGATGGCGTGGTGGGCGACTGGCTTTGCGCGCGCTACGGACTGCTGGCGGCAACGCCGTTGACGATCGAGATTGCCGGCAACCGCATCGTGAGCTGCTCCAGTGTGAACAAGCGTCTGGAAGAGGATTTCTGGACTTATACACATACCGATGAGAACTCCGACCGCGTGGGCGAGTTTGCCATCGGCACCAACCTGGGCGTGGAGCGGGTGATCGGCAACATTTTGCAGGATGAGAAGTTTCCCGGCATCCACATTGCTTTTGGGAATCCCTACGGCGAACACACCGGCGCGCCGTGGCGGTCGGGAACGCACATCGACGTGGTCGGGCTGGGGTTCAACATCTGGCTGGAATCGGATGCGGGGCAGGAACAGATCATGCGCGAGGGGCGTTTTTTGATCGCGGCGTGAGGGAGTCCCGAGATCCGTTGGTTTGGGAACTTATGCGTTTAGAACCAGCAGGGTTGCAGAAGCTAAGTTGGCGCGGCCTGCCAGCGACGAAATGGCTTGATCGAATGTAACTAAGGTTCCTTTGTTTTCCATAGCCAAACTCAGAAGATAAGCGTCCGTGACCTGCTTGTTTCCGAGCGGCGGCTGCCAATGATCAGCCAACTCTTCAATCGAAAGGTCGTCGTTCCAGAAACTGTGTCCAGACACGCTCGCTTTCAATCGTTTAAGCATCTCGATCGCTTCATGGACAGTCGCATGGCGGGCGGCAAACGCCGGGCTGCTTACGACACGCACAAAACCAGCCTCGGAAATGGCGCAGGTCGCCCAGCCTTGTGAATGGTTCTGCTCAAACCAGTTCCTGCAAGCCTGGTGGTGCGGATGTCCGCTCCATACGAGAGCGATGAGAGCATTTACATCGAGAAGACTGGCCCTCACCATGGCTCATCGTCCATTCGCTCGATTAGCTCCTGAACATGTTCAATGGTGACCGCCCCTTCAGGCCCGGGGAAGAAGACCGGGATGCCGTTCTCCCAAACGATTGGTATTTTCGCGTCGAGACCGCGCTCGACCAATTCCACGACAGCTGCGGTTTGGCTAATCGATCTTGCATTCGCGTGATTTCGAACCCGCTCAAGGACCTTTTCTGGAATATCCACCGTGGTTCTCATGGCTGCCTCGGCATCATTTGAGAAGTATTGATGACTAAGCTTAGATTTTATCATCAATTTGGAAATATGATGTGTCCCTTCGGCACCTTCGGGACGCGATGTTTCGCACCCTGGCCCCTTGTCGTGACATCTACTGTTTTGTGATGAACACAGCAGCTGCGCCCGCGCTTCGCAAACTTGGCAATTCGGACCTTCAACTTACGCCCATCGGCTTTGGCGCATGGGCTATCGGTGGCGGCAACTGGGAGTTTGCCTGGGGGCCGCAGGACGACGCCGAATCGATTGGCGCCATTCATCGTGCCCTCGATCTGGGCGTCAACTGGATCGA
>JBEKFD010000137.1:0-13278 GCA_050013495.1 Occallatibacter sp. | reverse complement strand
TCGAATCAGTAAAAGGCATCCAAGAGGATCCCCTTGGAAGAGTGCGGTGAGCCTCGAGCTTTCGCCGACCATTTCAGGACAAACTTCCCGCCCGCGCCCACTCCAGGAATCGTTCCTCAGATTCTTTCCCTTTCATTCTTGAGTTTCCTCTCCCCCCGAGGGACTGTGGAGGTGGGTCTTTCATTAGTCCCCGCTTAGATGAGCAGCTTCCGGTGGGGCGTCTGGATGCAGCCAAGCAGCGCAGGGCGTGACTAATTCTGGAGAGAAGGGTTGCCATGAGGTTATTGATTGCCGAAGACGACAAGGCGCTGGGGCTGTTTTTGACGCGAGGCCTGGAGGCGGAAGGGCACCGGGTTCGGCTGGCCTGCGATGGCCAGGAAGCCGTGGATGCGTTCCGCCAGGACAATCCGGATCTGACCATCCTGGATTTGAACCTGCCGGTGAAGGATGGGGAGCAGGTGCTCAAGGAAGTGAGGGCCATCGATGCCGATCTTCCGGTGCTGATCCTCACCGCCCGCCAGGAGGTGGACACGCGCGTCCGCTGCCTCGATCTGGGAGCCGACGATCTGATGGTCAAGCCCTTCAGCCTGCATGAGCTGCGCGCGCGCTGCCGGGCTCTGTTGCGGCGCAAGCGGGAGGCGCGGCTGCAGTTGCGCGCCGGCGACCTGGAACTGGACCGGCTGGACCACACCGCCCGGCGTGGGGAATTGGCGATTGTGTTGACCAACAAGGAATTTGCGCTGCTCGAGCACCTGATGCTCAACCGCGGACAGTGCGTTTCTCGGGTAGAACTGCTGGACGCGGTTTGGAACCTGGAGCCGGCGCAGACCACCAACATTGTGGATGTCTACATAAATTATCTGCGCCGCAAGCTCAACGATCCTCCTCCCGGGCAACTGATCCGGACGGTGCGCGGCCACGGGTATACGGTTCCGGCGGAGTCGAGCGAGGTCCACGCCGAAGCCGCCGTGGATCTTGCATTGCCCGCGGGTCTGCCGCCAATTCCGGTGCTGCTTGCAACCGCCGGACTGGTTTCCGAATTGCTTTAGCCTTTGTCCATTTGCCTGTCAAGGAGACGATTCATGCAGCCAGCTCCGCTTCCCATGCTTCCCACATCGGCTCGCATCAGGCAGCGCACCGCGCTGGTGGCCAGCGCCGACTCCAGCTTTCGTCAAAGGCTCTCCGAGATACTCACCGGCCTGCGCTGGCAGGTGCGCGAGGCGGAGGGCGGCGCACAGGCTTGGAAGGAGGCCGAGTCCGCGGTCCCCGAGGCGGTGATCGTCGATTCCTGGCTGCCGGATCTCGATCTTGGCGAGTTCCTGGCCGATTTCCGGGACCGGTTTCCACAGGTAGATCTGGTGACAGCCGCAGGCATGAGCAGCGAGGAAAGCCCTCGAGGCCCCTACCGGCAAGAGTTGCTATACGCCTTGCGCCGCTCGCAGGACACCGACACCGCCGCATGGAACACGGCGCCGGTCCTGGTCAAGTTTGCCGGCGGACCGGTGCCGATCGACGCTTTGCCCCAGCCGGCGCCGCTGCTGCCCCTGTCAGTCTCAACGCCCATGACGGGCCCAGGCGGCGTGATTCTCCCCGCCCGGCCTCCTGCCGGCCTGGCCAAGACTGTCCCCATCCGCGTTGAGCCGCCTAGAGCGCTCGGGACGCCGCCGGGCGAGCAAAAGGTCGTCGACCGGCTACCGGAGCTGATTGGCAATGCGCCTTGCATGCTGGAGGTCAGCCGCCGTATCCGCCTGGTCGCCCAGCGCATGACGCCGGTGCTCATCGAGGGACCCACCGGTTCCGGCAAGGAGCTGGTGGCTGAGGGCTTGCACAGGCTGTCGGCGAGGAATAAAAAGCCCTTTGTTGCCATCAATTGCGCGGCGATTCCTGAAGCATTGCTTGAAGCTGAACTATTTGGCCACACGCGCGGTGCGTTTACCGGCGCGGTCCATGGACGCGTGGGGCGCATCGAATCCGCCGACGGCGGAACGCTATTTCTGGACGAAATTGGCGAGATGCCGCTGGCGCTGCAATCCAAGCTTCTGCGCTTTGTGGAGTGCAGCGAGTTGCAGCGCGTGGGTGACAACGAAACCGTGAAGGTGGATGTGCGGATTGTGGCCGCAACCCACCGCCCGCTGGCCGAGCACGCCCAGTCGGGAACCTTTCGCGCCGACCTCTACTACCGTCTGGCCGTTTTTCTCATCCGCACCCCGTCGCTGGTGGAGCACCTTGAGGATCTGAATCTCCTGGTGGATCACTTTCTGAAAAAGATGGGCCGTGAGGCGCCGATCAAGCGCATCGACCCGGCGGCTATGGGCAAACTGGCCGCCCATGGCTGGCCGGGAAATGTGCGCGAACTGGAACATGTGCTGGAGCGGGCCGCCATCCTGGCCGGGGACGAGCCAGTGCTGACGTTGAACGAGATCGACTTTGGGACTTCAGTCAATTGAAGTGCTGTGGATTGAATCGGATGAAGTTAACCGGATGCGGCGGAGGGCGGGAAGAGCATGGAGATCAATACCAGGCTGGGTGAACAGATCGGGCGCTATCTGGACGTGGCCACCAGCGAGATCAAGCTGACGGCGGCCAACATGGCCAATGTGGACACGCCCGGCTACCGCACGGTGGGGCTGGATTTCGAAGCGGAGATGCGCGAGGCCATGGAGGGTGCGGATCAGGGGAGGCCGGCGCGGCAGCCGCGGGTGCGCGATGTGGATGGATTGATCTCGCGGCCGGACGGCAACAACGTTTCGATGGACCGCGAGGGCCTGAATCTGGCCGAGGCGCAATTGAAGTTCAAGGTGGGCGTGGCGCTGCTGCGCACGGAAAATCAGACGGTGATGGACGCTATTCACGCGGACAAGTAGAGAAGCAGCTGACAGCCGACAGTTGACGGCCGAAGTTTTTGGGAGGGGCAGAGCGATGAACCTGTTTGGAGCGATGGATACCTCGGGCGGAGCCATGCAGGCCGAGCGGATGCGCGCGGAAGTGGTGGCGGCCAACATGGCCAATGCGGAGACCACGCGCACTGCGTCAGGCGGTCCCTACAGGCGCCAGCATGTGGTATTTGCCGCCGATCAGCCGGAATCTGGATTCTTGAAGGCCATCAGCGCGGCTTGGGGAAGTCCGGCCGCCGGTTCCCTGGCCGCGGCGGCCTTGCCGACCTTGAGTATGCCAGGATCGGGCTCCGTGGCGCCGGGAGTGCATATTGCGCAGGTGGTTGAAGACCCGGCGCCGCCGCTCAAGCGCTACGATCCCGGA
This sequence comes from Occallatibacter sp., assembly GCA_050013495.1. Taxonomy (GTDB): domain Bacteria; phylum Acidobacteriota; class Terriglobia; order Terriglobales; family Acidobacteriaceae; genus Telmatobacter. The sequence continues at coordinate 10,020 of JBEKFD010000137.1, read as the reverse complement.
CATCCCGACGCGGGGCCGGACGGGTACGTCTCCTATCCCGACATTAATCCGCTCACAGAGATGGTGGACCTGATGGGGGCGACACGTGCATATGGTCTTAACAGTTCCGCCGTGCAAGCCGAGAAGGGCATGATCGCGTCGGCGCTGGAGATTGCCAGGTCGTAGCCGGCAGTTGCGGCAGAAGAGTCGCCGCGGATGGCTTGCGATTGAAGGGGGTTAGAGATCCGATGCAACCGATCATGAATTCGATTTCCGCCGCAATTCCGGCATTGTCAGGCGTAGCCGGTGGGCTGCCATCACTGGCTTCACCGGCTGGCCAAGCGGCCGCGCCAGCCCCGTTTTCCGACCTTTTGACGGATGCTGTGGGGCAGGTGAGCAAGCTTGAGGACCAGGCCACAACGGCGGTTACGGGGCTGATGAGCGGCAATGGCGTGGATGTGCACCAGGCAATGATTGCTACGCAGAAGGCGAGCATGGCCTTCGAGCTGACGCTGGCGGTGCGCAACAAGGCGGTGCAGGCGTATCAGTCGGTGATCGGGATGCAGTTCTAAGAACCTGTGCAAGAACCGAATTCATGGAGGGCCGGCTGAGGTTTGTGGTCTCCCACCCATTCGCAACAAACGCGAATGGATGGGGCACGGAGGTTCTGTGACAGGTTGAGAACGGTCAAACAGCAGTTCTTGGACAGGTTCTAAGGAGAGACCGGAGATCGAGACCGATTCTCACGACGAAGTTCAAGTCGTTCCCTGGCAAGAAATAAGGCTGCTGCGTTGCCGCTTCACATTCCATCGTCGCGAGAACCGGCGAAGTACCTGGGTACAAATGCAGCGAGTTAGCCCGCTTCGCGGGACAGCAAGTTAGCGAGTCAGCGGCGGATGTCTTTGGACGCTAGGAAAAGACGTTAAAGAGCAGCGGAGAACCCTAATCATGGCAGTCGCAACCCAGTTGGAGAAGACCGCGCCGCCCATGCCCGGCCAGCTTCAGGTCATGGATCGGCTGGCGGGCCTGTGGTCTTTGGCGCGAGTGCGATGGGCCACCCTGCAGCCTGTGCAGCGGCGCTGGGCGTTGACCGCTGCGGCCCTGCTTGCGGGCCTGATTGGCGGCCTGTTCTGGTACGGCCTGCGTACCGATTGGCGGACACTTTATGCGGACCTGGACCCGGAGGACGCACGCCAGACTGGGCAAATCCTGGCCCAGGCGCTCATCCCATTCGACACCACCCCGGACGGCGCGGGTATTCGCGTTCCCGCCGATCAACTGGATAAGGCCCGGCTGGTGACCGCGGCCAAGGGCGGCATCAAGAGCGGGCGGATGGGGTTTGAGATTTTCGATAAGCCCAACTGGGTGGGTTCGGAGTTCGACGAGCAGGTGAACTACCAGCGCGCCCTCGAAGGAGAACTGGAACACACGGTCGGGTCGCTTGCCGATGTCGCGTCGGCCCGCGTTCATCTTGTGATGCCGCACGACTCGCTGTTTCGCGAACAGGAGCGGCCCGCCAAGGCTTCGGTGGTGCTGAAGCTGCGCCATCGCAACCTGGCCGAGGGAGAACCGGATGCGATTCGCAACCTGGTGTCTTCGGCGGTGGATGGGCTGACGCCGGACCGGGTGGTCCTGGTGGATGCGGCGGGTAATCTGCCCTTGGGCCCGAAAAGCGCTGAAATGCTGCGTTTGAGCGCCGAGGAATCCCTGGAAGAGAAGCTGGTCTCGACGCTCGAGCCCGTAACCGGGGCGGGCAACGTACGCGCTTCGGTAACGCTGGACTACGTCCAGGCGGCGAGCGACGAAACCCAGGAGACCTACGATCCGACCCAGACGGTGACTCTTTCCATGCAGCGCACCGACCAGACCGCCGGGGCGCAGCCGGTGGCGGCCGGGATTCCGGGCACCGCTTCGAACGCACCCAATTCACAGGCTCTTCCGGTGTATCCGCAGCAATCCTCGGCGCCGCAATCGGCCAAGACGGAGTCGGGAACTTATGGGGCGTCGAAGACGGTGCGCCACTTGATGGAGAACCCAGGACGGATGCGACGTTTGACCGCGGCCATTGTGGTCAACGACCGGTTGGCCCAGGTGGCGACGCGCGGCAAGGCGGCGCAATGGCAGCCGCGCACCGCCGACGAGCTACGCGAACTGACGGCGCTGGCGCAAGCGGCGGTGGGCTTCGACCAGGCGCGCGGCGACAATTTAACGGTGCAGGACCTGGCCTTCGAGGAGAACCGCACTGCGCAGCCGGCATCGCTGCCGGGCCAGGTGCTGGCCACGGCTGAAAACTCTCCGGTGCTGGTGAAATACGCAGCCCTGATGGGCGGGTTGCTGGTGGTTCTGGCGTTTGGTGTGCGCCCGGCCCTGCGCCGCGCACGGCCACAGCCTGCGGCGCTGGCCGTTGCCTCCACGAAAGAGTTGGAGGCAGGATCGATTGTTGGGGCAAGCCCGGTTTTGAAAGCTCCGGAGCCAGTGGAACTGGATCCTGAACGCCAGCGGGTGCAGGAGATCTTCGAGCAGGTGAGCGGACATTTGAAGCGCGAACCGACACAGAGTTCGCGGTTGCTGCAGAGCTGGATGCACTCCGACTAGGGAAGTTTCGGTTTTGAGGGGCGGGGAAAGGGCTGTAGCATCCTACCCTTGGCACAAGAAGCAAGAACGTGCCGTGGATGAGGCACGGAGCGGAAATCTTCAAGACTGACGAGGACAGGACTTGGCCGAACAAGGAAACGAAAACGGGCAGACACGGCAACGGCAGTCGGCAGGTCTGACCGGCGTGCGCAAGGCCGCCATTCTGTTGGTGGCGGTGGGCGAGGAGCTGGCCGGGGAGATACTGCGCGTCTTGCCGGAAACCGATATCCAGCAACTGACCGAGGAATTGGCCGAGCTGCGCGGAATTTCTCCGGAGCTTTCGGCTGAAGTGCTGGAGGATTTCTGGCAGCTCCTGGAGACGCAGGGCTTCGTGATGCACGGGGGACTGGACTACGCCAGCCGCCTGCTGAGGGAGACCTTTGGCAAGGAGCGCGCCGACGATTTGCTGGCGCAGGTGCGCCGTTCGCAGGAGGCCGCGCAGGGCAACCTGGCCAAGCTGCAACGCACCGATCCTCAGCAATTGGGCAAGCTGTTGGACTCCGAGCATCCGCAGACCATCGCGCTGGTATTGGCCCACCTGGATCCCAAGCGGGCTTCGCAGGTGCTGGACAATCTGAGCGAAGAGCACAAGGTGGTGTCGATTCAGCGCCTGGCGGAGATGCGGCAGTTCTCCCCCGAGATGGCGCAGAAGGTGGCCCACATTTTGCACCGCCGCCTGGAGAGCATGGGCGACACGGCGCGCAAGAGCTACTCCGGGTTCAAGGCGGTGGCCGACCTGCTGAACCGGGTGAACGCCGAGGAATCGAAGAAGATCCTGGAGACGATAGAAGAAGGTCAGCCAGAGCTAGCACTTAGCATACGAAACCTGATGTTTACCTTTGAGGATCTGGTCACGGTGCCGCCGGCCACCATTCGCGAAATTGTGGGCGGGGTGGACAAGCGGCAACTGGCACTGGCGCTGCGCGGGGCCAACGACGACTTGCGCGCCCAGATCTTCAAGTCGATGAGCTCGCGTGCTGTGGAGATGCTGAAGGAAGACATGGAAGTCCTGGGTCCGGTGCGCTCGCGCGAGGTGGCACAGGCCCAGCAGGAGATCTTGAACCTGGCGCGGCGGATGGAAGCCGAGGGCAAGGTGGTGCTGAAACTCGAAACCGGGGATGAGATGCTGGCGTGATGCGAGGGGTTAGGGATTAGGGATTAGGGGTTAGGGATCGGGGTACGAAGGGACTAGGGACTGAGGGACTAGGGACTGAGGGACTAGGGATTAAGGGAGCAGGGACTTAAGGGAGTAGGGGCCAAGACGAATTTGGGGACAAGGAGCCGGGCTCGCCCCCTAACCCTTAATCCCTAGCCCCTAACCCCTCCTTTGGGGGATTCTTGCGGCAGACGGGATCGGCAACGAAAAACGGGGCATCCGGACACATTGAGGTGTTTCAGTATCTGACCGGACCCGACGCGCCTCCTTTGCCCATGTGGGAAGGTTGGGGAGCGCCTGCCGCGGCGGAGGAAAAAGCAATTGAAGCGCCCGCAGAAGATCACATCAGGGCGGCCGCCGAGGTGAAGATGCTGGCCGCGTTCGACAAGCGGCTTGCCGAGGAGACGCGCAGGGGTTTCGAGGCCGGGCGGGAGCAGGGCAAGCAGGAGGGGCGGCAAGCGGAGCGGCAGACGCACGCCGACGCACTTTCCGCCGCATCCCAGGAGCGCCAGCGCCAGGCTGTCGCGTTGATTGAGGGCTTCGCCCAGGCACGCGACCGCTTTCTCGAGAATGTTGAGAATGAAGTGGTTGAACTGGCCCTGGCGGTTGCGGCGCGCATTTTGCGCCGCGAGGCGCAAATGGACCCGCTGCTGCTGACCGGAGCGGTCCGCGTGGCTTTGGGGCAGCTCTCGAGATCGACAAATGTGAAGCTGCGCATTCCACCTGCCGAGTTGGACCTGTGGACCGAGGCCATGGCGCTGGTTCCAAATCTGGCAATAAAGCCGACTATCCAGGCCGAAGAAGGAATGCGGCTTGGCGACTGTGTGGTCGAAACGGAACTGGGTTCGGTGGATTTGGGAATTCGCGCGCAGTTGGGTGAGATCGAGCGCGGCTTCTTCGACCGCGCCGCCGGATCGAGGAACGAGCCTCAGTCCGCGGCGGCGGGCGCGGGGCGGCAGGCCCGATTGTGATAACGCTGGAGAAGCCCACGCACGTAATGCTGGGACGCTACTTTGCACGTCTCCATCGCGGACAGCCGTGGCGCTGGCGCGGACAGGTGCTCGAATCGGTGAGCCAGACGATTGAGTCCTCCGGGCCATTGGCCTCGGTAGGCGAGTGCTGCGAGATTCTGGACCAGTTTGGAAAACCCCATCTGGCTGAGGTGATCGGGTTCCGCGGATCGAACGTGCTGTCGATGCCTGTCGAGACCACAGAGGGGATTCGATTTGGCGACAGGGTAGCGGCGCTGGGCGTGACGCCGGAGATCGAGGTGGGCCCGGCGTTGATGGGCCGGGTGTTGAATGCCGCCGGGAAGCCGATTGACGAAGGCCGGCCGCCGGCTGCCGGGGTAATTTTGCCCCTGGATGGCGAGGTGCGGTCGCCGCTGGACCGGGTGCCGATTCGCACCCCGCTCGGCACCGGCATCCGCGTGCTCGACGGGCTGCTGACGGTGGGCCGCGGGCAGCGAGTGGGCATCTTCGGTGGCTCAGGAGTGGGAAAAAGCACCCTGATCGGCATGATGACCCGCAATACCGAGGCCGACGTGACAGTGGTGGGCCTGGTGGGCGAGCGGGGCCGCGAAGTGGTCGAGTTTCTTGACGATTCGCTTGGCGAAGAAGGCCGGGCGCGCTCCGTGGTGATTGTCTCCACTTCGGACCAGTCGCCGCTGATGCGCATGAGGGCCGCGCTGGCCGCAACCACGGTTGCCGAGTACTTTGCCGCCCAGGGCAAGCATGTGCTGCTGGTGCTGGATTCGCTGACCCGCTTCGCCATGGCGGCCCGCGAGATTGGCCTGGCCGCAGGCGAGCCGCCCACGGCCAAAGGCTATACGCCCTCCGTTTTTACGCGGCTGGCCAAGCTCGTGGAGCGCACCGGACAATTCCGGGTGGGCTCCATTACTGCCTTCTACACCGTGCTGATGGAGGGCGACGATCAGCAGGACCCGCTGGTGGATGCGGTGCGGTCACTGCTCGACGGACACATTGTGCTGTCGCGGGCGCTGGCGGCGGAAGGCTGGTACCCGCCCATCGCAGTGCTGGACTCGATCAGCCGCCTGATGCCGGCGGTGACCGATCCCGACCATCGCGAACAGGCCGCGCTTATTCGCAAGCTGATGGCGGTCTATGCCCGCTCTGAGGACCTGGTTCGCATTGGCGCGTACAAACCGGGCGCCGACCCGGATTTGGATCGTGCCTTGCGTGCCCGCGGGGCCTTGCGGGCCTTTGTTACCCAGGAGTCGTACGAGCATGTGCGCTTTCCGGAGTGCGTGCGCCGGCTTGCCGGCCTGGCGGCGGAGGTCTAACCCGTGGCTGTCTCTCGCGCGCTGCGCCGGCTGCTGCGCATCCGGGAACTGGAAGAGGAACAGGGCCGCATTGCTCTCGAAGCGGCGCTGGGAGATTTGATCCGGCTCAAAAGTGCGCAGGCAGCCAGCGTGGAGCGTGGACGGCGGGGGCGGCGGCTGGTGGGGTCGAGCGCTGTCAGCGGGGAATTGGCAGACCGGCTGGCCGGCCTGGAAGAAGCACGGACCGCCGAACGCGTCGCGCTGGCGCTGGTTCCACGCATTGCCGACGCCGACGAGGAAGTGGCCAGCCTGCGCGAAGATTACCTGGCCAGCAGGGTAGAGCGGCGTCAGGCCGAAACCCTGATCCAGGAGGCGGAAGCGCGCGACGCCTTGGATGCGGACAGGAAGAGCCAGCAGGCGCTGGACGACTGGTTCCGCAACCGGCTGCACCGGGCGGGGCTCGAAGCTCAGGAGGCTCGTTCGGGCGCAAAAGCGAGTATCGCCTTGGACGAAAAGAAATCGGCCGATGAACGGGAAACTTGAGAGAAAATCCACAATGAACCCGCCTTTGAGCCCGGATTCGGGTAGCAGATTCCCGTTTGTGACAATGCTTTAACCCGCTCATCCGGCGATTGGCACCTGATCTGCATGAATCCACGGCATGACGGTTGCCGCGGGAATCCAAATTCAGGTTGAAGGCCATTCAGGACAAGCCCCGGTGCCGGTTCAAGGCCTGCCGCCGGGCGCGGAGAGCTTTCGTTCCAAATGGCAAGACCAACTGGCTTCTCTTGGCAGCGGGGCCGACGGCCACGGCGCGGCACTTGAGACTACGCCCGCAAAACCTTTGGCAGACGGATCGCAACGATCGCAGACGTCGATGGTCACATTATCTGTTGCTTTGAAGACGGCCGGAGTCCGGCAACGCGCAGAGGCTCAACCAGCGACGGGCCGGGCTTCAAGCGACGCGCGCGGCAAGGTTACTGCCATTGGAACTGGCGCTCCGGCAGGGCTGAACGAGATAACTGCGGTTGCAGCCGCTCCCGCCAAGGTCGAGGTCCGGCAGCCAGGCGGATCAACAAGTCCGGAGCGAACAGTCAAGAGCGAAAGCACAAAGCCGGCGACAAAGGACCAGGGACAGACAACTGCCGGGGGCATGAGTCCGGCGGCTGCGATGCCCATGCAGATCCCGGCCACACAGCTTGCCACCTTTTCGGAAACACGGACCCGTACGGCAAGGGCGGAGATTGCCGCTTCTTCCGGGAGCTCTGCCGCTCCGGCAAGGCCGGCGGAAGTGGATCCCTCCAATCAAGCCGGCTCGGGATCGAAGGGGAGCGGCGCCATTGCGGCGCGGGACTCGAAGGGAATTGAGACGCCACCGGGCGGTGTCGACGAGCACCCCGACACCCAGTTTGGAACTCCGGTGGGAGGCGCGGCGGCGCTGGCTGGCGAGATGAATGAAGAGCCGCTCACAGCAAGCCCGGAAACCAAACATGCGCTGTCCGCAACCATGGACGCGCAGACCGGCTCCGTTCAAGTCCCGGGCGGGGGAACGGAGCCGATTGCTGGCAGCGAATCAGGCTCTCCAACCAGCCCGCTCGCGGCCGGAGAGCCCAACCAGGCGAATCCGGGAGTGCCGGGGGTCAATACGGCTCCGTTACCGGGAGCAAAGCGAAGCCAGAACGCAGCGGGCGCAACTCAAGAGCGGGGAAGCCCAGTTCAGGCGCAATTGGCCGCAGGCCCCGCAGATTCAACCGCCATCGTTCCCGATCCGGCGGGCGGCCGGGAGCTGACGAATCCGGCGTCCAGCAGCAGTTCGGCGGCAAGTGAGCCCGCACTGCGCGAGACGTTTGCGGCACTCGATGCCGACGTGGCGCCCGGCGCGCCCACCTGGACCCACGCCAGCGCACGACAGGCCGAGGTGGGGTTCCAGGATCCTGCGCTGGGGTGGATTGGCGTGCGCGCGGACAGGAACGGCGGAGGAGTTCACGCGTCCCTGGTTCCCGGCTCGGCGGAAGCTGCCCTGGAGCTGGGGAGCCACTTGGAAGGGCTGAATGCCTACCTGACGGCTCAGCACACGCCGGTCGAATCGCTGGGGATGGCCGCGGCGGACACCGGCACCGCGAGGCATGGCGCGGAACAGACTCCTGGCCAGGCTATGGGTCAGGGCAATCAACAAGGAGCTGGGCAAGGAGCTGGACAAGGCGCAGGCCAGAATGCGCGGCAGCAAACCTACGCTGAAGCGAAATCGGCTGGCGCGATTCACGGCTCAGGGGGGATGGGAACATCTGCCCATTCGGATAGGCCGGTCACCGTGGATGCAGTGGCCCAGGAACAAATGAGCGGGGGAGCTCTCATCTCGGTGGTGGCTTGAGGCGCTGGTGAGGTTTCGCAGAAGCACGAGACTTCGAAGGTGATGGGCGGGCTTGGGATGAATGCGGCGAGTTAGCCTCCGCTTCGCGGAGATGGCGGGTTAGCGAGTTAGCTCGCGGAACGGCATGAGGGAGGAAGGGGAACCATGGCGGCAATGGCAGGAATCTTGAATAACCAATTGACGGCGGGGCAGGCGCTGGCGGCAAAAGGCGCAAATCCCATGGCTGCATCGACGGCGGGAGCGGGGGCGGCCAATGGAGCGAGCAGCTCGGACAGCTCCAGCGGAAACTCCGCGACCATCTCCGCAAACGACTTTCTCACCTTGCTGGTGACCGAGATGCAGAACCAGGACCCGACGGCGCAGACCGATCCCAATGAGTACATCAACCAGCTTGTTCAGGTAAACAGCCTGGAGCAACTGATCGACATCAACCAGAACCTGACGACGGCTATCGGAAGCACCAGCACCACGCCGGCCGGCGGTGCGACGCCCAGCGTGCCCGGCGCAAGCCCCGCTGCTGCAACCACGGCGGCGGCTTCGGCAATGTCGCACAAGGCGGGCACATTGCCCAGCGCAACAACCGGCCCGGTTTCAACCGCCAAGCCAGGATCGTCGACGGTCGCGGCAATCAGCCAGTTTGCGCAGTCGGAGAGCGCCAAGCGCGCGCCCGGCAACCTGAGCGTTCCAGCGGCCCATCCGGCGGCACATCGCGTTGGCCACGCTCTTGCCGGACAATCTCGTGCGGCAGGGATTCCCGGCAAGTAAGCCTCGATCCCGAAGGAAATCTGTTAAACCGTTGGCCGGAATGGCCCGCGAAACCGAAAAGAGGAGATTCACAATGCCAAGTTTTTACATTCCGCTGAGCGGTCTCGACGCCGATTCAACGGCGCTGAACACCATCGCCAACAACCTGGCCAACATGAACACCAACGGCTTCAAGTCGCAAACCACCAACTTCAGCGACCTCTTTTACCAGCAGGTTGGCGCCAACGGTTCCGGGGACGAGATTCAGGCGGGCACGGGTGTGCAGGTGGCCTCCAACACCACGGATTTCTCGGGCGGCTCCATCGCAACCACAGGCGTCTCCACAGACGCGGCTATCAATGGCGCGGGCTTCTTTGTGCTGGATGGCGGCGGGGGAAGCCAGTTGTATACGCAAAACGGCGCATTCCAATTAAGTTCGAATGGCACGCTGGAGTCTTCAGACGGGCTGGCGGTGATGGGCTATCCGGCCACCAAGGGAGTGGTCAATACGAATGGCGGGTTGGCGGACATCAACATTCCCACCGGGCAGGTGATGCAGCCCTCGGCGACGACCAACTTCAGCATGACGCAGAACCTGGATTCGCAATCCGCCATAGGCTCCGTAACCACGGGCCAGGTCCAGGTTTACGATTCGCTCGGCAATCAATATGAAGCCACGGTCGCCTACACGAATCAGGGAAACAACACGTGGGGCTACAGCGTCTCGCTGCCCAACACGCTTCAGGGCAGCTCCGCCACCGCGGCCGGAGTCACCACGCTCAATTACAACTTCGGCGCGAGCGGCGCCACCCTGGGGACTGTGGACCCTGGGACAAACTTAACCATCACCGGCCC
>JBEKFD010000136.1:0-13309 GCA_050013495.1 Occallatibacter sp. | reverse complement strand
CGCATTTTTCTGTCCCGCCTGATCGATGAATGGAACGGCTTGTTCGCCCTGCAAGGCCCGCAAGCCCGCAATACTCAACTTCAATACGCCTGAGCATCACTTTTTCAGGATCGACTAACAAGCCTCTGCACAAGTGGCTTCTTAAAAAGCACTGTGTCAGGGCACGACTTCAGTCGTGCCACAAATGCTGCAAGACGAGGTCGGGCTTTAGCCCCTGAGGGACCGCCAGCATCCCCGGAGCACTTGTGCAGAGCTTCCCTAACCGGGAACGCAAAACCTTTCAATCCTCGTTGTCTTCGTCAATCTTTTTGAAAAGCTCCGGAAGCGAAAGGTATATGGGCGTGTTTGCCACTTCAAACCTTTCCGTGCGCACCCAGTTCCCATCGCTGCAATCCCACCCGATGCGCGTCTGCGGGTCCACAACCCAGAGGTTGGGTACGTCGAAGCTGCGGAAGTTGTTCAATCGCGCGTCGATGCGGGAATGGCGGTCTTCGGGCGAAAGCACCTCGATGGCAATCAACTGGGGCTTGGTGAAGACCTGCTCGATGGGCATGTCGCGGGAGAATACACATACGTCGGGAATGCGCACCTTGGTGGAAGCGACGCGCGTTCTCTGCTCCTGGATCGACCGGATGCGCCACTCCTTCCCATGCTGGTAAAACCAGATCATGATTGCCTGCTGCACCACGTTGTGATCGTATTCGCCCACGTTCCGGTCCTCCAGCACCCCATCGACATAGTCCATGTCGGGTTCGTAGGAAGTGGTCAGGTAGGTTTCCAGGGAGATCTGTGTCGTAGTCGCCATCTTCCCTTCCCCTTTCTCGCGCCGCTTTAATCTGCCCCGATTTTACTCCAAAGCAGGTTTTGAGGATTGAAGCAGATTCTGCTGGAAGCCATCAGAAGCGGCGAAATCGCGCAAACGGAATGCAGTGTCCCGTCGCCCATGGCTGGCACCCCGCATAACTTTCCGCGAAGGATGAGAGGACCGACCGAAAAAGCGTCGCCTGGCTCTTAAAATAGGCTTAGTGCCGCAGACGATTTCCAAACCGCAGTCGCAAGCCTGCGTGGCAGCGCGCATAGGCGCACCCGGCCGCAGGTTCGACGCGCCTGGGCCGCTGCGCCTCTGGCACCTGGCCAGCTTCGACGCGCCCACGATCGCGGTCGACTGGTCGCTTTCTTTCGCCTGGGCGGCCGGCGTTCGACTTCCGGTCTGGATTCCGGTTCTGCTGGCCCTGGCGGCCTGGGCAGTGTACGTTGCCGACCGGCTGCTCGACGCCCGCGCCGCCCTGCGCGCCTCCAACCTCCTGGGCCTTCGCGAGCGACACCTCTTTCACCACCGCCACCGCAGGCTGCTAGTCCCGCTGGCCTTTGCCGCCGCCTGCGCCGCCGGATGCATTGTTTTCATCTTCATGCCCGTGCCGGCTCGCGAGCGGAACTCGGTGCTGGGTGCTGCCGCATTGGCTTACTTCACGGGTGTCCATTCTTCGCGGAGGCTTTCATTGCGCCTGCTCTCGCGCAATGCGCCGGTCTTCAGGAAAGAGCTGCTTGTCGGCCTGCTGTTTACAAACGCTTGTGCGCTTCCAGTCCTGAGCCGCGCGGCAGCCCAGGGCGACGTATCGCTCTGGCCGCTTTCGGTGGTCGCGTTCTTCTACGCGCTGCTTGCCTGGCTCAACTGCCATGCCATTGACCGCTGGGAATCGGCAGCGGCGCCGAGCGGATCACGAATCCTGGCCCCTGCTTGCATCCTCGCCCTTGCAGGCCTGTTGCTTGCTTGCAATCTGTCTTCAACCCAGCCGCGTTCGGCAGCGCTGGTGGCCGCCGGCGCAGCCAGTGCGCTGCTTCTGGCCCTGCTGGACCGCCTGCAGAAATGCCTCACCCCGCTCGCCCTGCGCGTTGCCGCCGATCTGGTTCTTCTCACGCCTCTGGTCTTGCTGGCGCGATGAGACAACCGCCCGACTTCAACCGGCTCGCACGGCTCTATCGATGGATGGAGTTCTCCAGCTTTGGCCCGTGGCTTTGGCTCACGCGCCGCACCTTTCTCGGCAACCTGGCGCACTGCCGCCGCGCGCTCGTTCTGGGCGACGGCGACGGCCGGTTTACCCGGCGCCTTCTGCGGGCAAACCCCGCCATTCGGATCGATGCCGTTGATGGCAGCGCTGCCATGCTCCAGGCGCTCGTTCGCCAAGCCGGCCCCGATGCAGACCGAGTCCGGGTCCACCTGGCTGATATCCGCGGCTGGCATCCGCCCGCCCCAATCGTCGCCCCACCCTATGACTTGATCGTCACCCATTTCTTTTTCGATTGCCTCACCACCCAGGAGATCTTGTCCCTGGCCGCAAGACTGCGTTCGGCGGTCTCGCCCGGCGCTTTGTGGATTGTCTCCGAGTTCGCTGTACCGCCCGGCTGGTTTGGCCGCTTCGTCGCCCGTCCGCTGGTCACGAGCCTCTACTTTACCTTCGGACTGCTCACTGGTCTCGAAGTCCGCACCCTCCCCGATCACGCCTCCGCTCTGGGACGCGCCGGGTTTGCTCTCGTCGAGCGCCGCTCACGGCTGGGAGGACTGCTGATCGCTGAACAGTGGTCCGTTCACCAGACGAATTCAGATCTAAAGAACCTCTGATCAAGTCGCCGTTTTGAAAGGGCACGACTTCAGTCGTGCCGAAAATGCCGCAATGTGACCGCGGGCTTTAGCCCCTGAGGGATGGCCTTCGGAAATCCACCATGAAATGGGCCTTTTTCCGCAGCCTGTCTAGCCCGGAGGGATGCTTGCTAGACCGAGACATTTCTCCAGACATTCCCTAAGTCCAACCCAGCAACCCTCTTAGCCCTGCCGGATTGTTACAAACGTGTTAATATTGTTGATTCTGGAGTGATACCGGGGAATGAAATCAAGGAGTGAATGCAAGAGCGGAGAATAGAAATCAAGCCATCCCCTCTCGAATCAATTTTATGAACCTTTACCTCATGCGCCATGCCAACGCGGGACTCAGCCGCGGCAACCCCACGCTCGACGCCAAGCGTGCTCTCATCAAAGAAGGGAAAGACCAGTGCATGTTGATGGCGCGGGTGCTGTCGGCCTTCAAGGTGCAGATCGACGTAATCGTCTCCAGCCCGCTGAAGCGCGCATTGCAGACGGCTCAATTTGTGGGTACAGAAATCGGTTATGACGCCAAGGTTGAAATCAGCCCTGCTCTCGGCTTGAACGCCGATTTCGGTGCATTTCAGCAGATGCTGGCCAAGTATTCTGACCGCGAAGGGGTGCTGGCAGTGGGCCACAACCCCAATCTCTTCCAGTTCCTGGGCCGCATGATCACCGGCAACGGCGGCGCCGCCATCCGCATGCGCAAAGGCTCCATCGCCCGCGTTGACATGGACCGCCATCCGCCCCTGCTGCGCTGGCTCGTCGACCCGCGCATGGCGCGCGCTCTCTATGGCAGCGTAGCAAAAAGCTCGCGTCCAAAAACCTCGCGGAAGTAGCCGGCTTCTTTGCGCAGCGACCAGAGTTCAAGCTCCGCACCGGTGCGCCCGGGCTCCACTTCCAGGTAAATCCGCTTGGGGTAAACCTTGGCCCGCACGCGCAGTACGTCGCTGGCGCGGTCCTGGTTGAGCGCAACGGCCAGGCGCAGCAGCACCACGGCGCGGTGGACATGTTTGTGCTCTTCGCTGGGGATGTTTCTGAGGGCGCGGTCTCCAGGCTGCGGACGGCTCTTGCCCAGGTAGCGCGCGATGGCCGAAACAATGGTGCGCTGGACCTGGGTGTACCCGTAGATTTCAGAGCTTGAGACAATGTACTGCGTGTGCCGGTTGTGTCCCTGGTGATTGATGAATTTGCCTGTGTCGCGCAGCAGGGCCGCAGCCGCGAGCCAGCTCTCATACTCCGGCGGTAGCGCGTGGAGCGGCTTGAGATCGCGAAAAAGCTGCAAGGCGTGAGCCCGCACCGGCTCAGCCTGTTTCGGGTCGACGCCATAGCGCCGCGCCGTGGCCAGTACGCTCTCCCAGCGTTCATGCTCGAACTCCCGATGGGCCTTGGCCCGCGCGTCCTGCTCGGCAAGCATTTGCGCCAGAATGCCGTCGCGCAGACCGAGAGCCGAATAACGAAAGCCGGCCAGCGCGAAGCTCTCCAGCAACTCGGCGAAGACCTCTGCGCCGGCGACGATAATCTCGGCACGCCGCGGGCCAATGCCCTGCACGGCCCCGCGCTCTGCCAGCGTCATCTTCGCGAGCTTGGAGGCCAGGCGGCGCACATCCCTGGTGACTGCCATTCCGGCTGACTGGATCAGCTTCCGCCCTCCCGATTTGGCGACCCGCTGGCCCGCCGGTTTGCCGGCCTGGCCGCAGGCGTCGCTCAGCGCCGCCGCTGTGCCCGAGGTACCGATCATCCACGAAACGCCTGCCGGCTGAATCTTCCGATGTGCGCGCCTGAGTTCCCGTTGAATCCATCGCCGCATGCGAGCAAGGCCCTCCAGGGACGGAGGGTCGTCGGTCAAGAACTCCCCGGTCAAGCGCACGGCGCCGAGCGGCACGCTGATGGTGTCCTTGATGCGCTTCTTTTCGGAAAGCGTGATCTCGCAGCTTCCCCCGCCCACGTCGACCAAAAGTACGCGTCCGCCCAGGCCGAGAGCGGGCTTGGCCCCCTGACCGGACATCTCTCCGCCGGCCATGACCCCGAGGTGAATCAGGCGGCCCTCTTCCAGGCCGGAGATGGTCTCCGCAGTCCAGCCGGTTTCCGCCTTCACCCAAGCTTGAAACGCTGCTGCGTTGCGCGCATCGCGCATGGCAGCTGTAGCGACGACGCGGATTTTGTCCACGCCGTGGTCCTGCACCGCGCGCTGAAAACGCTTGAGCGCCTGAATGGTGGCAGCCATGGCTTCCGGAGAGATCAGGCCCGACTCGAAGACGCTGGCCCCCAGACGCGTAACATCGCGGTCCTCGTGCAGCGTACGCAACTGGTGCGCCACCACCTTGGCGATCTTCAACCTGCAGGAGTTGGAACCGATATCGACAGCGGCAAAAGTGGGCATGATTCGCTCGGCGGTCTCCGGAGGCCGGGAAAGTGGCTCTGGGGCCAAGATACACGACGACCCGGGCGAGCGCGTAAACCCGGCTGTTATCCTTGATTCAATGGCCTTTTCTTCTTCCTACAAGACTGAAACTACCTTCCAGCGTCCAGGGCAAGCACCTTCAATGCCGGCGACATGGCTGTTGTTTGGCGCGATTTTTCTTGCCGTGCAGGTGGGATCGCTGTTCTCTCCGCCGCTGCTGGACGATGTGGACGCATCGCACGCCCAGGCGGCGCAGCACATTCTCGACAGCGGCAACTGGATCACCTGCCAGATCGATGGCATCCGCTATATCGAAAAACCGCCGCTCCCTTACTGGCTGGTGGCGGTGAGCTACAAGCTTTTTGGCGAAAACACCTTTGCCACACACCTGCCGAACTCGCTGGCCATGCTCGGTCTGACGTGGCTCTCGTGGCTGTGGGCGCGGCGGGCGTGGGGTGCGCGGGCAGGGCTGTATGCCGGGCTGGGCGTGCTCACGTCGATCGGGCCGTTTCTGTTTACTCGTTTCATTATTCCCGAGTCGTACCTGGGCTTGTTCTTGCTGATTGCTCTCTATGGGCTGATTACCGGCCTCGAGCTTGGCCGTCCCAACCGCTTCTACTGGGCATATGCGGGCGTGGCGTTGGCTACGCTGACCAAGGGGCTAATTGCGCCGGTATTTTTTGTGGGCGCGGCGGTACCTTACCTGATGCTGACCGGCCAGTGGCGGCGGTGGCGCAATCTGCGCCTGGTGACGGGGACGCTCGTGTTTCTGGCAATCGCCGCGCCGTGGCACATTCTTTGCGGGCTGGCCAATCCAGACCAGGGGCATGCGGTGGGGAACCATCCGACCATCGGGAACGTGCATGGGTTCTTCTACTTCTACTTTGTCAACGAGCATTTTCTGCGCTTCTTCTCGCTACGCTACCCCCACGACTACAACAAGCTGCCCTGGGCTGCTTACTGGCTGCTGCACATGGTGTGGCTGTTTCCCTGGAGCCTGTTTGTCCCGGCCCTGCTGGCGATTGCCTGGAAGACGCGCCACCACTGGCTTCAACACCTGCGTCACGATGCGGGGCAGACTGTGGACTTCTACCTTGACCACGCCGTGCGCGAAGATGTGGCGACCTACGTTCTCAAGCTGAAGTTTCGCGTGCGAACGGTCTGGCTGCTCAGCCTCTTCTCGGCCTGGACGCTGTTCTTCTTTTCGCTTTCCTCGAACCAGGAGTACTACACGTTTCCCGTGTGGCCACCGCTGTTCATCCTGATTGCCGCGGTGGTGGCCGGCATTGAAGAGCGGCGCGGCTTGGACGGAGGGGCGGATGGCGGCGCGGACAGCAGCAACCCGCTGCTCTCGACCGCTTGGCTGACCTGGGCGCAGGGCGTCTTCACCGTGGTCGGAGTCGCATCGGCGCTGGCGCTGGGGTGGGGACTGTGGGACTCGCGGAACCTGCCCTATGTTTCCGACATCGGCACACTGCTGGCACACCGCGCAGTGGGCGACTACACGCTTTCAATGTCGCACTTCTTTGACCTGACCGGACCATCGTTTGCGGCGCTGCGCCTGCCGGCGGCGGTGGCGGCCGTCACGCTGCTGATTGGGCCGGCATGGGGATGGCTCTTGCGCGTCAAAGCCAGGCACCTGGCCGCCACAGTAAGTATCGGGATCACCGCCGCCGTGTTCCTGGTGGCCGCGCACATTGCTTTTGCTCGATTCGCGCCCATGCTCAGTTCCAAACCTTTTGCCGACACGATCATGGAAAAAGGTACGCCCGCGGACACGTTCATCGTCTACGGCGAACAATCCGATGCGTCATCGGTGGTGTTTTATACGCACAACTTCTTCCGCGGCAAGCCGGCCGACCTGGTGCTGCCGCGTTGCGGTCAGCATGGCGAGGGAACGCCGCTCCTGTGGGGCTCGTGCTATCCGGACGCACCGGATATCTTCCTTTCCGAAGACCGGTTGTTGAAGGAATGGGGCAAGGGCGAGCGCAAGTGGCTCTTCGCGCAGGATGTGAATCAGCCCAAGGCAGAGAGCCTGCTCGCCGGGCGGCTCTACCCCGTGCAGAACCTCGCAGACAAAGCGCTCTGGACGGACCGCCCGCTGCCGTAGTAATACAGTTGTTGATGCCGGATACGGAGGGAGCCGGGGGCTTCAGGCCCCGGAAAGACGAACTGAAATCATGGCCTTTAGGCCCGGATCTGGTGTGCACCGGGGCGATGTGGCGCAAGTACAACTGTCGTAATAGAACCCTTCCAGAAACCGCAATAGTTGGGACCGTTTTGAAAGGGCACGGCTTCAGCCGTGCCGCAAGTGCAGCCAAATGAGCGTCGGGCTTTACAGGCCGCGGAAAAACTCAAGGTTAATCCAAGAGGTGTCAGGGCACGACTTTACAGGCTGCGAAAAGCTCCTTTTGTGCAGGCTTTGTGTCAGGGCACGAATTCAGTCGTGCCGATAAGGGCAATAAAATGAGTCGGGCTTTAGCCCCTGCGGCATGCTAGCGGCACATTTCATCCCAACTTGACCCTTTTCCGCAGCCTGGTTAGCCCCTGAGCTCCCTTGTCCAGGTTTTGAAGCCTCTTCTGGGTTTCCGGACAGGATGTTAGCGTGTCCACGCAATTTTATTTTGTAGCCCGCATCTTTCCGCCCGGCAGCAACTCAAACACCTGTCCTCGCCACAAAACCCGGCTGCCCCAGTAGCTCGCTACCCAGAAAGCAAACCCCATCAGGTCGCGTACGGGATAAAGAACCAGCAAACCAAACCAGCTTTGGTCATCAACCACTCCGCGGCCGACCGCGATGGCCAGCGCCAGGCGCGTGACGATGCTCCATGCGAAAAGCGCAAGGCCCCAGCGGGGGTGACCAAGGACCATGGCCGCAGCCACTGCAAGCAGGCCGTAGGGCACGCTGAAGCTTAGGGCCGTGGCGAAATGGCCGGCGGGGCGTGAAAAGCGCGTCGACTTCATCCAGCGGACCTGGTGCTTCATGGAGTCAAAAAAATCTGAATTGATGACAATGTGGTCGATGGCGTGGTGACTGAGCACCACCTGCTCGCCGAGCTTGAAAGTCTGGTTGCCGAGGATGAAGTCGTCGGCGCAGTAGTCGGCAGTGACTTTGAAGCCGCCCATGCGATGAATGGTCGGTCGGCGGAAGGCCATCGTCGGGCCGAGCACAAACTGCATCCCCTCCATGGCCCGCGCGGCGAGCACACCGCTGGTCATTTCAACAGACATCCCGACGGCCTCAAGGCGCGCCCACAGGCCGCCCTCGATTGCTACGCCGCGATACGGGCAGGTAAGGCTGCCGACGCGCGCATCGGCAAAGGGAAGAGCCACGGCGCGGAGGTAGTCCGGAGTCACGCGGACGTCGCTGTCGGAGATAACCAGGATGTCATGCGAGGCGGCGGCTTCCATCGCTTCCATCGAGGCTGCCTTGGCATTGATGTACCTGGGCTCGCCCGTAGTAAGGAACTTTGCCGAGACTTCCGAATGACGGGCCGCGACGCGGCGGGCGGTTGCGAGTCCGGCGTCTTCCTGCGTGCGGGCGCAGAAGAGAACTTCGTATTCGGGGTAGTCCTGCTGGAAGAAGGTTTCCAGATCCGCCTCCAGTCCCGGCTCCGCTCCATGCAATGGCTTGAGCAAGGTGAGCGGCGGGGTGAAGCCGGGGCGCTCCTGCATCCGCGCCAAGGCGAGACGGCGCTCCTGAGCGTATCCGGAAGCGGCCGAGAGCACGATGGCGGCGAAGCCTGTGGAGGTAATGAGGCCGACAATGGCCAGCGCTAGGAGAACGTACGACATGCAGGATTAAGGATAACCGTAGCAGGCTGTGAACAGGAGGCGCGGAAGCGGCTAATCAGGGTTTGCGCTGTGCTGAGGACTTGGCGACTACTGCAGGCCGGCGAAGGGGGACGATGGCGCCGGCGGAGCCAGGGGCGTTCTGCTGAAAGCGGGTGAGCATCTCGGTGCGCACGTATTCGACAAAGCTCTGCATCTGGCGATTCATCTCTTCCATGCGCTCGCGCATTTGCAGAATGATGCCGATGCCGGCGATATTGACGCCGAGATCGCGGGCCAGGTTGAGAATGAACTCCAGGCGCTCCAGGTCTTCGTCGGTATAAAGGCGGGTGTTGCCGTCGGTGCGCGAGGGCTTCAGCAGGCCTTCGCGCTCATAGAGGCGCAAGGTCTGAGGATGGATTTCGTACATCTCGGCCACCGCCGAGATCATGTACGCGCCCTTGGATTTGCGTTTCGCGGCCATCAGTCCACCTCGGTAAGCTTCGGGTTCCTTATCGTCAGGGCAATTCTATCTCTCGTGTTTGGTTGCGAGGAAGTTTGTCGGATGCGGAATTCCAAGATCGAGATGTTATGGTGCGGTTGGCTTGGCAAGCGCATTCGAACATTGGTCGCTCGATAGTAAAACAAAACTGCCCGTATATTTTTGAAGCTGGGAGAATACGTCGCTCTCGGAAGCGGATGCTTTCGTCAGCATGATCGACAAGAGTACTACCCTGTTCTTGACAAGCGTTGACACCAAGTATTGTGTGGCCGCTTCCATGCCCGGAGGATTTTCTTTTTTCCAGAGGTAGAATAAGCGGTCATCGCTTTCTGGATTCGCATTGGAAGGTGGACCGTAGTCCGTAATCACCACGGAAGGGACCAGTTTCTTGTAATGGTCTTGCTCGTATTTCGCCTGAGCGCGAAGAATGTCAATCGGCTTTGAGCCCTTGATGTAGCTTGCAAAGTCTGCTTTGTCCTCCAGAATTAACTCGTAGGTCATGTCATCGATGAAGACAAAAGTTCTTCCAGGATCGTCTTTGTCTTTGAGCGAAAATGTCTTGCCATCGAGGAAATAGCGAAAGCTGCTTTCGCCCAGGAACTTGTAGAAGAAAAACCCTGTCCCACGATTTGCGTTAAAGACCTTGGTCTGTTCATTATTTGGGCATTGAGCATTTAAAAAGTCATCGCAAAGAAACAATATGGAAGCAAATAGAAAGATCATTCGAAAAGTCAGAGCTAGTGAACGCTTTGCTGTTAGATCACGTCTGATCTTGACCGTGCCTTTCATCTAAATGCCTCCGAAACGCGATTACATCTTGTCGAACAGCGCCACCCGCGGATCCTGGCTATTGAGCTTGGCCAGCTCCCGCATGATCTCGCGGCTGCGCTCGTCCTGAAGATGGGGCACGATTACCTCGATGGTCACGATCTGGTCGCCGCGCTGGCCGGCATGCTGCGCGCTCTCCACGCCGCGCTCCCTCATGCGCAGTTTCTGCCCGCTCTGCGTGCCGGGAGGAATCTTCAACTGGGCGCGGCCGTCGATGGTCGGAACGTCGACCTTGGCGCCTAGAGACGCTTCCGGGACGGTAACTGGAACGGGGAGCTGAATGTCGTCGCCCACGCGCGTAAAGACGGGGTGGGTGCCAGTGCGCACAATGAGGAACAGGTCGCCGGGCGCGCCGCCGTTAACGCCGGCGTTGCCCTTGCCCTGCAGGCGGATGCGCTGGCCGTCGCGGGTGCCGGGCTTGATGCGGAAATCCACCGACTCAGTGCGGCTCACCACGCCTTCGCCCTGGCAGGTCTGACATTCATTGGTGATGCGCCCAGCCCCGTTGCAGCGCGGGCAGGGGATATTGAACTTCATGCGGCCACCCATCTGCGTCACCTGGCCGGCGCCGTTGCACTCCGGACATTGCATGGGTCCGCCAGTTGAGGCTTGGCCGTGGCAGGAAGGGCAGGTCTCCTGCCGATTGACTTGAATGCGCGCCTGGCCGCCGCGGATCGCGGTCCAGAAGTCGACGGTGGCCTGGTATTCCAGATCGGTGCCGGGCTGCGGGCCGCGAGGACGCTGGGGCGGCTGGTTTCCCGAAAAGATGCCGGAGAAGATGTCTTTGAAGCTGCCCCAGGAGGGTGACCCGGCGCCCGCCTGCGGACCTGCCGCGCCCTGAAAGCCATTGAAGTCAAAGCCGCCGAAGTCCACCGGGGGCTGTCCGCCGGATGCCTGCTGGCGGGCGTAGGCCTCGGCCGTTGCGGGGTCGATCTGGTCGGAATAAAAGCCGACCTGATCGTAGACCTTGCGCTTCTTCTCGTCGCTTAGGACATCGTTGGCCTCGGAAATTTCCTTGAATTTCTCTTCGGCCTTTTTGTCGCCGGGGTTTACGTCAGGGTGATAGCGGCGCGCAGCCTTGCGAAAGGCCTTGCGGATCTCGTCCGAAGTGGCCGTCTTCTTAACGCCTAGCGTCGCGTAATAGTCTTTGTTTTGCGTTGTCGCCATGTGTGTTTTCTTATCTCAGTTCATCCTACGGGATTCTTCGCGCCTTCTTCGTGCACGCACTCCGCCGGGTTTCGATGCCAGTGCGTCGGGAAAGACTCAGAAGCTGAAAGCTAGCCTCACCCGAGTCTACGCAGACCCCGGCAGGCTCCGAGACGTAAGTTGTTTGTTTCGGTAGGTCATTTGCGGTTTTTTCGACGTAACCTGTTTATTTTCAAATGCATGGGGCAAAAAGGGGGGAGGGGTGGGGTAGTTCGCCTCCTTTGGGCGCTGCGGAATTTGCGGTGAAGTGGAGGCCATGAATTGATTGTGCACGATTCCGGGAATTGGACTGCAAACTTCGGAAAGATATCTGTCGACCAGCGCATCGAGGAGAATCTTGCCTTGGTGAGGCGGATTGAACATTCGCTTCATAACGGCCCCTTCTTAGTGGCAATCTCGGTAGTCGACAGGCTACAGGCCAAGCTCTGAGTGCGATCCTAAGCGGACCAGTTGCAGAGTCTCATCATCGGGCTTTCGGTAGATAAGCACCAAATCCGGTCTGATGTGGCAATCGCGGTGATCTTGCCAGTTGTTCGATAATGCATGATCGTAAAACCTCTCGGCCAACGGCTCATCGTTTGCAAGAGCCTGAACCACGCGGACAAAACTCTCGGAAAGAGAGGCTCGATGCCGCCCTTTCGATTCACGCTTCAGGTCGCGCCTGAAGGCTGTAGTCTGCTTAATCGTTCGCATCAATCGCCGATTGCAGGTCATCCAGAGTTACCGTTTCGAGTTTTCCTTCCCGAGCCTCTTTCATTGCCGCGATGGTCGCTTGGTTGGGAATCAATGGCTCGAAAGGGAGAGCCTTCTCATGTGCAACGCGCGTTAGCATGAGGCGAACCGCATCGGAAACGGTCAAGCCAATCGCCTGTAGAACGACGGCAGCCTCATCTTTGATTTCGGAATTGATACGGGTCTGAACAAGCGCATTCGCGGGCATTCGGCACCACCTGCATTACATTGTAATTCATGCTGCACGGAATTGTCGAAACGCTTGGTCTATGGACCCTCTAGCAAAATTAGGTTCAGGCTACCCTTCTTCGCGGTCCCTTGGGTAAAGGTAAGCGCCTGTACCAGACCCCCTAATCGTGCTCTTGCCGATTTTGCTCATAATGTCGGCCTCCGTTTGCGATTTTTATTTGGCCGCGATTTCCTGCAAGCGCTCGTAGAACTTCTTGCCATCCGGGAGCAGACCAAACGCCTGCCGTGCAAGCGAACCATCCTTCACGAAGTTCGTTTGCGCTCCCTTCATCGAGGTTTCAGCGCAACAAGAACAACCGCAGATCCTTCGGCTTCGCTCAGGATGACAGAGTTGGTGGGTGAATAAGTCGGGGTGGATAACTTATAGTTATCCACCCCGATGTTCTTCCGCCGAAAGGCGGGTGTGCCTGGACGGCCAGTCCTACTTCTTGTCTTCGACGTCCACGTACTCCGCGTCGATTACGCCTTCGTCTTTCTTCTGCTCGGCTGGCTGCTCAGGTCCTGCGGCGCCGGGACCACCCTGCGTCGCCGACGCGGCGTTCGCCTTGTAGAGCACCTCAGCCAGCTTGTGGCTGGCGTGGGTCAGCTTCTCGTGCGCGGCCTTCAACTCGCCCGACGATGGCGTGCCGGCAAGGGTTGACTTGGATTCAGCTAGCACCGACTCGACTTCCGACCGTTCCGGACCCTGGATCTTCTCGTTGTTGTCCTTCAGCATCTTCTCGATGTTGTAGACCAAGCCGTCGAGCGAGTTGCGCGCTTCGATTTCTTCGCGCTTCTCCTTGTCCTCGGCAGAGTGCGCCTCGGCTTCCTTTGCCATCTTCTCGACTTCGTCCTTGCTGAGGCCGGAGCTGGAGGTGATGGTGATGCGCGTGTCCTTGCCGGTGGCGTTGTCCTTCGCCGTCACGTTGAGAATGCCGTTGGCGTCGATGTCAAAAGTGACTTCGATCTGCGGCACGCCGCGCGGCGCGGGAGGAATGCC
>JBEKFD010000135.1:0-13315 GCA_050013495.1 Occallatibacter sp. | reverse complement strand
GCGCTTCCGACCCATCACTCCGAATAAGCCAGAGTTCGCCGTTCGCCGTTGCGTAAACCACGGTGTTTCCATCCGGTGAATAGGCTGCCTCGAGGGTATTTGCGAGGCGGCGAAACGAGCCTCCCAGAGCGGGAACATTCCACAAAGTATCTATGGGGTTCCCCGCCTGGTTTGAAGCAATAAGCAAGCTCAACCCATCCGGCGAGACGGCCTCCAGGACGGGCAAATCTCCAGGCACCGAAACCGGAACCTGTGCCACCTCTCCGCCTGTGATCCCAACCTGCTCTATCGCCAGCGGCGACAGCTGGGTGAAGTAGAGCCGGCTTCCGTCTGTGCCGGTTAGAAATTTCTCGTGGCCGTCGTGGGTAATCTGCTTGTAATCCGAGATGCGCAGTTGAGGGGTCCCGTTCTGGCGCGCCACAAACAAATACCCGGCAGCGGCTAGCAGAACGATCACAAACACACCTGCGGCCCATCTCAGAGAGCCCCAAGGCCTGTGCGAATCTTTTCCTTCGGTCAAGGCCGCGATGTCCGGATTCGAGCGCGTTTCGATCTCCGCCCGAGCGGATTTCAAAGCATCCAGCATCTCCGATGCCGTCCCGAAGCGCAGTTTGCGATCGCGCTCAAGCGTCTTGCGAATGATCTCTTCGACCGCCGCCGGAAGTTCAGGATTCAACTCGCGCGCCAAGGGGATCCTCTGGAAGAGAATGGCACTCTGGACAACTGCCGCTATGTCTCCGCTAAAGACCCGTTGCCCCGTAGCCATCTCAAAAAGAACCAGCCCAAACGAAAACAAGTCGGTGCGTGCATCCAGCCGCTCCCCGCGCACTTGCTCCGGAGACATGTAGCCGGCGGAACCCATGATGACTCCGGGGCGGCTCAAGTCCAGATCGACAACCACATCCGGAAGGCTCGCCGTCGGTTGGTCTTGCGCATCTATTTCCGCGACAGCCTCGGCCGAAGTTTCAGCACCGGGCTTGGCCAAGCCGAAATCCAGGATTTTTACCTTCCCTGGAGGCGTCACGAAGATATTTGCCGGCTTGATGTCCCGATGAACAATGCCTTTCTGATGGGCTGCGCTCAGTCCCTCCGCGATCTGAATGGCAATGTCAAGGAACTGGGTAGCCGGCAGACCGCGCAACCCTTGGCCAGCCGCGGAATTGCATCGGGAGATCAATTCCCGGAGTGTTTCCCCCTCCAAAAGTTCCATCGCGATGAAGGGGTGACCGCCATGGTCCTCCACCCCGTAGATGGTGCAGATGTTGGGATGGTTCAGCGAGGAGGCGGTGCGGGCCTCCCGCTCAAAGCGCTGAACGGTAAGAGGGTCGGTGGCCAGTTCTTCAGTCAGGAACTTCAGGGCCACGAGGCGATTCAGCTTCAGGTCCTCGCCCTTATAGACAAGGCCCATGCCGCCGCCGCCCAGAACTCCCAATACACGATAGTGCGCTACTTTCTGGCCGATCAGCGAATTGGGCGCGCTGTCTCGGATCACCGCCTGGCTTGGCTTTCTTTCTTCCCGCTGAACCGGGACCATGAGCCGGTAACCGCGCCGCGCCACGGTCTCGATAAAACGAGGCTTGTCGGCCGTGTCTCCCAGCGCAAGACGCAACTTCATGATCGCGGCATTGATGCTGCGGTCGAACTCCACCACCGTGTCATTGGGCCAAAGACGCTTGCGAATCTCTTCGCGCGAAACCACGGCTCCCTCGCGGAGGAGAAGCATATGCAGGATTTGGAACTGCTGCTCGGGCAGGCGTACACTTCGCCCGCTGCGGCGCAAGTCAGCCGCTTCGAGGTCGAGTTCGAAGGCTCCGAAGCGAACCAAGTCGAGCATTCGTGTCTCCAGCTTGGCAGTCAGTCAGGGGCAATCCGGTAGGGAACATCTTACTATATCCTCCGCCTTCAATAACTTAAGAAGTCGCTCAAAAATCACTCCAAAATCACAACCAGACAATTGCGGGCCGGCGCCGCTTCAGTCACAGTGATGCCAGTTGAGCGAAGGTGCTTCACCTTGTTCGACCGATCCAGGAAAGGAATGGCAATGATTCGTCCCGCCGGAATCGCTTCCATGGTTGCCCTCGCCGTGTTCACCAGCGGCACGAGGACCCCCATTCAGGGCTGCTCGCCCGCGCCGCAACCGAGCCACACCGGGGCTGATATTGCAATCGTTGCGGCGGTGGCCGGCGTTGTCGTCGGCACTATCGCCGTGGTCGAGGTGCGTAAGGAGAATCACATCGTCAAGGGTTGCGTGGTCGCCAATCAAAGCGGCCTGCAACTGCGGGATGAAATCAACAAGAAGACCTACACGCTGATTGGGACTAGCGCCAGCACAAAGGCGGGGGACATTGTCCAACTGCGCGGAACCAAGGAAAAGTCGGCAAAGGGCAGCACTTCCGATCCCAGCTTTGTGGTGGAGCGGGTCAACAGGACGTATGGCCCATGCGGCGTGGACGCCGCGCCCAGCGAAGGCACGACAGCTCCTGCGCAATCTGCGAAGGCCCGGTAGAACTTTGACAAAGAGAGAGAGGTCATTCATGAAGACAGAATTTCGCAACATCCTTGCCATAGTCGCGATTTGCACGCTGCTGCTGACAGGCGCCGGGAACGGCGGGGCGCAGGTGAAGCCGCACGCGGCGTTTGACGCGCCTGGCTCAAATGCAAAGACCGACCTCATTATCGCGGGATTCTTTACCGCTGCCGCCCTGGTCGGCGTTGGCTTTTATTTTGCGCTTCACCACTCGCACAATTTGAGGGGCTGCGTGGTCGACGGCCCCAAAGGGATGGAGTTGCAGACGCAGAACGGCCAGAGTTTTGTGCTGTTTGGAGAGACTGCGGCCATGAAGGCCGGCGAGCAGGTAAAGGTTGTGGGATCGCGGCAAAAGACAGGAAAAGGCGGTACCGGGACCCAGAGCTTCGTTGTGGAGAGACTGGACAGGAATTACGGCGCCTGCCCGGCTGCGCCTGCCCATCGATGATTGACCGCAGCGGCTGCATTGGGGCCGCGAATGGACATTCGTATTCAACTGAAATCTCAGGAGGCTGAAAGGCTATGACACTCTCACGTTTGCTTCGTTTCACGGCGATGTTTCTGATTCCCGCATTGCTGAGCAACAGCCTTGCGTTCGCGGCGAAGAAGCCGGTCGATCCCGTGGTCATGAAGGCCAAGATCCAGGCACGCGGCGTGGGCGAGGGGGTCCGCGTTGTGCTGGCCGACAAAACCGAAGCCAAGGGGCTGATCGCGAGCATCGGCGAACACAGTTTCGCGGTGAAAGCAAGAAACGCCGATCAGCCGCGGGAAATCGAATACGCGCAAGTGACCGGCGTACACAGCGCCAAGATGACAACGGGGCAGAAGATCGGTCTCGGCGTCGGAATCTTCGGAGCGGCGGTGATTATCACTGCCATAATCTTCACTCACGAACTGGACAAGCCCTGGTGAAGACACGAACCTTACCCAGCCGAATCTCGGCTCTGCAACTTGACGGTGCGGTGCGAGCGGTTTACCGCGCTCAGCCCCTTAACCATCCTCGGAACAAGGAGTAGACTTCCATGACAAGGACTCTGCAACACCGGGATTTCGCGCTCTTGTTGCGGTCAATCTCTTCCTCGGGGCGCGCCTATGGGCAGCCATCGGCGCAACGGCTGAACTGCTTTCGGCATTCGAGAGCTATGCGGGAGGGCCTTTTCATGTTCTTCAGTCTCAGCCGCAACCTTGTATTCCGATGCATCTCCTCGGCGGCGTTTCTAGCTTTGGCAAATCTGTGCCTGGGACAAACCGTTACGCCACCCCAAAGCACGTTCTTCTCGACAGCGGCAGAAGAGGCGTACTCGACCTATCAA
The DNA here is from genome assembly GCA_050013495.1 of Occallatibacter sp. Taxonomy (GTDB): domain Bacteria; phylum Acidobacteriota; class Terriglobia; order Terriglobales; family Acidobacteriaceae; genus Telmatobacter. The sequence goes on along the minus strand of JBEKFD010000135.1, from coordinate 9,475 downwards.
TTGCCCGGCGATGGCGACCTGTGGCCATCCTGCTGGGCAGACGACGGCAACGTGTATGCCGCTAGTGGAGATGGAGCAGCGTTCACTGGGGGGATGAATACATTCGATACGGCAGTGAGCTCGATTGCTGGAATGCCGCCGAATTTAACTGGAACCACCGTGGCTACGAATGTAGGGACCAACTGGAGCGGACCGGATTACAATCGAAAGCCCACAGGAATGCTGTGCATCGACAGGACGCTCTATTTGGCATTTCAGAATCTGAATTCCTCGACGTTCAATGACGCGCCAGCGGCTTCCATCGCCGCCTCTGCCGACCATGGACAGACATGGACCTGGGATGTCTCGGCGCCGATGTTCGGAACTCCGGGAAATTCAAACAGTCCAGAAGCGTACCTATTTACGACGATCTTCTTTTTGGATTATGGACAGAATGCAAGCAACGCTATCGATGGATATGTCTACGCTTATGGCCTGGATAATAATTGGCGGGCACAGCAGACGATGTATCTAGCCCGGGTTCCGAACGGTAGCATTCAGTCGCGATCCGCCTGGGAGTTCTATACCGGGACGGATGCAAGCGGCGATCCGGATTGGTCGGCCGATATAACGCAGAAAGCGCCGGTGCTGACGGACCAAAGGCTGCTTTATCCGGTGATGTTTGGGACAGACTGCCCGGCAAGCAATCCCGTCATCGGCCAGGGAGGCGTGGTGTACGATGCGCCCCTGCGGCGATACATTTTTACTTCATGGTCCTGCGCCACCCACGAACTGTATGAGGCGCCAAACCCCTGGGGGCCATGGAGCCACTTCCTGTCAAACGATTTCGGGCCCTTGCGGCTTTTGCAAAACCGGGGCCAGTATGGCACCAGCATCCCTTCCAAGTTTATTGGCGCCGACGGGAAGACGCTCTATCTGCAGAGCAATGTCTGCTGCAGCGGAGATTCCTATACATTTTCACTGCGCAAACTGTATCTCGATACCTATGCTCCGGCCTCGCCTTCCAACACCTGTTCGGACGCCAATTTGGCTTTAGCCCCCGGGACGCGAGCCATCAGCAAGAGCACGCATCTCGGCCTTCTTTGCGCATTGGATTGCGCGGACCAGATTAGCAATGGACCCGCGGGCGTGAACGAAAACGACTTCGATGAAGAGGCAAAAACCATCGACTGGTGGGGCTACACGTGGCCCATCCCCTATAACATCGACCAGGTTACCTACACGGCGGGGCCGATTTTCTATAACGGCGGCTGGTATGCGAGCGATCTGAAGGTGCAGGTACGCCAGAATTTTCAGTGGGTGGATATGGCCGGGGGTACCGTCGCTCCCGAGTATCCCTACACCAACCTTGCCGCCAACCAGACTTACACCTTCACCTTTCCCAGCACATGGGGCGATGGTGTGCGCATTACAGGAACGCCGGGCGGGACCCACCATTTCACCTCGATCGCTTATCTTGGCGCTTCCTATGCTGTCAACGCCTTTACTCCGCCGGCGAATTCGCCCGCATTCAGCCTGCCGGCTGGGACCTACAATGGTCCGCAAACCGTGACGCTGTCTGACTCAACCGCTGGAGCACAGATTTACTTCACCACCGACGGCACGACACCTACGGCCAGTTCGACAAAATATATGAGTGCAATTGCGGTTTCGGCCACTGAGACCCTTCAGGCCATTGCAGTTGCGACAAACTACAACCCAAGCGCCGTCGCCAGTGCGACGTACACCATCAATTTGCCAGGTTTCTCCATTGCGGCCACGCCGGCATCCGTTGCAATCGCAGCAGGACAGAGCGGGACGACAAACATTGCCATAACGCCAACGGGTGGATTCAATTCGGCGATTTCGTTCGCCTGCTCCGGGTTGCCGTCCGATGCAACATGCTCCTTTTCCCCGGTGACCGTGACGCCTCCCGGCACAACTTCCACGACGCTCACTGTGACCGCCTCCACGGCCTCCGCAGCTTTCGACCGCAAAGGGCGCGCGCGCTTTCCGGAAGCAGTGCTGGCGCTCGCGCTCTGTTGCCTTGGCTGGAAGACGCGACGCCGATTGCGGATACTTCCGGTGCTGGCCGTCAGCGTGGCCGGGCTGAGTATGGTCAGTGCGTGCGGCAGTGGCGGCGCTTCGAGCGGGGCGCCTCAACCAGTCACATCGACAGTGACCGTTACCGCGACGGCTGGCTCGCTCCAGAAGAGCACAACATTCTCGCTCACCGTGAACTGAGGTACTTGCGATGCAGACCAAAGCGGGCATTCTGGCGCCAGAAAAGGAGGGAGCCCAGTGAAGGGCTCGGTGGGGCAACCAAGCTATGCTATTCATTTCAATCCGCTTACCAAATCACTCGAAAATCATCTGGAAGTTACATCCAGACAATTGCTTAAGGCTGCTGCATGAGCGAAGGTTGATGCGCTTACACCCCACTTTGGGCTGAGCTGCCCCACTGGGGGATCAATCGCTCGCAACGAAAACGAGGTCCGATAGGATGGCGCGACATGCCGGCGCCACTGAACGAAATGAAATTTGGCAGGCAGGACGTTTCAAAAGGGAAGGACCCTGTAAAGACCAGAGGAGTCAGCTCCTTTGCAGGAACAAATTCATGGAGTGTCGAGGTTGAAATTCAATTCACTTGAGAGGATTCCCCCCATGCGCGTCATTCGATTGAGCAAGCCTTCTCCGGTCGCAACCGTAGCGGTTCCGCTAAAGCCGCTGTTCGCAGCCGGCCCAACCGCACCCCAGAAGCGCCGGCCGGGCCTCGTCTTCTGCCTCCTGGCGGTTTTCCTGTTTACCTTGAACCCCGTATTCGGCCATGCCCAGGATGGAAGGCATACCCCGGACTACACCACCATCGTCGTCTTTGGCGACTCGCTCTCCGATACCGGCAATGTCGCGGATCTCACGGAAGCCAAGTACGGGGTGCGGATTCCCGGCCCCTACGCCGACTACACCGATGGCCGGTTCACCGATGGCGCAGACACGCTGCCCCCTGCCGAAGACTACTTCGGAGTCTGGATCGAGCAGTTGGCTGCCACGTTTCCATCCAAGCCGGTGGTCAAGGCCTCGCTCGATGGCGGAACTGACTACGCCTACGGTTTCGCTTTCACCGGTGGGGGCACATCGGTGTTTGCCTTCGGTCCCTCCGATGAGCTTTCAGTGACCATCAACAACATTGGCCAGCAGATTACCGACTATCTCGCCACCCATCCGAAAATCAATGACAAGACGCTCTTCGTGGTTTGGGGCGGCGCCAATGACCTGCTCAACGCCACTTCGGAAGACGCCGTGATCGATGCAGGCATCAATCAGACGCTCAACATTCAGCGGCTCATCGATGCCGGCGCCACGCAGTTCATCGTCCCCAACCTGCCTCCGCTTGGACTGGTTCCGCGGCTTAACGGCTCGCCCACCACGTCGGTTCCTGCCACGGCAGCCGCCAAACTCTATAACGAAGTTCTTGGCGGTGGCGTTGCGCTGCTGCGCGACTTCAATTTCCGCAAGCACCTGAATCTGTCACAACTCGACGTCTTTGCCCTGTTCAACAAGATCGTGGCCGCTCCATCGAAATACTCGCTGCTGAACGTGACGGCCAGTTCCCAGGGCGTGGCGGTCGACCCCGACACTTATCTCTTCTGGGACGATCTGCATCCCACCACGCACGGCCACAGCATTCTTGCAAAGACTGCGGCCAAGCTGATCGCCCAAAGCGAACAACACGAGGAGTCGGTAGCCTCGGGTAAGAATCCCTCTGATCCGCATGCAAATACTCTTGACGAAAGTGTCACCAATTTGGCCGGGGCGACGCATTAGAGAGTGAGGGGGAAGCGCGTTGCGCTGACCACGTTTCCGTTTCGCAACCATTCGTATCTGTCTCGGGCTCCTTATCGGATTGAGAAGGGGCCACCGCGATTCCCGCGTTCCACGCCGCTGCTAAGCCGCTTTGCAATTTGCTTCAAGAAAGGTGAATCAAATGAAGAATGCACGCCTTGTGTTGAGGTCGTTGGCTCCATCCCTGGCAATGCTGCCGGTGATCGGGCTTGCCGGAATCGTCATCGCCGTATGCTCCGGGGCTCTCAAGACAGAAGCCAACGGAGGCACGCCCGGCTTCACAACGTTCGATGCTCCGGGTGCTGGGTCAACGGCGAGCGCACTTCAGGGAACCTCCGGCTTCAGCATCAACGCGGCGGAAGAAATTGCAGGATTCGAAACGGATTCGAGCGGCGTCCATCACGGTTTTCTGCGCGCCACGGACGGCACGTTCACCGTATTCGACGCCGCAGGCGCAGGCGCCGGACCTGGTCAAGGGACGCAGGCGTTCAGCATTGATACGGCAGGAGACATTACCGGACCCTGGATGGACTCGAAGTACGTGTATCACGGCTTTGTGCGCGCTGCCTCCGGAGCGATCGCGGAGTTCGATGCAACCGGCATCGGCACGGCCAGGAATCAGGGAACCTTCCCGGTAAGCATCAATACCTCAGGGTCAATTGCCGGATTCTATGCGGACAAGGGCGGGGTGCTGCACGGCTTCCTGCGCGCTGCGGGCGGCGCGATCACCCCGTTCGATGCGACGGGAGCGGGAACCGCGAACAAGCAGGGAACAAGAGCGCTCAGCATCAACGCTTCGGGCGAAATTGCAGGACTTTATACGGACTCGGCAGGCGCGTATCACGGCTTTGTGCGCGCTTCCAATGGCGCCATCACCACATTCAATGCGCCCGATTCCGGCGCGGTCAAGAGCGTAGGCACTTTGCCTTTCAGCATCGACGCGGCAGGGGATGTCGCGGGGTTTTTCTATGACGCCGCGGGTGCCATGCACGGGTTCGTGCGCGCGGCCAACGGGACCATCACCGACTTCGATGTTACCGGCGCGGGCACGGGCTTTCTGCTGGGAACCTTCCCGCTCAGCATCAACACATCCGGAGAAATTGTCGGATTCTATCTGGATGCAAAGACAGTATTTCACGGCTTCAAGCGCGCGAGCGACGGGACCATCAGCAGCTTTGACGTTCCGGGCGCAGGCGCGGGCATGGGCACTGGCGGAGGATATGGAGCGCTTGAAGGAAGCGGCGGCTTCAGCATCAACGATGCAGGGGTCATCACCGGATCTTATATGGACTCGAATTCCGTCATTCACGGATTCGTGTCCAACGCTACGCTGGCCACCATCACAGTCACCCCGTCTTCAGCGAGTATCACAACGGCACAGGCCTTGACCGTGACTGTCGCTGTCAGCGGCGGCAGCGGTAGTCCAACACCAACGGGGTCAATCACACTAACCGGAGGAGGTTACACGTCGGCGGTCACCAATCTCAGTGGCGGGAGCGCGACAATCAGCATCCCGGCAGGCTCGCTGGCAACCGGCGCAGACACGCTAACGGCGAGTTACTCTGGCGACAATAACTACGGCGCATCCAGCGGCACCGGCTCAGTAACTGTCACGGCCGCGCCCGCACCTTCCTTCACCGTCTCAGGAACCGCCGTGTCGATCAGCCCCGGTGCTACAACTGGAAATACATCTACGATCACCGTAGCTCCAAGCGGCGGCTTCACCGGCAGCGTGGCGCTGACCGCTGCTGTGACATCGAGCCCCAGTGGCAGCCAGGACGCGCCTACACTGAGCTTCGGTGCGACGACACCGGTAAGCATCAGCAACGCCAGTAACGGCACGGCGACGCTCACTGTTTCCAGTACTGCAGCAACATCGAGCTCGCTCGTATACCCGCTGTACAAAGGTGGCAATTGGCACATGATTGCAGGCGCGGAGTTGGCCTTCCTGCTGCTCTTCGGCATACCCTCGCGGCGGCGTAACTGGAGGACGATGATCGGGATGCTCGGGCTGTTCGTGCTGCTTACCGGCGGAATGCTGGCCTGTGGCAGCGGCGGCGGCAGTAAAGGCGCAGGGAATCCAGGCACGACCGCCGGCAGCTACACCCTGACAGTCACTGCCACTTCAGGATCGATTACGCAGACTGGTGTGGTGAATCTCACCGTGCAGTAATGGAATGCCAATCATCCGAAACGAAAGGAACAGGAGTTCGAGTTTAAAGGACGTTGCCTGCGATGTGTGTCTTGGGAGTTTCGTGTAGGCTGCGTGCCCAGCACAGGCGACGAGATTCAAGTGCGGGAGTTGAACTCGACGAAGTTTACCAGAACGTTCTTGAATGTTTCCGACGGGGCCGTCTCGTTGCAAGCCAGAGGTGCGCCGCAGAGCATCCAGAAACAGGATGTAGAGAGCGTGACGCCGATGAAGAACAGGCATCGGCTTCGCAATACCCCGATTCTTGCGGGAGTAGGTGCAGGCGTGGGTGTTGGAATCGGCGAAGCCACCCATAAGGGCTGCTCGTCAACGCAAACGTTCTGTCTCGATTTTGGGGGCGGGAGCACAGCGGCCGGGATTGGCGGGTTGTGGGCCTGCTGGGAGGCGCGGCCGCTGGAGTCCTTCTGCATTCGCACGAAACTGTTTACGCACTGAATGCGCATTGATGCGTGCAGGCGACGATCACGCTGCAATCGTATATGAGGGTTGCAATGAAACCATGGAGCCGTATCGTACTAATCCTCCTGCTTCTCTCCTGGCGCGGCGCGGCTGCCCAGAAGGTACAGAACGAAGGACTGGTGCGCGAGCTGGGGCCGGGTTGGACCTCGATGTATGAGATAAGCCCGGACGCTCGCTACAATGCCATCGAAATGGTCCCCAACGGCTCCAACTTCCGGGACTGGAAAGAAGTGGTGAGAATTTCCGACTTCAGTGGAGCAAGCAACCAATCTCCGGAAGATCTTCTCAAGCAACACCAGGCCGTCGGAGAAAGGAAATGCCCCGGAACCATGCATTGGAGCGTGATTTCAAGGGATGAAAGCGGAGTCATGTATCAATGGCACTCGGACGCATGCCGCCTGTTGCCTGAAGAGGATGCGGTTGGCAGAGTGATTGTGGGAAAGTATAGCCGGTACATTCTTGAATACTCCGCCCGAGTGCACGAGCTTGACCCCGCGACGCGGACCAGATGGAGCAAGATTTTCTCCGATGCCACCTTCGATTCCGTAACACTTTCTTTGGACCCCGAATGGATGAGCGTTGACGTGGATGAACCCGTTGCCTACCCAATGGACAAAGTGATGGCTGCCCTCGAAATCGGCATGGAGACCCAGGATTGCAAGGTTACGGAGAAGACCGCGGAGCGGATCGAGTGCAAACGCCCAAGGCTGCTCCCAGCCTCGCACTCATATGATCTGGGCGCAGAAAGTGTGACGGGCGTGCTGGAGCCAATCGGGGCACAGACGCACGTCCACATTACAACCGGCAAAGGTTTCTATGGGCGGCTGGCAAAGAAGAATTGGTCCACACCAGTTTTCGAGGCAATGATGAAGAGTTTGGGACAGGGTCAGCCGTAGTTTGGGCGCAGTCGCGCCGGATCGATAGATCCTTGAGCCGAGATTGTGTATGTGGGGTCGATGAGTGTTCCTCGCTGGCACATTCTGACTAAGTTCTCGCCGACGGGGTGGCCATCTTGAGGCGATTATTCCGGCTTTCGGCGAGAAGCCATCAAGTTGTGTTGCGCTTAGAGGCGTGCCGAAAGCGATGGGTACCACTTGCCGCGGTCGCTGGCAACGTACTTGCCGCCCTAAACAAAGGTTGGGGGTGTTCGTTTAGGGCAAGAACACAGCGCGAGGCTTCACGCCAAAGTTTTCGCCGTAGTCGGCACGGAGCTATATCCAGCCGCTCGGAAGGCGGACGTACTTGTATAGCCGTGCGTCCTGACTGAGAGTAAGGTTTGGTACTGTACTTTGGGTTGCCACTGGTATCAAAGCTCTCCTCTCGGTTAATACCGAAAAAACAGGAAAACTAAGCTTTAGTGCTGGCTTTTCTTAGCAAGCCTATCTAATCTATTGATTCTAAACGGCTGGTGCCGAAGAAGGGACTCGAACCCCCACACCCTTGCGAGTACGTGGACCTGAACCACGCGCGTCTGCCAATTCCGCCACTTCGGCACGGTACTTGAAAGTTCAGCGAACTTGCGCTGAACCGGCAGCACCTCTGAGTCTCGCAAATGCGGCCTGCTGTGTCAAATGGAACTTGACCGCGAAATCGGCCCGGCTAGACCGTGCTTCAGCCAGGGGTTTTGACCCCTCTTGCGAGCATTTCAATGGACTTCTTGAGCCGCATCTGCCGCGTCTCTTCCCGCTTGGCCTCGGTGATCCAGCGGCAGTATTCCTTGCGGTTGGTGTAGCTCAGCTTTTCGAATGCCGCCGTCAGGCCCGCCTTCTCCATCAGCGCCGCAAACTCGGCCGGAACCTCGACGGTTCGTTCCGCTTCGTCCTTCCACAGCACCACCTCGATGGTGTCTCCGGGCCCCTTGCCGATCTGCTCGCGGATCCCCTTCAGCACGCCCAACATATGGCTGGTGGCCCCGCACTTCACCAGCGACCCGCGATACGGCACACCTTCCAGCATCGCGCTCACCGGCACCCTGGCCTTGGCGCCAAACTCCTCTTCCACGTTGTAGGGAAAGATCACCGCCGCACCGCCGCCGATGCCGGCCTGGATGGTCGCCTTGAATCTGTATTTCTTCATGGCCGCATGCCTCGAATGTTAACCACTTTCCCACGGAATCGGAATTCGTTCAAGTTGGATGTTCCGCCCGCAATCCAGCGCCCAGTCCTGCGCCCGCAAACAGAATCCCATCCTTGCTGCGTCTCCGCTCTTGCGAAGGTGCAGAAAGGATGGGAGGTCTGTGCTATGAAACGAATGCCCGAAAAATCGCGCGCCTAAACCAGCTTCGCGTCCAGCTCAATTTCGGTGTTGTTGGCAAACAGCTTCGAAATCGGGCAGCCGGCCTTGGCATCCGCGGCGGCCTTGTCGAAGGCTTCCTTGGTGGCGCCGGGAACGCTGGCCGTGGTGGTCAGCGCGATCTTGGTAATGGCAAACCCGCCGTCGGTCTTGGCCAGGGTAACGGCCGCGTGGGTCTCAATCTTGTCCGGTGTAAGGCCCGCGCCGCCCAGTTGCGCGCCCAGCGCCATGGAGAAGCAACTGGCATGTGCCGCCGCAATCAGTTCCTCGGGAGTGGTTCCCGAGTCCGCGCCCTCAAACCGCGTGGCGAAGCTGTAATTCGCGTTGCTCAGCACGCCCGTCGCCGTCGAGATGGTGCCTTTGCCTTCCTTCAGTGAACCTGTCCATACCGCACTTGCCTTGCTCGCCATTGTCCCTCCTTGGGGGAATCCGGATCGTCGGATGTTGTTGGATTTTTTATCGCTCCTGGCCCGCTCTGCCGCCCGGTACGTTGCTTGGGGAAGACAGGCCGCCGCCAGGGAGTTGATGCTTGGGGAACCTGCGGAGTTTCTGCCGCACAGGCTGCCGCTTCCTCTATGCTAATCTGTCGAGCATGCTGCCGCACCGCCCGCATGCCTTCGACGCCGCAATCGACACCGAAATTTCACATCCCGGCACGGCAGCATCGGAAGCCGCCCGCGTCGACCATCA
>JBEKFD010000134.1:0-13341 GCA_050013495.1 Occallatibacter sp. | reverse complement strand
TGATTTTTGATTTCCCAGACGAATCTAGGCGGAGAGGATTTAAGCAGACCGGTGATTTGATCCATCATTTGAAGCGAGAAGACGGGGAGTTCATTCTCGCGAACATCGATTCCTATCCACGCCCTCAATCCATCATGGCTGGCCTGCACTTGGCGTCGCATCTCAACCACTTGTTGCTTAATCGATATAAGAGTTCCGGTAGCAGCAAGTACGCCGCCGAGGCCTACGAAAAACAAGGCGATGTTTGGGGTATTTTCTGCTGTAAAGAGACGGTTGAGATAAGTCTCCGGTACACCCTTGGGCGAATTGCACTCGATAGCTGTGCCATCCTGCTTTACTGCACAGGTGATAGTCCGAGACGGTGGCGGCGCTGGATTCGTTGCGCCGTTGCCGTTGGGGTTCGGGCTTTGCAATTCTCCCGATATTGGCAAGACGCCTGCGAGCATTATTACGAGTGCCAATTTTTGCAGCATAATGCAAGAAATTGTACAACCAAGGCCAGCAAGAGAAGCCGGTCGGACTCAATGCATAACACCTTATTTGCCGCTACCGAATGTTAGGCCTGTGAATTTCGAATTAGGGCACTGCCGTTGCAACCTCAGCGAGAGACCGCCGGCCGGTGTCTGGTATCCTTAACCGTTTACCTCACGCGGTGGGGATTGGGTTGTCGGGAGCTTGAATTATGCCGGAGAACAGGGCGCGGAAGCATCATCAGGACCGGGTGGCGGAGACGCTGCGGCTGGAGATTGGAACCATGATCGAGGGCGAGCTTTCTGACCCGCGCATCGGCAACTGCTATGTGAGCGAGGTGGCGCTGAATCCGGGCGGGAAGTCGGCGCGGGTCTATGTGGCTGTCGACAGCCATGTGAAAGACATTGTGCAGGCGGAGAAGGATACGATTGCCGGCCTCGAGGCGGCGAAGGGCTACATCCGCTACGAGTTGAAGGAGCGGATGGGGGTGCGGCATGTGCCGGACCTGGCTTTTCTTGCGGATCGCTCGGGGCGGTTTCAGGCGCGGATTGAAGAGTTGATGGACCGGTCGCGGAAGCGGAACAAGTTTGCCCTGGCGCCGCAACCAGCCGCCGGAGAAACCGAGCCACAAACTCTGCTTCCGCAAACCGAAGAAAAAGCCCCTGCACAGTAGGCGCCGGCCGCTAGTGGCTCCAGACGAATTTCGACCAGGCAAAATCAGTTTCGACGCCTGGCGCGGCGGCGCTTGCCATTCCGTGCGAATCTGTTAGCCTTGTCCCTGTCGAAACCGAGCAACATCTCCGCGTTTCCGCGGCGCGGACCGCAAGCCGGCGAGCAGGCATTCCCGGAGCCTGACTCAAGCCGGGAAACGCTGGAACTGGAGAAACCCTGGACGTGGAGAAACCCTGGAAGTGGAGACTGCACCTCTAACCCCTGCCCCGGAGTTGCCTGAAAACCGGCGCAAACGGCAGGTCCGCTGGGCCGCTCTGAGCGAGGCAGCAGTATTTCTCATTTTCGCGGTATTCTTTCTGGCTTACGGACTTACGCCGATTCTAGGTGGGGACGGGCTGGGCCTGGTGGGAGCCGATGAGCCCCGCTACGCGCAGATCGCCCACGAAATGCTGGACCGGTTTGACTCCGCGCACTCGCTAGGCGACCGCCTGAGCGCCTGCGTAACGCCGTATCTTTACGGACATCCCTGGCTGGAAAAGCCGGCCCTCTACTACTGGCGGGCGATGTTCACGTTCCAAGATTTTGGCGTGCACGACTGGAGCGCCCGCCTGCCGTCGACCAGCTTCGCCTTCGTGATGGCGGCGCTCATCTATTTGCATATGCGGCGCTTCCGGCCGGGCGGGCATCTGGACGCGGCCATCATTACCGTGGCCTGCACGGGCATTATCGGCTTTGCGCGCGGCGCTTCGACCGACATGCAGATGGCCGCGCCGCTAGCCATCGGATTGCTGGGCTGGTATGCCTGGTATGAGACGGGGTCGAAATTCTGGCTGTTCGACATCTACTTCTTCACCGGCGTGGCTACGCTGGCCAAAGGGCCGGTTGCGCCGTTCCTGGCGGCGGTGATCATTGCCAGCTTTGCCTTCCTGCGACGAGAGTGGCGCATCCTGCGGCAGTCGTTCTGGTGGCCCGGCGTGGTTCTATATTTTGCGATGGTACTGCCCTGGTTCATCGCCGTGCAGGTGCAGAACCCCACGTTTTTCCGGGAGTTCTTTCTGGAACACAACCTGGAGCGCTTTGCCACGGACCGCTATCAGCACGTGCAGCCGTTCTGGTACTACCTGGTAGTCATCGTGCTGGCCATGATGCCTTGGACGGTCATCGCGGTCCGAGCCCTCATTGACGGGATCCTGACTTCGGTGGCGGAGTGGCGCTTGCGCCGCTTGAGCCCGCGCCGCCGCGTTCCCAAACGACCCGGCGATGCGTTTCCCGAGTTTCTGGTGCTGTGGGCGCTGATTCCGATTGCCTTTTTCTCGTTTTCGCAGTCCAAGTTGCCGGGATATATTCTGCCTTCCATTCCGCCTCTTGCCATTCTCACCGGAGATTATCTCTATCGGCGCCGCCAGCCGGGCCTCAACCGCTGGGTGCTGTTGGGGCACGCGGCGGTGTGCGGCATCATGACCATGTTCGCGCTGCTGCTGCCCTGGTTTGTGACGCACAATGCCACCATGCCCCCTCCGCACGCGCTTGCCATTGCAGCCCTGGCTGCGGCAGGGGGCGCGGTGCTGATCTTCATCGTGGTCAAAGCCTATGGGGTAGCCCGGCTGCGGCTGGTGACTACCTGCATCCTGGTGGTGCAGGTGCTGTTTTTGTACGGAGTCGGCCCCTTCTTCGGGATTCCCGCCGTAGGCGCGACCAAGCGCGTGATTCACCTGCTGGACCGCGCTTACTCGGCTCGCCCCCTTGCGGACAAGCTGGGCACGCTGGCGCCCGCCGAGGAGACGGTCGCGGTTTTCCGGGTGCGCCGCGATATCGAGTACGGCCTCTCGTTCTATCGCAATCACGAGGTGGTGAATTACGAGCAGGACGGCGTGCCGGAGGAGCAGCATCTGCTGGTAGTGCGGGTGACGGGGCGCAAGGGCGTCGATCTGCATTCGCCTGCCGCACTTGACGAGTACCTGGAGGGCCGCCATTACGAGCAGTTGTTCGCATGGCCGGAGCAGGGGCTGGTGGTCTATATGGTGGGTAGCCGTTGAATATTCTATTGACTAGAAGGCAATCTCAGGAATGCCGATAGCAAGCTTTCGTTCATAAAAGGCTGAGTGCTGATAAGCTTTCCTTCAAGCTCGCTCTGGCAGTAAGGGTGGTCAAAGCAGCCCAAGGCCTCACCCGGTTTTGTTTGTTGCGGCAATGCAGCGGTGCGGGCTTGGACAGCTTTCTGACCTGGGCTTGAGGCGTCCAATACTCTGGGAGATGCATGGCAACAGGTGTTTCCATCGAGATTCTCGACCTGCGGCACTTCGCGGCGCCGATGCTCCGTCCTGTGCTCGACGCGGAAGGCGAGATCTGGAAACAGCGCCTGCACTGGGACTATCGCACCTCGTCGAAACTGCTGATGCAGTATCTTGACAGCCACATGCTGCCCGGCTATGCGGCGCTTGAGGGCGGGCAGGTTACGGGCTATGCCTTCTGCGTGTATGAAGAGACCAAAGCGGTGATTGGCGACGTGTTTGCTCTCGGTTGCCAGCCGGCGGGTCAGGATGAAACGCCGGGAGCGGGGCAGGCGGCGGTGCCCGAGGCCGCAGCTTCGGCGCACGAGATCGAGACGACGCTGCTCAAGCATCTGTTTGAGACGCTGGTGGGCTCGCCGCACGTGGATCGCATCGAATCGCAGCTTCTGCTGCACCCTTCAGGTGCGCATGCGGGCATTTTTCACCAGGCTGGGTTCCAGGTCTTCCGCCGCCTCTTCATGGTGCAGCAATTGAAGAGCCTGTGGAGCCAGCCGCGGGTGGACCTGCCTCATGGACTGGAACTGCGCGGTTGGCGCGACGAGGATCTTACCCCCGCAGGCCAGTTGATCTCCGAGGCGTATCGCGACCACCCGGACAGCGTGATCAACGACCAGTATCGCTCGGTTCATGGCTCACAGCGTTTCTTGCATAACATCGTGCGCTACTCGGGGTGCGGAACATTCTCTCCGCAGGTGTCGCACGTGATCGTGAATCGGCAAAACCGCGAGCTGGTGGCGCTGGTGCTGGGCTCGCGGGTGAGCGCGGAAAGCGGACACATCACCCAGCTCTGCGTTCATCCCGGCTACCGGCGGCATGGGCTGGCGCGCATGCTGCTCTCGCTGGCTGCCTTCCACTTCATGCGCCATGGGGCGACGGAGATTTCGCTGACGGTGACCGAGTCGAATGTGACGGCCATCGATCTTTACCTGTCAGAGGGTTATGCGATTGCGCATAACTTCGACGCAGCCGTCTGGCAGCGGTGACGTACCCTTGCTTTAAGAAGGATTCGCCTGGCTCGCACCATCGCCTGCCACCCGGGAACGGCCTTGTGCGTCTGCGATGAGAAAGACCAGCATGGCGGGCACAGCAATCAGGACTGCAAAAGAGAGCCAATCGAGCTTCCCTTGATCGCGCCATAGTTTCCACGCGTGCAGGCCATGACCGTAGAGGGTTTCGAGAGTGAGCAGGCTGAATGTCACTACAAACCACTTGGGCCGCTTGAGCATGTACCAGGCGAAGAGCAGATCGATGGCGAAGAAGGCTGCGTGGCGCGATCGCGTTCCGCCATCGCTCAATGCCGGATGCGCGAAGGCGGCGGCGTGATAAATGGCTGCGGCCACAAACAAGACGGCGAAGATGCGGAAGAGATTCTGGCGAGGCATGGCGTTCCCGCTGCCGGCTTTTTCGATGCTGATCTTATCGCGCGATGAAGTACATGATCCAGCTGAGCGCGATGGCTGCGCCCACAAACATTACGAAACAATATAGGCCGTAACGAACCATGCGGCGAGGTGTGTCGCGCTGGGTGATGCCGAAGACTACTGAGGCGAAGAGCGCGAACAGAACGACTGCGGCAAAATGAGAGGGCCGGAACACTAGGCTTTCCTCCCGGTGCGGAGGTTGTGCGCGTCGACGGCGGCGATAACGTTCAACAGGCCCGCGACCACGATGAAGCGGGTGCCGTAATCGCCGGTGGTGATGGTCACCTGATCGGCGCCCAGACCGGCCGCGCGGCTGACCAGGTAGAGCAATCCGTTGCCTAGGTCGCCGGCCAGGCAGAGAATGTCCAGGATGTCCTTGCCGCTGGAGTAAAGCTTGCCCTGCATGGCGATGCCGATGGCGAACATGCCCAGAATGGACGCGGCGAGCAGCGCCCCGCGACCCCACTTGCGAAGCAGAAAATGTCCTCCGCCAGGGACCAGCCAGCCGGCGATCAGGGGGAGATACACGAATCCCCTTCCAGCGGGATTTTTCTTGTCTTGGGGATTTGCCATGCCTTCTTGACTATATCGCAACGGACAGGGGGCAGGGGTTAGGGAACAAGGAACACGGCAGGCAAGGCAAGAACCGCGACTCGCTTCGTTCCTCTCTCGGCCGTCGCCTTTTCCGGAAACGCCGGCCCATCCATTGAACCGGAATTCCCGAGGTGAGGTGAGACTGCGCTCCATCGGCCCCTGTTCCCTGTTCCCTAATCCCTGCCCTTTAGATTCTCACCAGGTCGGTCTGCACACGGCCGGTAACCCAGGCGCGGCCGGGCGCGGTCAGCATGTCGATCTCGCTGCGGATGCCGAACTCGGGGAGGTAGATGCCGGGCTCTACGGAGAAGCAGGTGTAGGGCAGGATGCGGCGCTGGTCGTGAGTTTCCAGATTGTCAAGGTGCGCGCCGGGGCCGTGAATCTCGTGCGCAATGTTGTGGCCGGTGCGATGAGTGAAGAAATCTCCCAGGCCGGCGGCGTTGATGACTGCGCGCGCGGCATCGTCTCCCTCGTACCCGTAGATGGGCTGGCCCACGGTGAAAGCCTCTTCGACTTTGGCGATTGCGGCGTCGCGGGCGTCGCGCACGGTCTCGAAGACGTGCTGCTCCAGGTCGGTCGGTTCGCGGCCCACGACGCCGGTCCAGGTGATGTCGTAGAAGATGCTGCCGGGGCGTTCGAGGCGGCCCCAGATGTCGATGAGGATGAAGTCGTCTTCGCGGATGGTGGCCGAGCGGTCCGCGGTGGGCTCGTAGTGGGAGTCGGAGCTGTTGGCGTTGGCGCTGACGTTGGGGCCGTTTTCCCAGACCAGATTCTCGCGGCGCATGGCTTCCGAGAGCCACTGCACCATGTCGTATTCGGTGACCGTTCCCACTCCGCCCTGGTGGGGACGCAGGCGACGCCCCATCTCGCGCCAGGCTTCCTCCAGGATGCGATCGATGGCGACCTGCGCCACAGAGTGGGAGAAGATCTGCTCCTCGGTCAGGACCGCTTCGAACTGGCTCACCAGGTCGGCGGAGCTGACGATCTGCTTGCCCAGGCCGCGCAGGAACTCGATCGTGCCGGCATCGACCATGGAGACGTACATGATGTCGTTGTTATGCGAGTACTGCATGGCGATGCGGCGGGCGTCGAAGAGCATGGCGTCCAGGCCGCCGTGCAACTCCTGCCAGCTTGAGTAGAGGCCCTTGACGCCGGGAAGCGAGTCGAGTCGGCCTTGCTCGATGCGGTGGACGAGTTTGCGAGGGTCGCCCTCGGCGGGAATGTAGTAGTACCAGCGCCGGGTGATGTGGGCCTTCTCGTCGAGGCCCAGGATGTGCGCGGCGATGGGGTCGCGGTGGTGGTGGTCGTAGAAGAGCCAGCCGTCGAAGCCGGCGTCGCGAACTGCGGCCTGGATTGCGTCGAGGTTCATAGGGCTCATTCTAAGCGTGGAAATGCTCGATAGCGCGTGCCCTTAGAGCGCCGCGAGGGCCTCGGCCTGGCTGGGAAACAGCCCGGCGTACTTGGTGATGCCCACCATGGTGAAGACTTTGACGAAGTGCGGCGAAAGGCCGAAGGCGTAAACCTTCTGGCTGGAGTTCGAGGCCTCAATCAGCAGTTGGATGACCAGCGCGATGCCGCTCGAATTGATGTAATCCACCTTGGTAAAGTCCAGCAGGATCTGCTTGACGGTGGTCTTGGACAGAGACTGGTAGGTGCCGAGAACGGCATCTCTTGAGGTGCTTGCGATATCCCCCTCAAAACGGAGGACTGTGACCGGGTGTCCGGCAGGGGAGGTGAGCTGGTCAACATGCGACTTGGTTTCGCTCTGCACGATCGGTAATCTCCGTATCTTTTGTTTGGTTAATCTTGATTCTTGGTCATCGGTTCCAGGTCATCGGTCCAGGGTCAACTCTGGTCTTTGTCCAGCCGGATGACAAGCCGCACATAACTGCTTTTACCGTCGGACCCAGCCACCCACTCGGCCTCGTCCACCAGGGCCTGGATGAGAAACATGCCCATGCCGCGGGCGTCTTCTTCGCCGTGCATCTTGCGGTCGATGTCGGGCTTGGCCGGCTGCTTCTTCATGCCGGTGCCGTCGTCGATGACTTTGACTTCGAGAGAGTCTTCTCCGGCCGAAAGCACCACGCCTACCGACAGTTTCTCATTGAGACGGTTGCCGTGCTCGATGGCGTTGATGCAGGCCTCCGCCACGGCCGTCTTCAGGTCTTCGATGCGGTCTTCGCGGAAGCCCATCAGCTTGGCCACGGAGGCAGCCGTGCTCATGGCCACTTTTTCAAAGCCCATCCGCGAGGGCAGCCGGACCTCCACGTTGGTGGTTTTCAATGCGCTCATGCCGGCATCTCCGCGTTACTCGTACACCGGCACAGCGCCAGTGCGGTCATGTCGTCTGACTGGGGACCGCCGGAAGAGAACTTGTCCAAGGTTGTCCACAATGCATCGAGAATACCATCTGCTTTCTGCGCCGGGCACGTAGAAAATTCATATAAAAGACGTTCCGGCCCAAATTCCTCATCCCCTTTGAACACCTCGGTGAGCCCGTCGGTGTAAAAAAGCAGCCGTGTACCGCGAATGAACCGGTGCCTTTCGGAGCTGTATTGCATGCCCGGAAGCAGGCCGAGCGGCGTGCCGGCGGCGTCAAACTGGTGGGGTATTCCGCCGCCCGGCTCCACCAGGAAGCCCGGATTGTGCCCGGCGTTGACCACCTCGATTTCACCCATCTCGGGATGAAGCCGGAGGAAGATGGCGGTCACGTAGCGCCTCCTCGCCTCCTCGCCTTCGGCCCAGTGGTGCTGGTTCATGCGCGTGGCCAGTTCATCGAGCGCCATGCCGGTAACTGCCATGGCGCGGAAGGCGGAACGGAAGCTGGAAGCCATGATTGCCGAAGCCAACCCCTTGCCGGCCACGTCCGCTACTGCAATCAGCAGGCTGCCGTCCGGCTGCTCCACAATATCCAGGTAGTCTCCGCCCAATTCATAGCACGTAACCGAGCGGAAGCCCACCGAGTAGCCGGGAATTGAGGGCAACCTCTGTGGCAACAGCGACTGCTGAATCGCGCGCCCTGCATCCAGGTCCTGCTGCACCCGAGCAAACTCCAGGTTGCGCTTGTGATTGCGCGCGTTTTCGAGCGCCACGGCAGCTTGCAGGGCAAGCCCCTCGATAAAGTCCGCCTCGTAGATGGTCAGCTCACGCCCTTCCGGAGTCGCGACCAGCAGCTCGGTCATCGGCTTGCCGTCGCGGTCTTCGAGGGGATAGCGGAGCACGCCTCCGGCATCGGCTTCGGGCTCTTCGCCGTAACTCAGGCCGGTGCCGGTGAAGGACGCGCCGGCCATCTCCAGCTCGCGCACCACGATGCGCAGCACCTGCTCCAGAACATCCTCTTCGTGCGTGGTGGCGTGCACCTGCCGGCTGGCCTCAAGCAGCGCCTGCAGGCGCGCCACCTGCTGCTGCAGATCGATGGTCTCGCCGTTGCCAGGGATCTCGACCCCAGTGGTGGCCATTCTTCCTTGTCCCCCGTGGAATCCCACTCTAACATGGCGGCGTCTGCGCCCGCTCAGGCGCCTGCCCTGCCGTTTGAACCGCAAAGGGGCTAAAGCACCGCGTCGATGATCGGTAGCTTGCGACACGCGACCCAGAGGGCGCCCCGGTCGTGCCCTGACACTTCCAGGCTCCCCCCGATGTTTTCCGCAACCCTCACGGTCGTTCCCTCAGACCTTCAAGCCCGTTGAGGGATTTTTCCGCAGCCTACTTCGGCCCGCCGTACTTCCTGCCTTGGCCTTCCTTACTTGAGGATGACCACGTTCATGCTCCACGGGGTCAGCGTCAGGGTGAGGGGCAGGGCCTGCGCGCCCATGTTGGCGACCGTCGGGTCGGCCCACGTACCGTTCTGCGACTGGTCGTACAAGGCCTTGTCGTAGGTGGTTACGGTGACGCTGGACGAGTTGGCTTGGCCGGTCACCGTGACCACGACCTGCTGGGCTGTCGTTTGGTTCAGATTGAAGAGCACCAGCGCGGTGCTGCCGTTGTTGGTGGCGGCGTAGGCGCGCACGTCGGTGGTGTCGCCGGCCACGGTTGCGGTGAGCACCGATTCGCCGTTGACGGCCACCTGGCTGAAGAGCTGATATGCGCGCGCCGTGGGAGACATGGTTCCGATGGGACCCGCGCCGGGGCAGCCGGTGTCGGTAGGACCGTCGGAGAAGATGTTGTAGGCTCCGAAGTCTTGCCATCCATAAAGTGAAGCGCTGAAGTTGCCGGTGTTGCCGCCGCAGTTGCCGAACCCGATCCACCAGGTCGCGCGGGAAACTCCATCGTTCATCATTTCGCCCAGTAGCTGGCCGGCGTACAGGCCCTGGGTGATCGACCAGCTTTGTTTGCCTGGATTGGAGGAAACCGAGCCCATCTCACCCACATAGATGGGCGTGTCCGCCGGCTTCCCGGCGGCGGTCAATTCCGCCCTGATGGTGTTGATGCCGGTGGTCAGCCCTTGCGCCGCCTGCTGCACCAGGATGGTGTCGTCCTCGTTACCGGGGTTCTGCGGATAGTAGTGGTATTCAACGAAATCGAACGGCGCGCCTGCCATCACAATCGGGTCCCAATCGTTCGTGGTGTCGTTGGCTATCGTGGAACCGGCGTCGACATCCACGCCTACCAGCGTCTTGGGGGACGCGGCCTTGATGAGCGAGTAGTAGCCACTGTTGCCATTCACTGCCGCGGCGTAGGTAGTGGGGTCGTTGGGAACGGTGTGTTTGTCCACCTCCCAATGCCCGTACTCCTCGTTGCCTACCGTCATATGGCTCACCGTGACGCCAAGATTCAACGCCTCCGTTACCCACGCGGCAGCTTCGGTGGGATCTCCCGCGCCGGTGCAATTCTTGCCGGTGCCGTAGTCGGCGGTGAGCGCCAGATCGACCTTTGCGGGAAGGACGTATTGCTGGACATAGGTAGTGAATTCGGAATTTGGCGTCGAATAGCCGCCCTGACATTCGGTGTTGGTTTCCCAGTTATAGAGGTCTGAGTTCGATCCGCCCGGCCAACGGACGGCCGTGACGCCGATCGACGCGAATGCGGTCTGAATGGCAGGGGTGGTGGGGTCGTACCACATGGCCATGTTCATTCCGATCAGCTGGTCGGTGACCTTGGTGACTGTGCCCGGTACTGTGACCGTGACGGTGCTGGGCGCGGCTGCTCCGACGGTGATTGTGACCTGCTGCGTGACTGCGGTTCCGGCTCCGTTCGTCACGGTAAGGGTATAGGTAGTGGTGGCCGTAGGGCTGACGCTGACTGCGGTTCCGCTGGTGGCGGCGATGTTTCCCGGAGTGATAACGCCCGTTCCGTTGGCAAAAACGCCGGTGAGCATGGTGCTCTGGCCGTTGTTGATGGACAGGGAACTGGCGGTAAAGCTGGCAATCGTGGGCGCCGGATCAACCGTCACGGTGACCGTCTGCGTGGCAGCCGAACCGGTGGACGGGGTGACCGTAAGCGTATAGGTGGTGGTGGTAGTGGGGCTCACCGTCACGGCCGTGCCGCTGGTGGCGGCCAGGTTGCCGGGAGTGATGATCCCGGTTCCACCGCTGAAGACGCCGGTGAGCGTCGTGCTGGCCCCGTCGGTGATGGTTGCCGAGCCGCTGGTGAAACTTGTGATGGAGGGAGGGACGGGCGGTGTGCTCGAAGAACCGCCTCCGCCGCAACCTGTGATTCCGACCATGGCCACGCTGAGAGCGGCCGCGCATGAGGCGAGAGCAAGGGTTCTTTTCATCGAGGTTTCCTGTGCGAATGAATTGTGCGATATTTCTGCCCGTCCATGATACGGCTTGGCCGCCGGGTTTTGTCTAACGTTTTCAGCAGAAGTTGAAAACCGGACGCTGCCCGCGGTAACGCTGCCGCGCGGGATCAGAGCGGCGAAACCAATCGTTTCACGACGACGCGAATGTCTCTTGTCTCGAGAATTCGCTTTTCATAGCCTTGCCTGGCGACGGAAAGCATGGCTTCGCCGATCTCCCGCGTTGTCAGAACCTGGTTGGGGAGCGCCCAATGAAGGAGCGGCATCAGCGGGGAGAGGACTTTGTAAAATACGCGGTAAGACGGCGTCTTCGATTCAATGCCGTCCAGCGGCTGGATAAAGCCGGGGCGAAACATGTAAGCCTTAAGCGGCAGCCGCAGCAGCGCATTCTCTGTGCGGCCCTTGACGCGCGCCCACATCTGGAGACCTTTCTCCGAGCTGTCGGTGCCAGAGCCCGATACGTAAATGAACGTCATTCCCGGATTGAGTTTGCTCAACGTCTCCGCGGCGGCCATGGTGAATCCATAGGTGAGGCGGGTGTAGTCGGCTTCCTTCATGCCGCTGGAAGTTACGCCCAGACAGAAGAAACAGGCATCGAAGCCGGTCAACTCTGCTTGCAGGTCAGAGTAGTTGGAGAGATCGGCGTGCACAATTTCTCGCAGTCTTCCGTGCTGCGCGCCGGTCGAAGTACGTCCGACGGTGAGCGTCAACTCGACGTCCGGATCGAGCAGGCACTGGCGCATGACTGCCTGGCCTACCATTCCCGTCGCGCCAAAGATCAGAACTTTCATTTAGGCTCCTGCGTCCGTATGGTTCTTTGATGCAAACGCATCCTCAGATTAAACCGGCTCTCCGTGGCTCCGCGGGGGAATGATGGATACTCGTGGTGTGCGAAGTGCAAGGTTTGTGGCGATAGCCGCGGTGGTTTTTTGCGGAGCTTGCGTGTGCTGGCCGCAATCGGCGCAGACCTGGGCGCAGACCTGGGCGCAGGCGGCGGCACACGCGGCGCGATCGGCTCCCCAGGCGCGCATTCTGGTTCTCGATGTGAAAAGCGGGAGATTGCTTGCCGCTGCGCACCTGGATGAAGCAGCGCGCACGCTCGTTGCGCCCGGCTCGACGCTCAAGCCGCTGGTGCTCTATGGCCTGATTTCCGCGAAGCGCTGGGACCCTTCGCGGCGCATCGCCTGTACTCGCGGGCTGCGCATCGGCGGACGATCGCTCAGCTGCTCCCATCCCCCGGCCGATCCCATGGATGCGCGGCAGGCGCTGGCGTGGTCCTGCAATACCTACTTTGCCACTGTCGGCGCTTCGCTTGCTCCCGGCGAGCTTCGACGCTTGCTCGCACCGAGCGGTCTGCTTGGCCAGACTGGCCTGGCACGCGATGAAGCGGTGGCTCAGCTGAGCGATCCGCGTACGCCGGACGAATCAAGCCTGGCGATGCTGGGCGTGGACGGAATCCGCGTGACGCCTCTTGAATTGGCCGAGGCTTATCGATGGCTTGCCGTGCAGTTGGCGGCCCATCCAGACTCGAATGCGGCGCAAATTGTTCAAGCCGGGCTCAGCGACTCGTCCAGCTTTGGCATTGCTGCCTCGGCTTCTCTCGGCGGGGTTCCGGTTGCGGGCAAGACCGGCACGGCCAACCTGGGACCTGGAACGCCGTTGCACGGCTGGTTTGTGGGGCTGGTCCCGGCGCAAAGGCCAACTGTGGTGGTGGCCGTTTATCTTCCGGCCGGTCACGGGGCGAATGCTGCGGGGGTGGCTGCGGACCTGCTGGGACACTCGCCGCTGCGGAGGATGCGGCCATGAAGGGCGGCATGGCGGCAGTTCCTCGCGGGCTTCTGCTGGTTGCTGTTTTCAGCGCTGCGGCTCTCGCACAAACATCGAATTCTTCCGCGGGCTCAGGCTCAACCCTCCAAGTCGGTTTGTGGACGCTCTGGCACGACCGGGCAGTTACCGTGTCACCGGCCACCGAGGCTGCGGTCATGTTGCGGCGATGCGAAAGCTGCGCTGCGTTTCGACTCATTCACCCCATTTCGGTTCGCGCTGCGGACGATTCAGACCTGTTGGCGGGAGAGGTGGCGGGAGGCCGGCAGACTGACCGGATATACCTTACAGGCGCTTTCTCGGTTGGGGCTCATGGGGAATCGCTCACCCT